>CACOMI010000003.1 GCA_902628275.1 uncultured Pelagibacteraceae bacterium | reverse complement strand
AGGCACTTCAAAAATATCACCTTACATCAAACATGGCCAAATTCATGTAAGTACAATTTGGCAAAAATGTAATCAGATTAAATCTAAAGGTATTGGTTATAGAAAATATATTAATGAATTAGGTTGGCGTGAATTTTCACACAGTTTAATTAACTACTTTCCAGAATTTTTAAAAGGCAATTATAGAAAAGAGTTTGATAAATTCCCATGGCAAAAAAATGAAAAGTTTTTAAAGGCATGGAAATCAGGAATGACTGGCTATCCTATAGTTGATGCAGGGATGAGAGAATTATATGAAACTGGATGGATGCATAATAGAATTCGAATGGTAGTTGGTTCCTTTCTTGTTAAACATTTAAGAATTAATTGGACAGAAGGCGAAAAACATTTCAGAAACTGTTTATTAGATTTCAACAAAGCAAATAATGTAGCTCAATGGCAATGGGTTGCCGGTTGTGGAGCTGATGCTGCACCTTATTTTAGAATTTTTAACCCAATATTACAGGGAGAAAAATTTGATAAAGAGGGCTTATATGTAAAAAAATGGGTTCCTGAATTAAGCAAAGTGCCAAGTAAATTTATTCATAAGCCATGGGAAATGGAGCTAAAATATCAAGAAGCCATAAAAACTATTATAGGCCAACATTACCCTAAACCTATTGTAATACATGAAAAAGCAAGAGCTGCCGCTTTAGAAGCTTTCCAATCGCTCAAAAAATAACCGATTTATTCACCAATAAAATGATGAATAATTGTTCTATTTTGTTGTCCTAAACGATGTTCAAACAAATATAAACCTTGCCAAGTACCAAGTAATAACTCACTATCTTTTATACTAAGAGAGATTTGATTATTAGTTAGAGTTGATTTGATATGTGCAGGCATATCATCTTTTCCTTCAGTCGTATGTATATAAAGTTTTTTATCCATTGGGGCTAATTTATTAAAATAATTTATTAAATCAGTTTGTACATCTGGATCTGCATTTTCTTGTACGATTAATGAGGCACTTGTATGCTGAATACTTAAATTAATAATACCATTTTTAAAATTATTTTGATTAATCCAATAAATTGTATCATTGGTAAATTCATATAACTTTTGACCGTTAGTATTAATTTTATGATTATAGAATTCTTGTTTCATTAATTATAATCCTTAGATGTAAGCTCATACAAACGACTTACTGTACGTTTAAATGGTTTTTCAAGCAATCGTGATGATGTAAATTGATTTAAGTTTTGATCAGCTGTAACTGCTAATGAAACATTTTTATCATAAATTACGTCTAACAAAGTGATAAAACGTTGTTGTTGATTTGAATTTACATCATTGAATTGGGGTATTTGATCAATAACTATAAATTTACAGTCTTTAATTATTGCTAAATAATCTTCTGCTCCTAAATTTTGATCACAAAGTTGATTAAAACTATACCTTGCAATTCCTTCATAGTAGTTTTCTATTTTAAAATCTCTTCCTTTAACATTTATTGTCTTTGAAGATTGTTTTTTGCCTTTTGTTATGGTCCTAAAAAATTTATTAATATTAAAATTAGTTTCTTGATTAAGTGGATAAAAATATCGATGTTGTTTATTATCGTTAGATTTTCTATAATCATCTTCAATTTTTAATTCGCACTCAATTGATTGATCCTCCATAATTTTTATAAAAGGTATAAATTGCTCTCGCTGAAGTCCCTCTTTATAAAGTTCTGAAATTTTAGTGTTTGAGGTAAAGATAATTTTTATATCTTCTTTTAAGATTTGTTCAAATAATTTTCCTAGAATCATTGCATCAACAATATTTGTAACTTGAAATTCATCAAAATAAATTAAAGAGGCTTTAGTTTTTAAATTTTTGACGAATTGATTGATTATATTCTCTTCTTTTTTTTCTTTTCGTTCATGAACAAAATCATGGAAACCTAACATAAATTCGTTAAAATGAAGTTTCAATTTTTTTTCATCAAGACGATCATAAAAGAAATTTAAAATCATTGTTTTCCCAACTCCTACTCCCCCATATAAATAAAATCCTTTTTTAGATTGTTGTTTGGAAAATAATTTTGAAAAAAATGATTTGTAATTAATATGATAGTAATCTTCTAATTTTTTAATTACAGTGATTTGATTAGAATTAACTTCTAAATCTTGATTTTCACAATAAGATATAAACTCCTTTTCAAATTTTTTTGGCATTAATTTTTTTTAGTTTTAAAATCAATGCCATACTCTGATCTTGGTCCTTTCCTTAAACCAAATGGACCAGTAATAAACAAAGTTAATGGTTTTGTTCCTGGTTCCAAATCTACCCGATGTAAGTTATTTGCTGATCTGAACCCAATATATCCTGGTGGTCGCCAAAACTTACCTGTACTTAATGTTTCCCAATAGCCTCCTCTTAAAATTATAGTAATATATGGAAATGTATGATTATGAACTCCTTCTCCATGATCATCTGCTAGCATCTCATGAATTAATATATTGAACGGGAACCATTTGGGTCGATGCCTGATCAAAACATAGTAACGGTTCATCCAGGGCTTTGCCTCATTATACTTTGGGTGAGAAGGGCCTCTATCTAATACAACTTTTTTTCTTCCAATTTTTTCTAAAAATTTTAAGAACATTTTTAATTATATCTTATAATTGATCCATTTCTTACTACGTATAAATTTTTGTTAAATATAAATGGTTCAGAGACTAATCCACCAGAAACTTTTTCAATTTTTGTTATTTTTCCGTCTTCAATTCCAGCTATGATTATTTTACCATCTGAGTTGGTTAAAAACAAATTTTTGTCTCCCATTACAAAACCTACTGGATAAATATTTTTTCTTTTTTTATTTTTATAATTCAAAAATAGATCTGTAATTCGAACTATATTACCTTTTTTTTTATCTATTAAATATAAATAACCCTCGTTAGAAATAGAAAAAATTAAGTTTCCAACCAAAATAGGTTTTATATTAGAATTAACTTTATTTATCCAATTGATAGTTCCTGTTTTTAAATCAATTGAATAAAACTGATTTTTGTTATTTGAAAAAAAAATAGAATTTCCATCCGATACCATTTTAGAAATTTTAAAATTATATGTTTCATTTATTATTGAACTACTTTGAGTAGGTAGTTGCCATGTAATTAAACCAGTTTCCACATCTACGGCTGTAATATCTCCTATCGAATTACTAAAAATAACATTATCTTCAAAAATAATTAAAGAATATTTCATATTTGAAATTGTAAACGAGTCCTCTGTTTGCAAATTCCAACATTCAGAACCATCTGTAATTTTATAGCATCTCAAAGTATTTTTATAATCGATGATAAATATTTTATCTTTACTCTTTTTAATATTCGAATTAAATGGATAATCATTAAGTTTCGACCAATTTAGCTCTCCATTAGTAACATTCAAAGAATAATATTTAGCAATATTATCGGCTACTATAAGATTTTGACCCTCTATTAAAAAATTAAGTTTTGGTTTTAACTTTTTTTCAGCTTTTGTGTAATAATTTTTTTTCCAAATTACTTTATAATTATTGTCGTACCTTACAATTGAACCTTTCTTATCAAAAAATATAATTCCATCTTTTAAAAAAATTGGTTCAAAATCTAATTGATTTATTTCATCTAATTTTGAAAATTTAAAGCTACCAATCTTTTTTAAATCACCTTTGTAATTTTGTAAACCAAGATTATTTTGGTTGTTTTTTCTTTTATTAACAATTTTTATCGATGATAGATCTATTTTTAAGTTTTGGTTAAATTCAGAAACATTTGCTTTATCCTCTGAAAAAACTTTTGTTAATTTTTTATCAGTTTCTAATTTATTTTCTTTATCTTTCCAAATTTTCGAATTTTCGTTAAATGAACAATTATTTAGGAAAAATAATACTACTAAAGTAAAAATTAATTTATTCACTCAAGTCTCTATTCAATCTTTTCTCTGCTTGTAGTCTTAAATCTGGATTTGAATTTTCCAAAGTTATTATTTGATTGAAAAATTCCCTAGCTTTTTGCTTTTGATCATTTGCATAAAAGTATTCAGCCATCAAATACAATGAATGAGATTTCCAAACACTTTTTGAATTAATTAGAGGATTTAACATCTTTAAGAGATCACTTTCTTGAGCATTATCTGCATTGTAAAGTGCTTTTTTATATATTATTAAATTTTTAATCTCATTGTCTAGTGTTGTGTCTTTTATTAGTAAATCAAATAATGAATTTATTTTAGACCGATCAGTTAAAAGGTTATTATCTATAATAAAGTAAAGTGATAATGGTGAATAAGTTGGGTCTTTTTTATTAATTATTTCAATTAAAGCTCTAGAAGTTTGATCTTTTGTTTTTTCAGAATAATCTATAGTTATTGAATTAAATTTATCTGATATTTCTATTTTTTTATTTATTAAATATTTATCGTAACTAAAAACAGCAATTAATAAAATAATTAAAGTAATTATACCTGATATTAATTTAATTTTATTATTTACAAAAAAGTTCCTAATTTTTTCATTTCTTGTATTAGTATTTATAATTGATAAATCTTCGTCCATAACTAAATCATATTCCTTAAAACGTACTGTAGAATACCTCCATTTTTATAATACTCTAATTCATTTTTTGTATCAATTCTGCATAAAGTTTTAATTTTTTTTATTTCACCAGAGGCATATTTGATTTCAACAGTTACGTCGTCTGAGGGATTTACACCCTTCTCTATATTTACAATACTAAATAATTCAGAACCAATTAATTTAAGATTTTTTCTATTAACATCATTGGTAAATTGTAAAGGTAATATTCCCATTCCGATTAAGTTTGATCTATGAATTCTTTCAAAGCTCTCGGCTAAAACTGATTTAATACCCAATAATTTTGTTCCTTTAGCTGCCCAATCTCTTGATGATCCTGTACCATATTCTTTTCCTCCAATCACAACTAAATCAGTTCCCCTTTTTTTATATTCAACTACTGCATCATAAATTGGTAGAACTTTTTCCTCTGGATATAACTTTGTAAAACCACCCTCTGTTCCAGGCGCCATTTCATTTCGGATTCTTATATTTGCAAAAGTACCCCGCATCATGACTTCATGATTTCCCCTTCTTGATCCATAAGAATTATAATCTTTTGGCAAAATTTGATGTTCCATAAAATATTCACCTGTTGGACTATCCTTTTGAATACTTCCGGCTGGGGATATATGGTCTGTAGTAACCATGTCACCTAAAATTAATAATGGTCTTGCGTCCTTAATTTCTTTAAATCCTTCAGGTTCATCTGTTAAAGAATCAAAGAAGGGAGGTTTTTTAACATATGTAGATCCTTCATCCCAATTATAAATACTACTTTTATCAGTTTTAATTTTTTGCCATTGAGCTGGACCCTCAGAAACATTTGAATATCTTTGTATAAACATCTCTGCATTAAGTGACTTTTTTAAAGTATCTTCTATTTCCTTATTTGAAGGCCAAATATCTTTTAAATATACTTCTTTTCCATCTTGATCTTCTCCCAGCGCATCCTTGTATAAATCAACTTCCATATGACCAGCAATTGCATATGCAACAACAAGTGGAGGTGAAGCAAGATAGTTTGCCTTAATATGCGGAGAAATTCTTCCCTCAAAATTTCTATTACCTGATAAAACCGAAACAGCATAAATATTTTCTTTTTGAATTGCATCTACAATATTTTCAGGTAGTGGACCTGAATTTCCAATACAAGTTGTGCATCCATATCCAACTAAATTAAATCCTAATTGATCTAAATAAGTATTTAATCCAGCTTTTTCTAAATAATCAGTTACAACCTGAGAGCCAGGTGCTAAAGAAGTTTTTACCCAAGGTTTTACTTGCAAACCTTTTTCAATTGCTTTTTTTGCCAAAAGTCCTGCTCCAATTAAAACATTTGGGTTAGAAGTATTGGTGCAAGAAGTTATTGCTGCGATTAATATTGAACCGTCCTTGATATCAAAATCAGTGTCGGCTACTTTTGAAACTGTTTTTTTATTTATATTTGTAGACTCCTGTAATACTTTTTTGAAAGAGCTAGGCGCATCAGTTAAAGGTACTTTATCTTGAGGTCTTTTTGGTCCTGAAATAGTTGGGACTACAGTGGACATATCTAATGAAATAATATCAGTAAATTCTATATCATTACTTGCCCATAATCCTTGTTCTTTAGCATAATTTTCTACAACACTTACAATGTGCTGATCTCTACCTGAAAATTTTAAGTATTTTAATGTTTCTTCATCTATTGGAAAAAAACCACATGTAGCACCATATTCTGGAGCCATATTTGCAATAGTTGCTCTATCAGCAAGAGTTAAGTTTTTTAAACCTTCTCCATAAAACTCAACAAACTTACCTACCACTCCTTTATCTCTTAGCATTTTAACAACTGTTAAAACCAAATCAGTTGCTGTAGTTCCTTCGGGCATTTTATTTTTCATCTCAAAACCAATAACCTCAGGTATCAACATTGATATTGGCTGACCTAACATACCTGCTTCGGCCTCAATTCCTCCAACACCCCAGCCTAAAACTGATAAACCATTAACCATTGTTGTATGACTATCAGTTCCAACCAAAGTATCTGGAAAAAGATACTTATCTCCCTCAAACTCTTCTGACCAAACAACTTTAGATAAATACTCTAAATTAACTTGATGACAAATTCCTGTTCCAGGTGGAACTATTCTAAAATTATTAAATGCTTGTTGCCCCCATTTTAAAAACGAGTATCTTTCTCCATTTCTTTCAAATTCTATATCAACATTTTTTTCAAAAGAATCTGTTCCAGCAGACTGATCAACCTGTACTGAATGATCGATAACAAGATCAACAGCAGATAATGGGTTGATAGTATTAGGATCTTTATTTTTATCTTTTACAGCTTCGCGCATTGCAGCAAGATCAGCCACTGCTGGAATCCCAGTATAATCTTGAAGAAGCACTCTTGCAGGTCTATATGCTATTTCAGTTTTGGATTTTTTTGTTTTAAGCCAATTTTTAATCGCTTCTATTTGAGATTTAGTAACACTTAAGTCATCTTCATATCTTAATAAATTTTCTAGCAAAACTTTAAGAGATTTAGGAAGTTTGCTTACGCCATTTAGACCATTTTTTTCAGCTTCAGATAAAGAATAATATTTAAAACCGTTACCATCTATAGTAATTTTTTTAAGTGAATTATAAGAATTTTTGTTTCCCGGTTTCATGTTATAAATAAAAAGTTAGTATGCTCAATAAAAGAAGCAGTGACATAACATAATTAAAATAATTAATAAATTTCTGATTTGTCGCGAATTTCCTAAAGAATTTACCTAAAAATGTCCATAATGTAATACTCGTTACCGAAACTAAAAGAGCTAATATAACAATTTGAGTCGTGTAGCTTACAAAATTTTCTCCTACTTTAATGTATGTTGATACAATTATAATCGAGGCAATAACTGCTTTTGGATTTAAAAATTGAAAAACAAATGTTTCTATAAATTTTACAGGATTTTTATTTTTGTTTTCTTCATTTTGAGAATTAGAAAAAGAAATTTTATATGCCAAGTAAATTAAAAATAATGTTCCAAGATATTTTAATATTTCTTGAATTAATGGATAAAGTTTAAAAACATTTATTAAACCTAAGGCTACACATAATAACAAAAATGGAAAACCTAAAGTAACTCCAATTATATGTGGTAGGGTTCTTGTAATACCAAAATTAAATCCGGAATAAAATGCTACAAAATTATTTGGCCCAGGAGAATAAGCGGCCACAATACCAAATAATGTTATCGATAAAATTTCTGGATGCATTTCTATGCTATAGGTAAACCATTCTCAGATTTTTGAGACGGATGAACCAAAATTACTTTGCCCTCCTTGTCTATTGAGCCAAGAATAAGTACTTGAGAAACTACACCAGCTATATTTTTCTCTGGAAAATTACAAACACCTATTACTTGTTTTCCTTTAAGATTTTCTTCATTATAATAGTGAGTAATTTGGGCAGAAGATTGTCTAATACCAATTTCTTTTCCAAAATCTACTTCAACAACTAAAGAAGGTTTTCTAGCTTTTTCATTTTTTTTTACTGAAATAACTGTACCAACTCTAATGTCAACTTTATCAAAAATATCATACGTAATTTGTTCTTTCATATTATTACTATATAATGCATGAAAAATATGAGTACAGAAAATAATTCGGAACTATTATTCAAAAATTCAATTAAAATATTAACTGACTTAATTAGCTTTAAAACAATTTCAGGAGAGGATAATAATTCTCTAATTGATTATTGCGATAATATTTTAAAAAATCTAGGTGCTACATCTTTTAGAACTTTTGATGATCATAAAAAAAGAGTTAATTTATTTGCTACTATTAAGGCAAAAAATTTTAGCGATAAAAAATCAATAATTTTATCAGGACACACTGATGTTGTTCCTGTGTCTAAGGGATGGGCAACTGATCCTTTCGTTGCAACTATTAAAGACAATAAACTTTATGGAAGAGGATCTTGTGATATGAAAGGTTTCATTGCATGTGCTTTGGCCTTTGCACCAATTTATTCTAAATCAAATCTTGATAGAGATATTCATTTTTCTTTTACTTTTGATGAAGAGACTGCTTGTCAAGGAGCTCCTATACTTATTAGAGAGCTAAAGAAAAGAAATATTAAAGATGGAATTTGTATTGTTGGTGAACCAACTAATATGAAAATTATCGATGCTCACAAAGGATGTTATGAATACACAACATATTTTAAAGGTTTAGCTGGACATAGTTCAACTCCTCACAAAGGAGTAAGTGCTGTTGAATATGCTTCTAGATATGTGAACAAATTAATAGAGCTAAGAGAAAAACTTAAAGAAAGAGTCCCAAAAGATTCAATATTTGATCCTCCTCATTCTACTTTATCTATTGGAGGTATATTTGGAGGCATAGCTCATAATGTAATAGCAGATAAATGTCACGTTAATTGGGAAACCAGACCTGTTGTGAAAGATGATGCAATTTATTTAAATCAAGAATTAGATAAATATGCAAATGAAATTTTGTTACCTGATATGAAAAAAATCTATCCTAATTCATCAATTGAAAAAGAAATTATAGGTGAGATAGTTGGTTTTGATAGGGAAGAAAAGTCAGAAGCTTGTGAATTGATATCTAGCTTAACTGGCGATAACTCAAGACAAGTGGTTTCATTTGGTACTGAGGCAGGTTTATTTCAAGAAATAGGAATTAGTACAGTTGTTTGTGGACCTGGTTCAATTGAGCAAGCTCATAAAATTGATGAATTTATTATTTTAGATGAGCTAAAAAAATGTCTAAAATTACTTGATGGTATAAGAGCAAAATCGATATAAAAAAACCCGCTGCAAAATTGCAGCGGGTTTATTATAACTAAGTTAGAGTTTAATTGTTATCTTTTTGATATAACTAAATGGACAACAGCACCTAATGATGCTCCAATTATCCACGCATATCCTCCTCCTCCACCTAAATTAGCGAAGAAATCTCCAAGACCCAAAACCAAAATATTTGGCCAAACTGTTCCAACTGCAATATATCCTGAAAGTATCCAGGCTAAAATTGCTTTACGGTTAAATCCTCCGTTATAATGATATTTTGCATTTGAACTATCATCAAATAGAGCTTCAACATCAAGTTGTTCCTTTTTAATAATATAATAGTCAACAATCATAATACCAAAAACTGGAGCTAAAATAGCTCCAAGTGTATTAACAAATGGAAATAATCCCATTTGAGTAATAACAGCAACCCACATACCTCCAATTACAAAACCAAAACCAGCGGTAATTAATCCACCAATTCTAAAATTGATTTTACTTGGAATTAAATTAGCAAGGTCATATGCTGGAGGTATAAAGTTAGCTACCATATTAATACCAACAGTTGCAGCAAAAAAAGCAAATGCAGCAATTATTGTAAGTCCTAAATTGTCAACTTTTGCAACCATATCTGTTGGACTTGCAACATATTCACCAAAAATTGCAATTGTACCACCAGTGATCATTAAAGTAATGAAAGAGAATAGAACAACATTTCCTACTAATCCCCATAAATTACCTTTTTTCATTTCATCTTCATTTTTAACAAATCTTGCAAAATCACCAAAATTTATTACTACAGCTGCAAAATATCCAACCATAATCGAAAATACTGCTAGGAATGCTCCGAAAGATCCTAAACCTTCAAAACCACCAGATCTTTCACCACCAGAAAATATAGTTCCAACTTCAGAGAATAATCCACCACCTGCTTTAGCCCATATAACTATCATTAACAATATCATTACAGCGTAAACTGCAGGACCTGCAAAGTTTAAGAAACGTTTAACAAGATCTACACCTTGCCAAAATAAGTAAACTTGGAATGCTGATACAAATATAAATGAAACCCACATTACACCTGTCATACCAAGAAACATAACTTCACCTTCCATACCTGTAATTCCAGTTATTAAAAGTGCTACAGCCGTTGATGCTGCATAAGTTTGAGCTCCATACCAAAACATAGCAACAAGGCCTCTGGCCATTGCTGGAAAGTTTGCTCCAAAAACACCCATGCTGACACGAGCAAATACTGGATAAGGAATTCCATGTTTTACACTCGGTTTTCCTGATAAATTTACAAGCCACATTATAAAAAATCCTGCAAGAATAAGTGCTGCAAATACAGCCCAACCATTTAATCCTGACGCTAAAAATAAAGATGCAGCTAAAGTATAACCAAATAAACTTTGAACATCATTTGCCCACACGTTAAAGATTTCAAACCAGCCCCAATTCTTTTTATTAGCTGGAGTCGGTGCTAAGTCAGAATTGTAAAGCTTCGACGATCTACTCATTTTGATCTCCTTTTTGTTATGGTTTAAGAAAATTTAAACCTGTTATCTAATATAAAATTAGAACAGTAGTACTTTGAAATGTTGTGTAAATAAAATAACAAAGATAAAACCTAAAATGAGCGTAAAAAAGCTACCTTTTTTTTATGATAATTTAAGCTAATTGCTCCACCCGCCTACTGCTTTTACTTCTAAAAATTCTTCAAGGCCATGTTCACCTGCTTCTCTACCTATTCCTGAATGTTTAAAACCACCAAATGGTGCATCAACTGCAATTCCTGCTCCATTTACATCAACCATCCCAGATCTTAATTTTCTTGCAACTCTTTGTACTTTTTGTGAATCTTTAGTTTGGATATAGTTTGTTAATCCATAATCAGTATCGTTAGCAATTTTTATTGCATCTTCTTCTGTTTCAAATGGAATTACAGATAAAACAGGTCCAAAAATTTCTGTTCTTGCAACTTCCATATCGTTATTAACATCTGCAAACACAGTTGGTTTAACAAAATAACCTTTATCTAATCCATCTGGTTTACCAGTGCCTCCAGCAACTAATTTTGCACCCTCGTCAATACCTTTTTGGATTAAGGTTTGTATTTTGTTATATTGTGTCTCTGAAATAACTGGACCTATATGTTCTCCTTCTTTTTTAGGATCACCAACTTCAAAATTTTCAGTATATTTTTTTAATCTCTCAATAGCCTCATCGTACATTGATTTTTCAACTAACATTCTAGTTGGTGCATTACAAGATTGTCCTGAATTTCTGAAACATCTTAAAGCACCTCTTTCTATAGCTTCTGGATCAGCATCTTTAAAAATTATATTTGCGCCTTTTCCACCTAATTCTAAACTTACTCTTTTAAAATCTCTAGCGGCATTCTGTGAAATTAGAGCTCCTGCCCTTGTTGATCCTGTAAAAGAAATCATATTAATATCAGGGTGACTAGTTAATGCATCACCTGTAGTTGCTCCATCACCATTAACTAGATTAAATACTCCTTTTGGAAACTTTACTTCATCAATAATTTCAGCAAGTATCATTGAGGATAGTGGCGCTAACTCTGATGGTTTTAAAACCATCGTACATCCTGATGCAATTGCTGGCATTACTTTTAAACACACTTGATTCATTGGCCAATTCCATGGGGTAATTAATGCACAAACACCTTTTGGCTCATAAATTAGTCTTTGATTAGGAGCGTGTTCACCTAATGGTTTTTCAAATTCAAAGTTTTTTAAATATCTTATAAAAGATTTAATGTGACTTGCTCCTGTACCTGCTTGTAATTTTGTTGCAAAATCTTTTGGAGCACCCATTTCAAGAGTTATGGCTTCTGCAATGTCTGCCCATCTTTTCTTGTAGTTTTCATAAAGTTTTTCTAATAATCCAATTCTTTCTTCTTTAGAAGAAAAGGCCCAAGATTCATAAGCATCTTTTGCTGCACTAACTGCTAAATCAACATCTGCTTTATTTCCTAAAGTAATTACAGCACAATTTTGCTCTGTTGCTGGATCGATTACTTTAATTTCTTCAGAACTATTTGGTGCAACCCATTCTCCATTAATATAAAAATTTTTTTTATTTAACATATTTTAAAGTTATCCTTTCTTTATGATTTTGCAAATAGATTTGTAAGTTCATAAACTATTGTTGCAGCGGCTAAAGAAGTTACTTCAGCATGATCGTAAGCAGGCGAGACTTCTACCACATCAGCAGAAACTAAATTTAATCCTGACAAACCTCTTAAAACATTTACTATTTCTCTAGTGGTCATACCAGCAATTTCAGGTGTTCCTGTGCCTGGTGCGTAGGCTGGATCTAATACATCAATATCTATAGATAAATAAAGAGGATTATCTCCTACTCTTTTTCTAATTCTTTCAGCAATTTTATCTGTTCCTTCTGTTTGAAATTCGTCACAATGAATTATTTTAAATCCAAAACTTTCGTCATTCTTAAGATCGTCTCTACTGTAAAGTGGGCCCCTAATACCAACATGCATTGATGCATCATCTAAAAATAAACCTTCCTCTCTAGCTCTCCTGAATGGAGTTCCATGAGTATAGGGAGCTCCAAAATATGTGTCCCACGTATCTAAGTGAGCATCAAAATGTACTAAAGAAACAGGACCTTTGTTTTTTTTATTAATTGCTCTCAACAAAGGCACTGCTATGGTATGATCTCCTCCTAAACTAATAATTCCTCCTACCTTATTTAATAAATCTGTTGCACCTACTTCAATTTGTTTAATTGCTTCGTCAATATTAAATGGATTACAAGAAATATCACCAGCATCAGCAACTTGCTGAATCTTAAACGGTTCAACATCATAATTTGGATGATAATTAGTTCTTAAATGCCTTGAAGCTTGTCTTATGCTTTGAGGACCAAATCTTGCTCCAGGTCTATAACTTGTACCAGCATCAAAGGGGATACCAACAATTGCAATATCACAACTTTCCACATCTCTTAATTCAGGTAACCTTGCAAATGTACTTGGACCAGCAAATCTGGGAACCTTGGTTCCATCAGCTGGCTGAATTGGATTTTTATTTTTTTCTTTCTTCATTTTTTAATAATCTAAGATAATATTATCTGATCTAATTCGTCTATAATAATTTAATGAAAATTTTAATTTTTTTTATCCTTCTATTTCAAATTCTACATGTAAATGCTGACGAAATTTATAACCTGATAAAAATTCCAAATGTAGAAATTTATAAATTAAAAAACAATAATAATATTCGTTATTTGAATGCTAAAGGAAATTTTAAAATTGGTGTTAAAATGAATATTGCTTGTGACAAGGTTAATATAGAAAATTTAAATTCAAAATTTTCTGTAATTGAAAAAAATTTCAACCTATATAATTCAGGCTTTCTAAAGAAAATAAAATTAAAGTATATTGTTTTTTGTGAAAATTTATCTATCTCCGGAATAAATACTGGTGGAATACCTAATAATAAAAACAGAACCTTAATTTTAGACATTAATTTTAACCAAGAGTATTTTGAAAGAATGATACACCACGAAATTTTTCACATGATTCAAAGTAGTCATAGTGATGTTTTTGATGAAAATAAATTTTCTACTTTTAATGAAACTTCTTTTAATTATGCCAAATGTTCTACTTGCTCTGATAGACTCAATTTAGATTTGTATAAAAATACTAATGGATTTTTGACAGAATATTCTAAATCTACTCCATCTGAAGATATGGCAGAAATATTTTCATTTTTAATGACAGATAAAAAAATAATTAAAGAAAAAATAAAAAATGATAAAATTTTATCTAATAAAGTCAATTATATAAGATTTAGTTTGGCTAAAATAGATAAAAATATTTTATGATTAAATCTATAAAAGCCTCAAAATCAGAAAAAATATTATTTATATTTTTAATAAGTCTTACAATTTTTATATTTACATCTTTTTTTTTATTAAAAAATAAATGTTTATTTGTTGAAAAAAATAATTTGGACAAACTTAAACTTAAAATATCAAACAATATTGCTGTAATGAATCTTGAATGTGGAAATGTAATAATTGAACTTTATCCAGATATTTCTCCTAAAGCAGTTGAAAGATTTAAAATTTTAATTGAAAAAAAAATGTATGATGGATCTGCTTTTTATAAAGTTTCAGAAAATACTTTTGTACAAGCTGGAGATATTGAGTATGGAAACATAGATAATTTAGATTATTCTAAAATCGGTAGTGGTAAATCAGGATTAGGTTTATTAAAATCTGAATTAAGTAATGATTTTATATTTGCTGCGGGAAGTGTAGGATTTGCCAGAACAACAGAATTTGATACTGAAGATAGTGAATTCTTTATTACCTTAAAAGAAATTCCAATTTATCAAGGAGAATATACACCACTTGGTAAAGTAATTCGTGGATTAGATATTTTAACGAAAATTAAAACAGGTAATAAAGCAATTTATGTTTTAAGACCTGATCATATTAATACCTTTAGAATGTTAAATTCTAATTAACCAAAGGTTTACCTGTTGATAACGTATGCTTAATTCTATCTTGAGTTTGTTTAGTTTCTATTAATCTCATAAAAGAATCTAATTCTAGTTTATAAAGATCATCCTCGGATAGTGTTTTTTTAATGCTTGTATCTCCACCACTTAAAACGTTTGCAAGCTCTGTTCCAACATACATGCCGTGGTCTAAAATTACTTTTTCATTATATAATTTTTCTAAAACTTTAATCATTTTATCTTTTAATGGTTTTCCTGAAAGATTGAATTTGCACTCCTCTGGAGGAGTAAAATTGGTATTTTGATCAATTAATTTTTTGGATTCTTCAAAAAGACTATTTCTATTCATTATTTTTTTATCTTCTGGTCTTAGGTATTTTAAAGGCTCAGCTTCTATTGGTGATGAAGCTGTTTTAGCATAACCAATAATATCAAAAACTTTTAGAGGTGCGTAATCTGGATCTGATTTCGCCTCTTCTGTTTGAGACCATCTCCATAACATTTCTTTACATCCTCCACCTGCTGGAACTAATCCAACAATAGTTTCAACTAATCCAATAACCAAATTTGTATGTGAGGCAACAAAATTACTTTGAACTAAAACCTCAAATCCTCCTCCAAGAGTAAGTCCCGATGGAGCTGATACAACTGGGTACTTAGAATATTTTAAAGTTTTACAAGTATCTTGAAAATATTTAATAAATTTTTCAATTGATTTAAAGTCTCCTTTGTCAGCAAAATTCATAGTATAACTCAAATTTACACCTGCTGAAAATTGCATACTTTCATTAATTACAATTAAAGGCTTATCAGTTGCATTTTTTAATGCATCCATTGAATCATAATCTAATGCACAAGCTTTTGTTGTAAATTCAACAATATTAAAATCTTTAAATCGATGTATTTCAGCAGAATTATTTTTATCCAGTTTAATTGACGTTGGTCTTATTTTTCCTAGAGTTTGAATATCTGTATAAAGCTGTCTTTCTCCATAGAAGTTTTCATCTTTTGATTTTGATAAATTTTCTAAAAATTTGTTATGTTCAAAATTATCAATTCTTTCAAAGAAATTATTAACTCCTATAGATTTTAACATTTCAAATGGACCCATCGCCCAGTTAAAACCTAGTCTCATAGCTTCATCAATATCATTAAACTTATCGGTTATTCCTGGTACAAGTGAAGACGCATATTTAATTATTTTCGAAATTACAATCCACGCATATTCTCCAAACTTATCTTTTCGATTAATTAAATTTACAATATCAACAGTCTCAATTCCTAAATCTATTTTTTTTGTTGCTGAATACTCACCTGTTTCTAAGTTAATGGCTTCTAAAATTTTTTGATCTCCATCTTTATTCATTCTATAAAAGCCACCTTTCCCTTTACGACCCGTATAGCCTGTCTCAATTAGTTTTTTTACTAATGGAATTTCTCTTGCTACAATTTGAAATTCATCTTTATCTGAAAGTTCCTTAATAAAGCTTTTTAAGACATCGGCCATTAAATCAATTCCAATTAGATCATATAATCCAAAAACTCCTGTTTTAGGTATTCCCATAGGTCTACCAAAAACTGCATCAGCTTCTTCTATAGAAAGTTTCATTCTGAAAGCTTCTGTCATAGCAATTTGCATTGCATATACACCAATTCTGTTACCTAGAAAACCTGGGGTGTCATTACAAACTATAGCTCCCTTACCAAGCTCAACTTCACAAAATTTCTTTAAAGAATTTATTTTATTTAAATCATTATTTTCATTTTTAACAATCTCTAATAATCCCATGTATCTAACTGGATTAAAAAAGTGAGTGATACAAAAATCTTTTTTTTCTCCATCAGTCAGTTTTTCTGACAAAACTTTAATTGGAATTGATGAAGTGTTTGATGAAACTATTGCTCCTTTTTTTCTATTTTTAAATATTTTTTCGTAAATATTATGTTTAATATCAATTCTTTCTACTACTGCCTCTACAACCCAATCTGCATCCTCAACAACATTAAAATTGTCCTCAATATTCCCAACATTAATGTTGTTTATTTTTCTTTTATCTATCAGCAAAGGGGGTCTAGATTTATGAATTCTTTCTCTAGCTTTTTCACTAATTTCAGTTGTTAAATCTAATAATGTAACTGGTATACCTGCATTGCATAAATGGGCTGCTATTCCACTACCCATTGTTCCAGAACCAATAACTACAACTTTTTTAATTTCCATAACAACTTCTATATATGATAAAATTATTTGGGTAAATTATCTATTTATTCCTCTTAATCTCTCAGATCTTCTTCTTAATAATTCTGCAGTTACAAGTATTAATGTTGATAAAAGAATTAAGCAGGTTGCAACTGCAAGAATTGTGGGGCTTAATTGTTCTCTTAAACCTGTCCACATTTGTATTGGAATAGTTGTATTCTCTAAGCCCGCTAAAAACAAGACAACAACAACCTCATCAAAGGATGTTACAAATGCAAATAAACCTCCAGAAATTACTCCTGGTAAAATTAAAGGGAGGGTAATTTTCATAAATGTATTTACAGGGTTACTACCTAAACTTGCTGCTGCCCTTGTTACACTATGATCAAAACCAGAAAGTGTGGCTGTAACAGTAATTACAACAAATGGTGTGCCTAATATTATATGTGCTAAGACTATTCCTGTATGAGTTGCTGCTAAACCAGCTTTTGCCATAAAAAAGAAAATAGCAACACCTGATATAATTAATGGAACAATCATTGGTGATATTAAAGTTGCCATAATCAAACCTTTGTAAGGCATATGTCTACTACTAAGTCCTAGCGCAGCTAAAGTGCCTAAAATAATTGATCCAATTGTAGCAAAGATTGCAATTATAAAACTATTTTTTGCAGCTAATCCCCAAGGATTTTTAGTTCCATAAACCATGTCTTTATACCACCTTAGAGAAAATGCATCTGGATCTAGATTTTTCATACCCTCTGAAAAAACTAAAAATTCTTCTGCATTAAAAGATAATGGAAAAATTACAAATAATGGTGCAATTAAAAAGAAAAAAACAAATGTACAAATCGCAATATAAATATAATGCCAAATTCTGTATCTAGTTTCTGTATAACTTGGTAATGCCATATTATCCTAATTTAATATTATCTACTCCAACTAATTTATTATAAATCCAATAAATAACTAAAACTCCAGTTAACAACATTAATCCCATCGCAGATGCAAAACTCCAATCAAGAGTTGTCTTCATATGAAATGCAATCTGATTACTTATTAATGTTCCGGAGGCTCCTCCAACTAAAGCTGGGGTAATATAATATCCTATTGCTAAAATGAAAACTAAGAGACATCCAGCTCCAATTCCAGGTATAGTTAAAGGGAAGTAAACTTTCCAAAACGCAACGAAAGGTGTTCCACCCAAAGATTTACCAGCTCTCATTAAGCTAGGCGAAATAGTTTTCATAACGCTATAAAGTGGGAGAACCATAAATGGCAATAAAATTTGTGTCATTGCAACATATGTGCCAACTTTATTGTACATCATCTCTGGCCGGTTATCGTCAGTTACTAATCCGATCATTACAAAGAAGTCGTTTACTATTCCTTGTTGTTGAAGCAAAATCATCCAACTAGCTGTCCTAACAAGTAAAGATGTCCAAAATGGCAGCAGCACACAGATCATCAAAAGATTGCTATATTTCATTGGCAATGTTGCTAATAAATGAGCAATTGGGTATCCCATAAGAAAGCAAAAAAGTGTAACGAAAAATGCAATTTCTAATGTTCTAAGCCATAAAATTCTATGAATTCTCCTATCCTCCTCTACTTGAGCTATTCCCCCATCTGCAGCTAAATACATATCCATACCCTTTAAATACTTTGCCATTGTATATGGAGGGGCTGTTCTTTTGATTGCTTGCCAATATTCTACATTTCTCCATCTTTTATGAAGTTTATTAATTTGCTCTTTTAAGCTTGCGCTTTCATCAATTTTTTTTCTTTTTATTTGTCTAAAAAGTTTTTTTGTAATTGTATTAAAACCGTTTTTTTCTTTATTCAATCTTTGTCCTAATTTCCCATGCTGTTGCTTTTCAACAAGTAATTTATAATCTTCGTAAAATGCTCTATAAACTTCCTCCGGAGGTAGCTCCTCTAAATTTTCCCATTTTTCCATCTCTTGGAAAGTCTTTGGAAGCATGTTGGTAACCATTCTGTCATCAACACTCCTCATAAACATTTCACCAATAGGAAAAATATAGGTAATTACGAGAAATAAAAGTAAAGGTGCAGCAAGTAGAAAAGCTTTTATTTTATTTTTCTTTTCTGCTTTTTTTAAACTGACTTCTAAAGGTATGCCATCAGTTGTTAATATTTGTTTTGTTTCAGAGCTCATAAAAAAATAGGGCGGTTATAAATAACCGCCCTAAATATATTATATAAATTCAGTGATTAAAACTGAAATTATAGTCCTGCTTTCATTGCTTCCCACTTCTCACTGATTTCTGTATTGTTATCAGCCCAAAAGAATGGGTCTACTAAAAAATAGTTCTTAGTATTTGCAGGAGCAGTTGGCATTTGTGGCATCATATTAGTTTTACCATCTTTATACCAAGGCTCACCAGCAGTGATTACATCAAGAGATGATTTTCTCCATGGAGCGTATGCAATATACTTCGCACTACCAGCTAACATTTCTGTGTTAGTCATCATTGCTAAAGCTTTTTTAGCATTTGCTTCATCAGGTCCACCTTTAACAAGTACAAAATATTCATAGTCAAGACCTTGCCCATCCCACACTTGTTTGATTGGAGCACCTTCACCTACTTCAGCATTAAAGAATCTTCCGTTCCAACCAGTAGCCATTACAACTTCACCAGCAACTAGCAATTCGGGCGGTTGAGCACCTGCAGACCAGAATACACATCCACCATTTGGATCTGTACACAAAGCTTTAATTTTATTCATCGCTCTGTCAATTCCACCATCTTCTAACAGTTTTCTATAAACTCTTGTTCCACCATCACCTAACTTAACTCCGTCGGCCGCTAAGGCGATTTCAAGATTAGTTAAAGCACTATTGTAAATAGCTCTTTTCCCTGGAAATTTTTTAGTATTAAAAAAGTCCTTGATTTTTGTAGGAGCCTTTGAACCACTAAATTTTCTTGTATCATAAGCATAGTTCCAAGAATATAAAATGTTACCCACAGCACATTCGCTAGGCATTCCTGTGAAGAAGTCTTCACTTGCAGGAGTTCCATCTGGCGCAGCTGGGAAATCTTTGTCAAAATCAAATTTAACAAATAGACCTTCATCACATCCATTAATCGTATCGAATGCAAATACGTCCATAATATCCCAAGTTATTGCACCTGCTTCTTTTTGTGCTTTGATTTCTGATAAACCACCAGAATAGTCAACCCAATTGATATCTACTCCCAATGCTTTAGCAGTTGGATCACCATACCCTAATTTTTGAGACTCTGTATAAGCTCCACCCCAAGATGCTACTGTAACAGCAAAGGCTGAAGAAGTTAGAGACACAACAAAAGAAAGAGCTAGTAATACTTTACTTATTTTTCTCATTATTCCTCCGTTTAAACGTTAATATAAATTAATTTATATAATTAAAAGTACAACAAATAGCTAAAGTGAAGTCAACTGCCTATTTTGTCATTAAAATATATATTAATTTAAAAAAAAAATTATTTAGGATCTAATGCTCGAGCATCAGTGCTGTTCCAACCAATATTAATATCTTGACTAACTTTTAATTCTAGATTGGACGTACTATTAGGTACTTTAAGAATAAACTCAGAGCTTCCTAAAAGATTTAATCTAACTCTTGTGTGATCTCCATGATAAATTACTTCTTCAATCCTCCCAGTAAACATATTATCCATTTCACCAGTTGGATTTATCAATGCTCTTTCAGGTCTCAAAGACACAGTTGTTTTTTCACCTTTTGACTTAACTGAAATTGGATTAGCAAGTATTTCTGAATTTGCTAATTTAACTTTACATTTATCTTTTGCAATATCAACTACTTCTCCGTTGAAGGTATTATTTTCACCTATGAACTCAGCAACAAAGGAATTTACCGGCTTCTCATAAAGTTCAGCTGGATTTGAAAGTTGTTGAACTTTTCCATCATTAAACACTGCAATTCTATTTGACATAGTTAATGCCTCACTTTGATCATGAGTTACATATACAACTGTAACACCAATGCTTTCATGTATATGTTTAATTTCATATTGCATGCTTTCTCTTAAATTTTTATCTAATGCTCCTAGAGGTTCATCCATTAGAACAACTGCTGGATCAAATACTAAAGCTCTTGCTACAGCAACCCTTTGTTGTTGACCACCCGAAAGCTGCGCTGGCATTCTAGTTTCAAAACCATTTAATGAAACCATAGATAATGCTTTGTCAACCTTTTTATCTATTTCATCTTTATCAACTTTTCTTACTCTTAATGGAAAGGCTAAGTTTTCATAAACTGTCATATGCGGAAACAACGCATAGTTTTGGAAAACCATTCCAATACCTCTTTTGTGAGGAGGAATATTTGAAATTATATTTCCATCCAATAATATTTCACCATGAGTAGGTGTTTCAAATCCAGCTAGCATCATTAAACAGGTTGTCTTACCTGATCCAGATGGGCCAAGCATCGTTATAAATTCACCTTCTGCAATATCTAATTGAAGATCTTTAACAACAAGAACTTTACCGTCGTAACTTTTATCTACTTTATCAAATTTAACAAATTCTGGATTTTTACCCATAAAGGTGAATATAAAACATTTGTGTAAATAGATTTCAATAGCTAATTAACTCTTTATATGAAGCTCTTTTGGAAAATTACAGAATAATTCTGATCCATTCTCTGTAACTCTAATAGCCTCTGATGCTTCAACACCCCAGTCTCCAAATTGCATCACTGCTATCATATGAAAGCAAACATTGGGTTCAAGTACTGTCATGTCTCCTTTATAAATATTAAGCGTATGCTCACCCCAGTCAGGAGGATATCCAATTCCAATCGAATAACCTGTTCTAGATTTTTTTTCAATTCCATATTTATCTAAAACTTTCCAAAAAGATTGAGCAACATCATCGGCTGTATTTCCGGGTTTGATTGCACTAATTCCAGCATTCAGCGCCTCAATGGTTTTGTTCATTGTGTCAATCTTTAGTTGATTAGGTTTTCCCAGCAGAACTGTTCTGGCCATTGGAGCATGATATCTCTTATAAACTCCAGATAATTCAACAATTGTAGCCTCTCCTTCGACAAATTTTTCTTGTGTTGCTGTTAAATGTGAAGCCGAGGTTCCTTTCCCTGTTGGAAGTAAGGTTGCAATACTAGAGTATTCACCTCCAAATTCCTCGGTACCATAAAATAAACTTTTTTGAATTTCACCAACTGCATCACACTGTCTAACACCTGGTTTAATTGCTTCCATAGCAGTTTTCATTCCTTTTTCTGAAATTTTTGCTGCAGATTTCATATAACTTATTTCAGCTTCTGATTTAACTAATCTTGCCCAATTAACTAAACGATCACTATCTAAAATTTTTGCTTTTGGTAATCCCTGTTTTATTTTTTCATAACAAAATGCTGTAAAATAATGTGCATCCATTTCGACACCTATATTAAGCATATCCCACTTTCGCTCTTTAATAATTTCAACTAAATAATCATAGGGGTGTTTTGGCCATGTATGAATATAGTTTTCATCATAAACAATAATATTTTCATTTTTTAAATAAGTAGTTATATAAGCGCCTCCAGCATCTTGTGCTCTTACAAAACATAAAGGTTCATCAGCACTTACATGGACAATAGCACATTGAGCATAATAAAAAGACCATGCATCATAACCAGTTAAATAATTCAAATTGTTAGTATCATGTGAGATTAAAAGTTCGATGCCTTTTTCCTGCATCATTTTTTGAACTTTTGTTAATCTTTGTTTATACTCTTCTTTAGTAAAAGACATCAATTTACTTGGAATAATTTTCCAAACCCTTCAACTGAGTTATTTTTTTTAATTTTTATAAGGGTATCCCAAATTAAAGCCTGATTACTAGATAAAACTATTGTATTTAATTTTTTTTCTAATTTATCAATAATTTCTAAAACTGGTAAAGCTGTACATGACACAAATAAAGCATCAGCTCCATTCAAATCTATTTTTGATAATACGTCATACAAATAATCTTGATCAACTTTTCCAATGTCATAATCATCTTGAATATCAAAATAAGAATTCGATGTAACTTCAAAACCTTCACTTTTAAAATAATCTAAAACATCATCATTTAATTTTTTGCTATATGGGGTAAATATTGAAACTTTCTTGATATTTAATTTCTTTAATGCTTTAATGGCAGCGGTGCTTGGTGTTGATACGTCTGCCATTGGTTTAGCAACTTTAATTTTTTGTTCAATTGAGTCATGACCAGCAGCAATAGTTCCTGATGTGCATCCATAAACTACACAATCCAAGTCTTGATCAGGTAAGATATCTTTTGTAACGTCAGTTATTTTATTAGACATTTTAATCAAATTTTCTTTCGTGAGAGGGTTGTAACACTCAATACGATTAACAAAGAAATCAATTTTCTTATTTTTAATCACATTTATAAAATCTTTTTCAATCATAAAATCACTAGCAAGAGCAATTAAACCAACTCTAGGGTTAGCTTGGCCGATAAACTTAGGATCTATTTTTGTTGAATTCATAAATTAAAAAGTGAATATATCATAAGTTCTTTAATAATCATTAATATTAAAATAGGCATGAATATAAAAGATACTTTCGTAGCATCCCTTGTGCCTATTTTTTTAGGCTTCGGTTTTGTAATTGCTAAACCAGCATTTGAATCTTTTCCTCCTGTTCTTTTAATGGGTATCAGATTTACATTTGCTGCATCATTATTAATTTGGTGGTTTCCAATTCCAAAAGGATATTTGAAAAGAATATTTGCTGCATCATTAGTGGCTAATACGTTGCAATATAGTATTACATATACTGGTTTAGATTTAATTGATGCATCTTCAGCAGTTCTTTTGGTTCAGATGGAAGTTCCGTTTGGAGTTATTTTTGCTTACTTCTTGCTTAAAGAAAAACCAACTATTAGAGCTTTGATTGGTATCGCTATTGCTTTTGTTGGTGTTTATATTTTAACTGGATCTCCTAACTTGGATGGAAAATTTATTGGAATTGGTCTTACAATTTTAGGATCTGCTATATGGGCCCTTGGACAAGTTATGGTTAAACCTTTAAGTAAAGAAATAAATCCTTTAGCTTTAGTTGCATGGTTAGCATTATTCTCTGGACCAATTTTAATAATGCTTTCTGCAATAATTGATGGAAATACAATTAATTATTTAACAAATGCAAAAATTGATCACTGGATCATTGCAATTTATATTGGTTTCATCATGCAACCAATTACTTATGGTTGTTTCTATTATGTTTTAAAAAACAACCCACTTTATAAAGTGCTTCCTATTGTTACCATGGGTATACCCCCAACAGGATTATTGGCTGCAATTTTTCTTTTAGGTGAAAAACCAACGCAAGAATTATTTATAGGTGGAGCGATAATAATAGTAGGTGTGATTTTAATTGTATTTACAAAAAATAAAAAAGAAGAGGAAATAAAATGAAAATAGGTTTTATTGGTTTGGGAAATGTGGGCGGTAAACTAGCTGGAAGCTTAATACGAAATAATTTTGATGTTACTGTAAGAGAAATAGATGAACGTTTAACAAATGAATTTAAAAAGCTAGGTGCTAAAATTGCAAAATCTCCTAAAGAATTAGCACAAAAATCAGATCTAATAATTACTTCTCTTCCTTCGCCTGAAGTTTCTGCAGAAGTTATGGAAAATGAAGATGGAGTTCTAAATGGTTTGTCAGAAAATAAAATTTGGTTAGAAATGAGTACAACAGATGAAAATGAAGTTAAAAGACTTGGGAATAAGGTAATATCAAAAAAAGCTATCCCACTAGATGGGCCTGTAAGTGGTGGTTGTCATAGAGCTGCTACAGGTAATATTGCTATATTTGTAGGTGGAGAAAGAAAAACCTTTGAAAAAATATTGCCTGCATTAACTGTAATGGGCAGAAAAGTATTACATACTGGTGCATTAGGTAGTGCATCAGTTCTTAAAGTTATAACAAATTATTTAGCATCAGTTCATTTAGTAGCTTTAGGTGAAGCATGGACTGTTGCGAAAAAATCAAATTTAGATCTCACTAAAGCATTTAAAGGTATAGCAGTTTCATCTGGAAATTCTTTTGTACATGAAACAGAAAGTCAGGTTATTTTAAATGGCTCTTATAATATCAATTTCACAATGGATCTTGTTTTAAAAGATACTAGTTTATTTGATAATCTGGCTAAGAAATTAAATGCTCCTTTAGAGATTTCTCCAAAGATAGTTGAGATATTTAAAGATGGACAAAAAAAATATGGTTCAAGAGCATGGTCTTCGATGATTGTAAAAAGAATGGAGGATTTAAATAAAATTAATTTTAGAGCTGAAGGCTTTCCTGATGAGCTTGTGGATAATGAGTCAGAAGAAAAAGGCTATGAAATTTAATAAATATGCTAAAATTATTAAATGTTAGATAAAAGAAAATTTTACATAAACGGTGAATGGGTTGACCCAATTGAAAAAAATGACTTTGAGGTAATCAATCCTTGTAATGAAGATCCTTGTGCAATTATTTCATTAGGTTCAAAAAAAGACACAGATAATGCGGTTAAGGCTGCAAAAACTGCTTTTGAAACCTGGAAAGAAACTAACAAAAAAGAAAGGTTAGAATTGCTAGAAAAATTGCTTGTAATTTATAAAAAAAGATTTGGAGAAATGGCAGAGGCTATTTCACTCGAAATGGGTGCGCCAATGGATTGGGCAACAGATGTTCAAACTGGATCTGGACAAACACACTTAGAAGATTTTATTTTAAGACTTAAAGACTTTAAATTTGATGAGCATTTCGATCAAAAATCTAATAACCACATTTATTATGAACCTATCGGAGTTTGTGGACTAATTACTCCATGGAATTGGCCAATAAACCAAATAGCTCTCAAGGTAGTTCCAGCATTTGCAACTGGATGCACAATGATACTCAAGCCATCAGAAATAGCACCTATTTCAGGAATGCTATTTGCAGAAATGATTGATGAAGTAGGTTTTCCAAAAGGAGTATTTAATCTGGTTAATGGAGATGGTGAAGGAGTAGGAACTCAAATATCAAGTCATCCGGATATTGATATGGTTTCTTTTACAGGTTCAACACGTGCAGGTAGATTAATTTCAAAAAATGCAGCTGAAACTATAAAAAGAGTTTGCTTAGAACTTGGTGGCAAAGGTGGAAATATAGTTTTTGCAGATAGTTATAAAAACGCAGTTAGAGATGGAATAAGAAATGTAATGAGTAATTCAGGCCAATCATGCGATGCTCCAACAAGAATGTTGGTTGAAAAATCTATTTATGAAAGAGCAGTAAATGAAGCAGTTGATGAGGCAAATAAAATAAAAGTAGATCAAGCATCGAAAAAAGGAGATCATATTGGTCCTGTAATTTCGAAAACTCAATACGATAAGATTATAAATTTAATTGAAAGTGGAATATCTGAGGGAGCAACATTAGCAGCAGGAGGTCCAGAGTTACCGAATGGATTAAATAAAGGTTATTTTATCAAACCAACTATTTTCACCAACGTAACAAATGAAATGAGAATTGCAAAAGAAGAAATTTTTGGTCCAGTTCTTTCTATAATTCCTTTTGAAAAGGAAGAAGAAGCAGTAAAAATTGTAAATGATACGTCTTATGGTTTGGGAAATTATTTACAAACAGAGGATAGAGATAAAGCTCATAGAGTTGCAAAAAAACTAAGATCAGGATGTGTTTATATCAATGGAAATTCAGCCGATGCTGGAACACCATTTGGGGGATATAGACAATCAGGAAATGGAAGAGAAGGTGGAGTTTGGGGGCTTGAAGAATATTTAGAAGTAAAAACTGTTACAGGCTGGAAGGATTAATAGTTTTAAACTCCAACATATCTTCAAAAGTACACATTTCAGGTTTTGTAAAAGTAATTTTTGGAAATTTTTTACTAAAGTCTAGAGCTAATTGTTTATTAAATTCAATTAAATTTTTTATTTCGATTTTATTAAGTTCTCTCAGTATATATGCCAAAGTAATATGGAAAGTATATCTTTGATGGTTTTCAAATTTAATTTTTAATAAACTGCTTAGTTCATCTCTACAATTTCTTAATATTTTTTCATCCTTTTCAGAATATGGTTCTAAAATAATACTATAACCACCAAAAAACATTTTTATTTTAAGATTAAATTCTTCTGGAAAGATATAGTTCTGAATTCTTTTATTTAACTCAATGGCTATATCTTTGTAACCCATATCAGGATCTATATCTGATGGCCAATAATTGGTGTTTTTTGTATTAAAATTGCAACAATCAAATAATGTCATATGAAAACTGGAGGGAGGTAAATAGAAATAAGTTTTTTCAGGATTAAAATTTTTTATTTTTTTTTGAAGACTAATTATCTGGTCTGATAAATCAGTATTCAAAGGAATATTACTAATTATTGTGCATCCTGGAAATGGTAAAGCATTTCCTTTGTTGTCGAATTTATTTTCTGCACCTTTTAAAGTATACCCCTCAAGTTCCCCTGCTAAAAATTTTTCCTCATTATTGACTATGTTTAAATCCATTAAAATAAACTAGAACCAGTTTATATTTTCTTTTTCACAAAGTTCCTTCAACCTTAGTGGGTAATCTGTCATGATGCCATCTACACCGTACTCAATCATTTTTAACATTTCGTACTCTTCATTTACAGTCCATACATTAACTGGCAAATCCTCTTGATGAGAAATATCGACTAGTTTTTTTGTAATGTCTTTTCTATATGGATGCCAAGCTTTTCCACCTTGGGACTTTATAATTTTTGGTAATTCATGATCTTCATAAAAAGGTAAAAAACTCATCCATGGGGATCTATTGTATATAGTTTTTTTAATTTTCATTCCCCTCACCTGTTGATAAGTTAAATATGCTCTTGATATTTCAGGATATTGATTTTTTATTTCTGTCAAAGTTCTCCAATCAAATGAAGAAACAATTATTTTATCTTTTGAATTTGATTTGTTTATCTCATTGACAACTAATTTTACGGTATCTTCTGGAGCAGGTGTTAAATTTTCTTCATCTGGCGTAGATTTAATTTCTAAATTTATTAATAAATTTTCAGATTTATTTTTTGAAGACAAGTCCAATAATTCAGAAAGTTTTGGTATTCTCTGATTTTCTAAAGGTTTTTGATTAACAAATCTTCTTCCATATCTAGATAATTTATTAATAGAACCTACATCAAATTTTAAAAGTTCTTCATAAGTTAAATCAAAAATTTTTATATTTTCATCCTCTATCCAATTTCCCTCACTATCTTTTGTAAAACTTGGGTCTAATCTAAAATCGTGAGTAATCACAGGAATAAGATCTTTTGAAATCAAAATATCTGTTTCGTATGCATTAATATTATTATCAAACAAATATTTAAAACTTTCTAGAGTGTTTTCAGGAAGATCTCCTCTAGCTCCTCGATGTCCGTAAATTTTTATATGATTTGGTTTACTTAAAATCAAATTTAATTAACTCTTTTGCCGGTACTTTTATCAAAAATATAGAATTTATTGTTCTCAATATTTAGACTTAAATTAGAACCTTTTTCAATAGTTTGATTTCCTGGACACCTATAACAAAAGTCTTTTTTATTTTTCAATTGACCATAAACAAGATTATCCGAACCAAGCTGTTCCACTAGGTCTATTTTTAAATTAATTAAACCATTTTCACTTTGACTTAAATGCTCAGGTCTTATTCCTAATGTAACCTCTCCATCAAAGTCAGTATTAATATCTTTAATTTCAAAACCTTCTGCAGATAATGTTTTATTTTTTAAATTACCATCTAAAAAATTCATTTGAGGTGAGCCAATAAAACCAGCAACAAATAAGGATTTTGGATTATCATATATCTCAATAGGAGTTCCAAGCTGTTCAATAATACCATTATTAATTACTGCCAATCTATCAGCAAGTGTCATGGCCTCAACTTGATCATGCGTAACAAATATACTTGTTACTCCAACCTTTTGTTGAAGTTTTTTAATTTCAAGTCTCATCTGAATTCTTAATTTTGCATCTAAGTTTGAAAGAGGTTCATCAAATAAGAATATTTTTGGATTTCTTACAATTGCTCTGCCCATTGCAACTCTTTGCCTTTGACCTCCAGATAACATTGAAGGTTTTCTCTGTAAATAATCTGAAATTTGTAGCAACTTAGCTGCATCATTTACTTTTTGCTCAATTGTTTCTTTATCAATTCCTCTATTTTTTAGACCATAGGCTAAATTATTATAAACATTCATATGTGGGTATAATGCATAGTTCTGAAACACCATTGCTACATCTCTTTCAGATGGATCAACTTCATTCATTAATTTTCCATCAAGATTAATATCACCCTCTGTAATATCCTCTAAACCTGCGACCATTCTTAATAAAGTTGATTTTCCACATCCGCTCGGTCCTACAAAAACCATAAATTCTCCTTCATCAATACTTAATGAGGTCTCATGAACAGCCTTAGTTCCATTTGGGTAAATCTTAGTAACATTTTTTAAATCTAAAAAACTCATTTATTTCTCCGTTTGAATTAATCCTTTTATGAACCATTTTTGTAAAAATACTACCACTAAAACAGGTGGGATCATTGACAAAATGATATATGCAAATCTTTCTGCCGTTCTTGGCAGAGCAACTCCTTCGTAGCTTTCTGTGTAAATAATTTTCATTCCCATTACAACAGTCCAGTATTCTTCTGCAGTTGTCATTATTAGCGGCCATAAATATTGACTATATCCATATACAAACATAAAGATAAACATCGCTGCTATCATAGTTTTAGATAACGGAACCAAGAAATCTATGAAAAAACTCCAAGCATTTGCTCCATCTAATTTTGCTGACTCCAATAGTTCATCTGGAATTGTTTTGTAAAATTGTCTGAAGAAAAAAGTTGCTGTTGCAGAGGCAACTAATGGAAGAATAAGGCCTGTATAAGAATTTGTTAAACCTAAATCAGATACTATTTTATAGCTTGGAAAAATTCTTACCTCCAAAGGAACAAGTAGAGTAATAAAGATTAACCAAAAAATTGGTACAGCTAATTTAAATCGATAATAAACCAAAGCATATGCTGACATTGCAGAAATAACTACTTTAAGTGTTGCAATTCCTAATGCCATTATAAAACTATTAATAAACATTTTTGCAGCAGTGACCTCCTCAGACCAGCCACCTTTCTCATTTAAAACTTCGTTATAATTTCTTGCAAGTTGATCCCCTATATGAAATTTCATACCTTCAGTTAGTATAGTAACAGAGTCATGTGAGGAACTTGCAAAAGATATCCAAATAGGAACTACCATTAACAAGACTCCCAATATTAAAATAATATGAGCAATTATTTGAAGTGGTTTAAATTTCATTTATCTTGAAAAACCCCCTTAATAAAATGTTTCTGTAATACAATTATAATTAAAATTGGTGGAACCATAGACATCATCACAAAAGCAAAACGATGAACAATAGAACCTGACATCATTTTTAGCCCCATAACCACTGTCCAATATTGTTCTGAAGTTGTTACCAATAGTGGCCATAAGTACTGGTTGTAACCAAAAACAAACATAAAAATTAACATGGCTACAATCATTGTTTTTGACAAAGGAATTAAAAAATCAACAAAAAATCTCCAAGTATTTGCTCCATCAAGTTTTGCTGACTCAAGTAATTCATCTGGAACAGTTTTATAAAATTGTCGAAAGAATAAGGTTGCTATAGCTGAGGCTGAAATAGGAACTATTAATCCAAAATAAGAATTCACTAGATTAAGTTCAGCCATTACTGAATAGGTAGGAAAAATTCTTAACTCTAATGGAACTAAAATTGTAATAAATATTACCCAAAACAATAATGTTGCATGTTTTATCCTGTAATAAACCAAAGCATAGGCAGCCATTAAAGATGTAACAACGGATAATATTGCAACTCCTGAAGCCATTATAAAACTATTAAAAAACATCTTTAATGCTGTTATCTCTTTAAAAAAACCACCCTGATATAATAAAACCCGTAAGTAATTTTCATAGAAGCTATCTCCTAAAAACATTTGGAGACCATTCATATTAATCATTGAACTTGTGTGTGTTGAGCTAGCAAAGATCATCCATACAGGAACTACCATGATAAGTATTCCAATGATTAAAATTAAATGTGAAAAACTTGATGTGATAAATCTAGTCATTAATTATAATGTATTTTCCCTTCGATATATCTAAATTGAAAAATTGTAATTACTAATACAATCAACATCATCATTATTGATTGAGCTCCAGCACTACCTAAATCTAATCCTCTAAATCCATCCATGTATGCTTTATAAACTAGAGTTCTTGTTTCGCCTGAAGGAGCACCTATTGTTGTGGTATCAATAATTCCAAATGTATCAAAGAAAGCATAGGTTATATTAATAATTATTAAAAAGAACGTAGTTGGCATTAATAATGGGAATGTTATTGTCCAAAATCTTCTAAAACTATTTTTACAGTCAATCATTGATGCTTCAATTACAGATTTTTGTATAGCTTGTAGACCTGCCAAGAAGAAAATAAAATTAGCACTGATTTGCTTCCAAGAACCAGCTATTATTACATAAATATACGAGTCAAAAACACTCTCATACCAATTGAATCCCCAAAGTTCGTGAAATAAATGATAAAGAAGTCCAAATCTTTCACTAAAAAAATAATTTGCCATTACACCAACAACTGCGGGCGCGATTGCATAAGGCCAAATCAGAAGTGTTTTGTAAGTACTTTTACCATGCATTACATTATTGGCCTGAACGGCAAGCAATAATCCAATTGAACCAGTAATTAATGTAATTACAAAACTATAAATAATAGTAAATTTGAAAGCTATGAAATAAGCTGGATCATCAAAAATAAATAAAAAATTATCAAACCATACAAACGTCGCTCCAAATCCAAAAGCATCTTGCATTGTAAATGCATCTCTAAAAGTTTGTATGATTGGCCAATATAAAAAAATTAATAAAATTCCTAACTGAGGCGCTAAGAATAAATATTGTGAATAGCTAGATTTAAATTGGACTTTTTTCATATAAGTAAAATAAAAAATAAGGAGGGTAAATCAACACCCTCCTTATTTAAATTACTAATTATAAAGTTTTAGCAAATTGTTTTAACAATTTAGCTGCACCTTTATCCATGTTCTTCAATCCTTTTTCGATTGATATTTTGCCGTTTAACATTGGCTCAACGTTTTCGTAAATTACTTCACGAATTTGTGGCCAGTTACCAGCTCTATATCCACCGGGAATAGTCGAACCTTCTAAGCTTAATTGTTCACCAACTGCTTTATGATATGGAGAAGCTCTATAGAAGTTTATAGTTTCAGCTAATTCTATACCACCTTTGGTCACTGCAGAATAACCAGTCATATTGTGATAATACAGATCCATCTCTGGAGAACCCATAAATTCTATAAATTTAGCAAGTCCTTTGTACTCTTCTTCTGTATGACCATTTAATATCCAGTTAGCAGCACCACCGATGAACGTTGGATACTCTTTACCACCTGTTACAGAGTCCCAGTAAGGAATATGATTTACTGTAAAGTTAGGTACAACACCTTTCATTCCACCGAAAGATGCAGCAGAACCAAACCAAAACGCAGCTTCACCAGCTATAAATGGAGCCTGGTTATCTCCCCATGCTCTTCCTTTATAACCATAAAAGCCTTTTTCATACCATTCCTTAACTTTTTTCCAATGCATTACGAATGCATCTGTTTCAGCAAATAAAGTTTTTGTTGGGACAGCATCGTAACCATTGTTTCCATCAGTCATAAGTAGATTATGTCTTGAAAAGAAATTTTCTGTCCATATCCAAGGAAAATGACTTTGTACTAAAGGAATATATCCAGCAGCTTTAATTTTTGGAGCCATAGCCTCAAACTCTTCATAAGTTTTTGGAACTGACTCGATTCCTACTTTTTTCAATATGTCCATGTTTGCATACATTAAACAAGTTGAACTATTAAAAGGAACACCAATCATTTTTCCATCAGAGTCAGCATAGAAATTTTTAATTCCTGGAATATAATTGTCTGCATCTACTTTAATTCCATATTTCTCTGCCATTTCTTCAAAACCAATGACAACACCATTTTTAACTTGCGCTACCATTATCGCAGCACCAGCGTCATAAACCTGTGAATAGTGTGGTTGGTCTCCTGCTCTAAATGCAGCAATAGTTGCAGCCATGTTATCTTCATAACTTCCTTTACCTGTAGGAATGACCGTATACTGATCTTGTGAAGCATTAAATCTATTTGCAATTTCAATAATTACATCACCAAGAAAACCACTGTTTCCATACCACCAATGAATTTCTGTCTTTGAGTAGCTGTGAGATGTAAAAGAGAATGTAAATAGAATTGTTAAAATACTAAGTATTTTTTTCATTTTTCCCTCTCTTATTTGTTTATGTTTTACAACGTCGTAAATTATAAATGTTAAGATAACGTTAAATTAAAATTACTTAAATATTAAAATATATAATTTTTCTAAAACAGGTTGTATCTGTTAACAACTTTTAAGATAATTTAATCTTCCTATTATTTCATCTCTATCCATGTAATAGCCCTGGAGATGTCTTTGACCTGAATTAGGATCAAACTCAGTTCTTCCATGAAGCAATCTTCTATTGTTAAATGAAAAAATATCACCTGGCTCTAATCTGAAATTAATTTGAAATTTAGTGTCATGTAATAAATTTCCAAACCGATGATGAGCTTTATAAACAGAATCCATTATATCTGGATGACAATCAAGAGCATCTAGTGTTGCAATACTATAACGAATATCATTATAATCTCCATCTTTAGTTAATGATATCGCTGTTCCATAAACAGTTCTAACTGCTTCTTGAGTATAGTCTTTGTCTCTAAATTTTAACGGAGTATTAACCAATATATCAAAAGTTTCCTTTTCATTATGTCTTAAATAATCTGCAACAGCAAATGCATCAACTGCTGATGAGTCACCTCCCTTTGCTGAATTAATTAAGCAGTGTAAAAATTGATAACCAGGTGGATTTTCAAACCATGGCAAATCCATGTGATTTCTTAAAGCGTGTGCTGTGTAAGCAGAATTATTGGGCTTTGGAATATTAATTACTTCAAAAGGTGTTTTAAAAAAAGTTTCTCTAGTATGGCTTATCCTATTTAAAACCTTTAATGCAGAGTTTTTTTCTACTGGAGCATTTTTAACGATAGCTATGCCTGTGTGATGCAAAAGTTCAAGCCATTTAACCAAACCTTCATCAGAATTTACAATTTCATCATGATCAATCTGAATGGATTTTAAATCTTTTTCTAGTGAACTGTCCCAAAGTTTATAAGGTGAGACATACTTTCGCTTATTTTTTAATGTATAGCAGTTTTCTCTTAACCATTTAGGATCATAATAACTTATATGATTTCCTTCACTCCATTCAATTTCTAACTTTCCATCAGTGCTTATTGAATATTTTTTTGGATTAATGCTTAGTGAAACATTTAAAATATTAAACATTCTATGTCTTGAGTCTTTATCGTGAGCTGTAGGGCAATTATCTCTCAACCATAGATAATTAAACTTACTTTCCTCTCCATCATTCCAAATAACTTTTATATATGTAGAATTTTTTTCAAGTTTAGAAATTGAGCTCACATTTAAACTTTATATAAAAGAATGCTCAAATCAACTCAATTAATAGTTGTATCTTCAATTCAAAGCTTGTTTTTTATCTTCATTCATTATTAAATCTTCTTATTAAAACTTAACCTTAAGGAGATAATTAAATGAAGTTTTTAAAAAAATTAACTATCTCAATTTTCTTTTTATCATCTTTGATTGTGTCTAGTGCAAACGCAGGTGATTGTAAGGCAAGATTGGGAGATTTCGACTGGAGTAGTGCTAATATTCACACTGCTATTACCACTTTCATTCTTGAAAAAGGATATGGTTGTGAAGTTTCAGTAACTAAAGGTAGTACAACTCCAATTATGGCTGCTCATTACGATGGACAGTTAGATGTTATTACTGAAGTTTGGTATGATAACATTATAGGTAATTATAAGCCTCATGAGGAAGCAGGTACAATTATCCATATGGGAACAAACACACCAGACTCGCAGCAAGCATTCTATGTTGATAAAGCTACAGCTGATAAATATAATTTAAAATCTGTTGAAGATATGAAAGATCCAAAAATAGCTGCGCTATTTAAAGATCCGGAAGATCCATCAAAAGGAAGAATGACTAGCTGTATATCTGGTTGGACATGCTACACTGTAAATTTAGTTAAACAAAAAGAGTATGGTTTAGATAAATACTATACAAACTTTGATCCAGGTTCAGGTGGTGCATTAGATGCTGCAATAGCAGGTGCATTTGCTAAGAAAAAACCAATCTTTACTTACTACTGGGCACCAACTGGTTTAATGGGTAAGGTTGATCTTGTAAGATTAAAGGAGCCTAAATTTGATCAAGCATGTTGGGATGCAATGTCTGCGGTTGTAGAGGACATTAAAGCAAATGGTCCAGATGCTTATAAACCTTCTTGCGCAAGTGAGTACAGAGATATGGCTTTAACTAAATCTGTTCTTGCTACTTGGGCAAAAGCTCATCCAAAAGAAAACGAGTTTATTGGAAAATATACTATTCCAACAGCTACGGTTAACAAAATGTTAGCATTCTATGAAGATGAGTCAGGTGGTGATATGGAAGCTACTGCAATAGAATTCTTGAAAACAGAAACTATGTGGAAAGACTGGGTACCAGCTGATGTTGCTAAAAAGGTTGCAGCAGCATTATAATCACTTATAAAAAATATATTGATAGAGCCCCCTTTGGGGCTCTTTCTTTAATTGAAGTTATTTATGGAAACATTAAAGAAAAATAAAAAAATATTTTTTAATATTGGTTTACTCGTTGTTTTTATTTGGCTATTAATAACTAGCTATTCTCAATCAAAAAGAAAACCTGACAATATTGGAGAATTATTAAATGATTTTTCTTGGTTAGGAGGTAAATGGCCTAAGTGGCTAGACTTACCTCTAATGAATTGGATCAATTCTGGTTTTAAAACACTTAACGAAAAATATGGATATATATTTGAAGCTATTAATAATGTTCTTCTATATATGTTAATGCTTGTAAAAAACTTTTTAATACAAGCTCCATGGCCATTGGTTATACTTGGTGTCATAGTTCTCACTTATTTTGCAAGTGGTAGAAAAGTTGGAACAACAGTATTTGTTGGATTTTGCACTTTTTTTATCGGTTTTCTTCATCCAATATTTTGGCAAAAAGCAATAGAAACAACTGCAATAATGTTAATTGGAATATTTCTTTGTGTAGTTGCGGGTATTCCATTAGGTATCGCAATGGCAAGAAGTGCAAGAACTAGAAATGTCATTTTGCCAGTTTTAGATTTAATGCAAACAATTCCGAGTTTCTGTTACTTGATTCCAGGAATTATGCTATTTGGCTTAGGTGCAGTACCTGCAATTATAGCTACATTTATTTATGCAGTTCCACCATTGGTAAGGCTAACAGATTTAGGAATAAGATTAGTAGATACTGAGGTTATTGAGGCTGCAGATGCATTTGGTGCAAGTAAAAAGCAAAAACTTTGGGGTGTACAAATGCCATTAGCTTTACCAAATATAATGCAGGGTATTAATCAATGTACAATGATGGCATTAGCTATGGTTGTTATTGCATCAATGATAGGTACTAGAGGCTTGGGAGATGAAGTGTTACTTGGTCTTCAACAATTAAATGTGGGAAGAGCTGCTGAAGCGGGGATTGCAATTGTACTTTTAGCAATAGTGCTAGATAGAATAACCCAATCTTATGGAGAAACCCTCCAAGAAAGAACAGCACCAAATACAAAGAAAGGTAAATAATGTCTAAAATTGAGATTAATAATGTTTACAAAATTTTTGGTAATAATCCTCAATCAGTTATGCCAATGGTAAAAGAAGGGGCAAATAAAGAGGAGGTATTAGAACAAACAGGTCACACAGTTGGTCTTGACAATGTTTCATTAAAAATAGAGGAAGGTGAGACCTTTGTTTGTATGGGCTTATCTGGATCTGGGAAATCAACTCTAATTCGTCATTTAAATAGACTAATCGACCCTACTGATGGTGAAATTATAGTAGAGGGAACAAATGTTATGTCTTTTAACAAAGAACAATTAATTGAGTTTAGGAGACATAAGATGAGTATGGTTTTTCAAAGGTTTGGTTTATTTCCCCACAAAACTGTAATCCAAAACGTTGGATATGGTTTAGAAATGCAAGGAAAAGCATTGGAAGAAATAAATAAAACTGCCATGGAAAAAATTGAAGCAGTTGGTTTAAATGGTTTTGAAAATCAATTTCCAAATCAATTATCAGGTGGTATGCAACAACGTGTTGGTCTTGCTAGAGCTTTAGCAACTGATAGTGACATTATGTTAATGGATGAAGCTTTTAGTGCTTTAGATCCATTAATAAGAAGTGATATGCAAAAACAATTACTTGATCTTCAATCAGAATTAAAAAAAACAATCGTATTTATTACTCATGACTTAGATGAGTCTTTAAGACTTGGGGATCATATTGGAATATTGAATGCTGGAAAACTTGTTCAGGTTGGAACTCCAGTTGATATCATTATGAACCCTGCAGATGATTATGTTAAAGCATTTGTAAAAGATGTTAATAGAGCAAAAGTAATTAAGGCTAAAATTATTATGAAAGGTACTAACGACTCAGATGACATTGATAAAACAAATTTAATTAAAGTAAATGAAGATCAATTTATTGAGGAATTTTTACCACTAATTGTATGCTCTAATTCTAATTGTGAAGTAGTTGACAAGAGTGGAAATGTAAAAGGTTATATATCTAATAAAGAATTACAGACATCATTAACAAAATCATAATTAATGATTAATCAATCATTAAAGAATAAAAAAATTATAATTTCTGCAGGTGCATCTGGTATTGGATTGGCAACAGCTAAAATCTGTCTTTTACGTGGAGCATATGTATATCTTTGTGATATCGATAATAAGTCTTTAAATAAATTAAATAAACATTCTCTTAAAAATAAAAGACTGTTTACATTTCATTGTGATGCTTCAGATGAAAGTCAAGTATCAAGTTTGTTTAAGGAAATAGTTAAGAAAACAAAAAAAATTGATGCTTTGATAAATAATGTTGGAATTGCTGGACCAACTGGATCACTTGAAAAATTAAATTCAAAAGATTGGGAAAGAACTATTCAAGTAGATGTTAATAGTCATTTTTATTTCACTAAAAAAGCTATACCATTAATTAAAAAATCAAGAAACGGATCAATAATTAATATCTCATCAACAGCAGGTATACTTGGTTTTCCTTTAAGATCACCTTATGCAGCAAGTAAATGGGCAATAATTGGCGTTACCAAAACTTTAGCAATGGAACTTGGAAAATTTAATATAAGAGTTAATGCAATTTGCCCTGGTTCGATAAAAGGTGAGAGAATGAAAAGAGTAATAAGAGATAAAGCAAAATTTAAAAAAGTATCATCTAAAACAGTCGAAAAAGAATTTATTTCAATGAGTTCTATGAAAAAATGGATTTTAGAGGAAGATATAGGAAAAATGTGTGCTTTTTTAATATCAGATGATTCAAGCAAAGTGTCAGGGCAAGTAATCTCTGTAGATGGGCATACAGAGAGAAACGACTAATTTGAAAATCTTTTATACTTTGGAAGTTTATCAGTTATTTTATAAAAATCTGATTTAGAACTGACGAATATATTTCGCATTGTTTTAAGACCTGTTTTTCCGTTAAACATACCTGCTGCTATCGAAATATTATCTGAGTTTTTAAACTTAAAAAAAATACTAGCTCCACATTTATTACAAAAACCTCTTCTTGCGCTGTTGGATGATTTAAACCATTTAAGCGTTTTTTTATTTATAAATTTAATATCCTTTTCTTTAACATTAGAATAAGCACCATATGATCCATGAGTTTTTCTACACTGAATACAATGACAATTTGAAACATTTCTATGTTCACCACTAGTTTTAAATTTTACTCCTTTACATAAACAACTGGCTATCAAAGTCCTCTTCATCATCTTCTAATTTTATTTTCGTATTTTTTTCTTAATTTTTGAAGGTCAACTAAATATTGATCTCTAATATTTGATATCATTGCAACCGATTTACCTTTGGCTTGTTTTGCTGTCCCTGAAATTAGTCTAGATGATAGTTTTTTTGATAATTTTGGAGCTTTTAATTTTGTCCAAGGTAATTTTAAAGCAGGTCCAAATTGTTCAAGCATATGTTTCATCCCAGTTTTTCCACCTGCGAGATGAAAAGTTAAAAATGTACCCATTAAGGACCACCTTAACCCTGGACCATCCTCAATCGCTCTATCTAATTCCTCAGTAGTTGCATATCCTTCGTTAATAATATGCAGCCCCTCTCTCCATAAAGCTTCTTGTAACCTATCAGATAAATATCCAGGTAACTCATTTTTTACCATAATTGGATTCATAGAAATCGATTTATAAAATTTTTTACCTTCTTCTAAAAATTTATTTTTTGTTTTTTTGCCTGGCACAATTTCAACAGCAGGCAATAAATAAACAGGATTAAAAGGATGTCCAATCATTGCTCTTTCAGGATTTTTACATTTAGAATAAATTCTTGATGGTAACAGACCTGATGAGCTTGATGAAATAATTGCATTTGATTTAGAGTATTTTCCAATTAAGCTCATCAACTTAGTTTTTAAAGCATAATTTTCACTTGCACATTCTTGAACAAAATCAGCATTTCTCAAGGTTTCTTCTATTGTAGTAAAAAATTTAAAATTTTTAAGATTAAGTGATTTTTTATTAAAAAGTTTTTTTACATATGGCCAAGTTCTTTTAATTTCTGAAATTAAATTTTTTTTTAATTTAAGATCTTTGTCGTAAGCATAAACTATTTTATTATGAGCCAAACATCTAATAATCCAACCTGTTCCAATTACACCAGTGCCTATTACTGCTACTTTGTGAATTTTAGTCATTTCAATTTAAAAGTTCTTTAATATTTTTATCAAGTTTTTTTTCAAAATTTTTATCATTTCCAGGACTCGCTACACAATGACCGAAAGATGAATCTATTGGTCGTAAAGAAGAATGAGGAATAAATTTTTTTTCATATTTGTTATCCTCAGTTCTAAAATAAAGATCTTGATTACAAGGCATCAAAATTGTTTTTGCTCTAATTGATTTAAGAGCTTTGATATAATTATTTTTATAAATTGGTCCTTTACTTATATCGTTGAGCTGCCATGTTTTGAGTTTTGATAATAAATTATTTGCATCCCAATTCCTAGCATGATCATTTGCCCAATCTTTTAATAATTCCTCTGAATTTTTATAACCAAGTTTTTTATATAATTTTTCTCTATAAAAATTTTGAGAAAAAGCCCAACCAGCATAAACACGTCCAAAAGCTCTTAAACCAATAACTGGTTGTTTTTTATAGTTACCTTTATTCCAATTTTTATCAGCAATAAGTGCGGCTTTAACTCCTTCTAAAAATACATGGTTATGAATTGATGTTTTAGATGAAGCACAAAAAGGAAGAATTGCTTTGACCATATTTGGATATTGTGCTGCCCATTGATAAGACTGACAACCAGCCATAGACCAACCTGTTACTAGTGCTATTTTTTTTATTTTTAATTTCTCTGTAATAAGTTTGTGTTGACAGTAAATATTATCCCACAATGTTATTGTTGGAAATTTCGCTCCAAATTGTTTTTTTATGGTATTATTTGGTGATGATGAAAAACCATTTCCAAACATATTAATTGATACTATAAAGTATTTATTTGGGTTTATAGCTCTATTTTTTCCAATAAATCCCTCATTTCTTATGTGGCTTCCCGTATAAAAGGTTGGAAGAACAATTACATTGGAGTGACTTTTATTTAATTTACCATAAGTTTTGTATGCTAGCTCTGCAGAATTTAAAATTTTACCAGATAAAAGCTTTATGTTTCCTAATTTAAACGTCTCATAATTAGACATGAATTAATAAAGTCTGAGGTATTCTTTTACTTCCCAATCAGTAACTGCTTGATGGTATCTTTCCCACTCATCGTTTTTATAAGCAAGCAAAGATTTTTTCATTACTGATCCTATTACTTCTTCAGATAAGTTGTCTTTTTTTAGCGCTTCTATAGCCATTAGTAAATTTCTTGGAAGTCTTTTAATACCAAGTTTTTTAAATTCACTATCAGTCATATCGTAAAGATCTTGATCTGTTGGTTTACCTGGGTGAATTTTATTTTTTATACCTTCTACTGCAGCTGAAAGTGTCATTGAAAAAGCCAAATATACATTCATTGTCATATCAGCAGCTCTATTTTCAATACAATATCTATTTTGTGGTAATCTAAATTGAGCTGATCTGTTATTGTGTCCATATGTAATATTTGTGGGCGCCCAAGTGACTGTACCCCCTTCAAATCCACCTACTCTTGGTACTAATCCATTATATGAATTTACAGTTGAACATGTAATTGAAGTTAACGCTTCTGCATGTTTCATAAGTCCACCAACGGCAAATAAAGACTCTTTAGACCATTTATTTCCACCATCAAAAATATTTTTTTCATTTTTATCAACCATTGAAAAATTTATGTGAGCTCCTGATCTCCAATCACCTATCGTTGGTTTTGGCATAAATGTAATAAACATATCATGTTTTTTTGCGACTTCTTTAAGAAGAATACGAAGAAAAACTAATCTGTCAGCCATTTCTAAAAGATTCGTATAATGGAAATCTAATTCAAATTGAGAATATGCACCTTCAGCAACTACATCGTGCAGTTTCCAACCTAATCCGTTGAGAATATCTATTAACTCCTTTAGAAAATGCATTGAGTCTAGTGAATGCTCAACATCATAACCAAAAGCCTGACGTCTCGGTCTAATTCCTTTTATAGGATCGGTATCAATAGCTTTTATAGGTTGACCATTTTCATCATATTTCATTGCGATAAATTCTGGCTCCACACCAGCCATACCTTTGTATCCAGCATCTTGGGCTTTTTGCATGTTGCGTTTTAAAGCCTGTCTTGGGCAAACATTATAAGGTTTATCTTCCCAAAAAAGGTCTGCAAAAATAATTGCTGTAGATGTATCCCATGGACAAATATAAACAGAATCTAAGTCTGGTAACATTACCTGATCAGAGTCTGCTGGTGTTAATTCTGGAACAAAAGAAATAGAATGAACAGCAAATTGAGGACCTTTCCCTAAACATAATTGTTCAAAATCGGACATAGGAACAGGTTTTGATTTTGGGATACCATGGAGATCAATCCAACTTGATAAAACGTATTTTACACCAGCATTTTTTAATTTTTTATGAACTGCAGGTATTTTTTTTCTATTACGATCAACTGCATCTTTGAAATTTTCGTAATAGATTTTTTCGTTTTTATTCAAGTTGATTTCCTCCTTTTTACTATTTTGGCATATCCTCAGGATCAATTCCAGGTACAAAAGTTATGCCAGCTTTTTGTTTCCAGTCATGAGGATATGCCGCATAAAATATTACACATTTTTCATCACACTCATATGCTATGTGATTATCTTTAGGAATATAAAGTACATCCCCAGGGTTGCAGACATATGATTGCCCATCACAGGTCAATCTAAAAGTTCCTTCCATACAGTAAATAATTTCATCACAAGTCAAATCCCATGGCACTGATACTTTGTTCAAAAAATTTAACCCTCCACACATTGTGTTACTTACTTTGCTAGTGACAAATGGTTTAATATAACTTTTGCCTGGTTCTAGAGTATGAAGTCTATGCTCTATGTCTTTAAATTTATACAGCTGAGGCTTATTTGACATTCTAATTCCTTTCAATTTATATTTTTAGTGGTTCATTTAATTCGACTTTGTAGCCATCAGGATCTTCACAAAATGCTATTACTCTTGTTCCATGTTTCATTGGACCTGGTTTACGAGTTATATTAACACCAAGTTTTTCAAGATCTTCACAAGCTTTATAAACATCTGGAGTTTCTATACAAACATGGCCCCATCCGTTTCCTTTGTCATAATCTTCTTTTTGATCCCAATTATGAGTAAGTTCTAGACAGGGGGACTCTGTTTCTAAACCATATCCAATAAAAGCATTTGTAAATTTTCCCTCTGGATAATCTGTTTTTCTCAAAACTTTCATACCCAAAGTTTTGCAGTAAAAATTAAAAGATGCTTCCAGATCTTTAACTCTTATCATTGTATGGGCTAATCGATATCCCTCTAGATTAATCTCTTTAGACATTTTTTTTCCTTTTTATTGATTTAGAAGATTTCATTGTAGCATCAACTATTAGTTTTTGAAATGCTTGAACGCCTTTTTCCCAAACTGGAGACAATAGACCACCTTCATGAGATGCTGGAGAATGTCTGCCCTCTTGAAGTCTTTCGCACATTTCGTGATCTTCTTTATGAACACTCCACCATATATTTTTAACCATTTTAATTTCTTCCTCGCTCATATCTTTACCGTCTGTAGTGTAAATTATCCTTTTTTGAGATGTCAAACCTGGGCTAATAGGCACATTAAGATAAACACCAATTTGATTTGGATAGTAAGAGCCAATAATAAAATTTGGGAATAGCGATAAATATCTGGATGTTACAGATAAGGCTGTACTATTTTTGGTATCTTCTTCAGCTACATCTACCCCACTACCATAACAAACACCATCTACAACTGTGTAATGGTCTTTAAGTGGTTGGTTAGTAGTAGTTTTATGAACGAATTGTACGTGATAAGGTTCAATAAAATTTTCAATTAAAAATTTCCAATTAGTATTTATGTTTCCAAAATCTAATGTTGCTGCATATCTTAATTTAGTAAAATCGATATCATTAAACTTTGAAATAAGTGGTTTTGCATATTGCTCAAATTTTTTTGCTTTGCCATTAAAATTAATAAAAATCCAATCGTGCCAAATGTGAATCTTTATTTGTTTTAAACCGTGATCAATATAATTAAATCCTTGTGGTTTATGTTGATTTGTACCACCAACATGAGGCGCTGCCTTTAAGTTTCCATCAAGATCATAACTCCAAGCGTGATAAGGACAACTTATGATTTTGCCTACATTTTTTTTTTCATCGATAAGCTTTAGGCATCTATGACTACAAACATTATGGAAGGCTTTTATTTCATTATTATTGTTTTTTAATAAAAGTATCGGTTTATTTGCTATAAATAGTGGAATTACATCTCCAGAATTTTTTAGTTCGTGGGCAAAACCCACAAACAACCAGTCATTAGATAAAACTGTTTCACATTCTTTTTTCCAAAAATTTTCATCAATATAAGATTTAGCTGGTAAACCAAATATGGTGTTAGCATTTTTCGATTTTTTGATTTTTACTAAATTTTTTCCTTTAGACATAAGCTAGTAGAAAGTTATTAATTATATTGAAAACCCTATTTTAGAATATGAGGATTTACAATAAAATATTTTGTTAATGAAATAGGCCACGAGCAAATGTGTAAAAATGTGAATAATCAGAGAAAATTTTGAAATTAAAAACCTGAAAAGTAATTATATAATATCGATTGGGCTAAGAACTTTTACCTCTATAGGTTTGTTTAAAAGATCATTAATTTTAGATCTATAATCTTTATAATGCTCTGTATTTCTATGAAAATCTAGCGCTTCAGTATCTTTATAAATTTCAAATAAATGAAAAGATTCAATTTTTTTTTCTGAATTTTTTTCCCCATAAAAATTATAAAGCTCATTACCCTCTTCTGATCTCGTTGGTTTTGTCATAGATAATAAAATTTCTCGAACATCATTAACCTTATCTTCCTTGGGATAAAAACTTGCTATAACAGTTATCTTTGACATTAATAATGTTTTACTAATTTTAGTTTTTCTCTTGTCTCAGCTGGTGTCATTGGTGAATATCCAAGTTCATCTATTATTCTTATAGCTTTTTCAACTAATTGAGCATTAGTTGCCAACTTACCTTTTGATAGATACAGATTATCTTCTAATCCAACTCTTGGATTTCCTCCCATAAGAACAGTTTGCGCAACAAATGGCATTTCATTTCTTGAAATTGCAAATCCTGACCATACACCTTCCTTGGGCATAATATCTTTCATTGCTTGCATAGCTGATATTGTTGCAGGGGCTCCCCATGGAATTCCTAAACACATTTGAAAAAGAGGTGGATCACTTAGTAGTCCCTCTTTATAAATCTGCGAACCAAACCACATATTACCCAAATCAAACGCTTCTATTTCTGGTTTCACTTTAATTTCTTGCAACTTTTTTGCAGCTTTTCTTAAATCATTTGGAGTATTAACTGTAATAACTGAGCTATCACCAAAATTTAATGTACCAGCATCTAATGTACAAATCTCGGGAAGAAATTGTTCTGCATTTGCAATTCTTTCCATTACATTTGCCATATCAGTCATCGGACCAAATTCTAAAGGATTTTTTCCTTGTCCAATATCAAGGTCTCCCCCCATGCCAGTTGTTAAGTTCAAAATTACATCTGTCTCGCTTGATCTGATTCTATCAATAACCTCTTTATATAATTCTAATCTTCTACTTGGAGTTCCATCATCCTCTCTAACATGAATATGAGCGATTGCAGCTCCAGCTTTTGCAGCCTCTATTGAGGCTTTGGCAATTTGTTCTGGTGTTTTTGGTAAATCGGGATGCTTGCTAGCAGTGTCACCTGATCCGGTTACTGCACACGATATAAAAACTTTATTGCTCATAAATTGTAAATTAAATATAGTTTAATTTAACAAAAATGGAAATAACCGAATTACAAAAAGATTTAGCTGCTACTTTTAGATGGACTGCAAGATTAAATATGCACGAGGGTGTTGCAAACCATTTTAGTGCCTGCATTCCAGGCTCCTCAACAGATTTTTACGTCAATAAAGCTGGCATACATTTTAGTCAAATTAAAGCTAGTGATTTAATTTTAGTGACTAAAGAAAATATTAATGAACTAAAGAATAAGCCTAATTTAATTGATCCTACAGCAATTAGTATTCATGGTGCAATACATCAAAAAATTCCACATGCAAAATGTATTTTTCATTGTCATTCAAAGTATGCAACAGCATTATCAACATTAAAAGATCCAATAATGAAACCTATAGATCAAAATACTATGATATTTTATAATAGAGTCTCAGTTTATAATGAATTTGGAGGATTAGGATTTGAGGATGAGGCTATGAAGATGGCTAGTGCTTTAGGAAACAAACAACATATGTTACTTGCTAACCATGGAATTATTACAACAGGACAGACAGTTGCAGAAGGTTTTAATTATTTATATTATTTCGAAAAAGCAGCAGAAACTTATTTAACTGCTTTAGCCTCAAATCAAGAATTAAATATAGTCAGCGAAGATGTTGCTGAAAAAACAGCTCAAGAAACTGCAAACTATCCAATTGATTTAGCAAAATTACATCTTGATCAAATAAAATTAATTTTAGATAAAGAAGAACCAGATTATAAAAATTAAATGTCTATACATATAGCAAATCAAATTATCAAAAAAGAGTGGACAGACTATAATAATCATATGAACATGGCTTACTATGTTCTTATTTTTGATCAAATTTGGGAAATAATGTTACAAAAATTTAAGATGGGTGAGGACTCAGCAAAAACTAACAAAATGAGTACCATGGTTGTTGAAACACACACAACTTATAATAATGAGGTAAAGGAGGGTGAAGAGGTTGAAATTAATCTTACCTTTTTTGATCATGACAAAAAAAGATTACACTTCAAAATGGAAATGCTTGAAACAACTACAAAAAAATTATCAGCAACTTTAGAAATGTTATCTTTGTATATTGACTTAAATAAGAGAAAAGTGGCAGAATTTGAACAAGACAAAATTAAGTTAATGGATGATTTTATTAAATTAAACAAATCAAATTTTAGGGATAATGATCTTGTGATAACTGGAAAATTGAAAAAATAATGGAAATTAAGTTACTTTCTGGTGCATTAGGAGCTGAAATTAAAGGTATAGATTTAACCGATGTTTCAGATTTAAATTTTAAGAAAATAAATGATCTTCTTTTAGAACATAAAGTTATTTTTTTTAGAGATCAGCCTATTACTAAAAAACAACAAATTGCACTTGCTGAAAAGTTTGGACCTTTAGAAACTCATGCTTATGTAAAAGGATTAAATGATTATCCTGAAATTGTCAGAATAATAAAAGGTAAAGAAGAAAAAAACCAATGGGGTGAGAATTGGCATAGTGACGTTAGTTATAATGCAAAACCAACAAAAGCAGTAATATTAAAATCTTTAAAAATCCCTCCTGTTGGTGGTGATACTTGTTTTTCCAATATGGAGTTAGCTTGGGAAACACTAGATGATAAAATTAAAGAGAAAATAAAAGATAGAAAAGCAATTCATAGCTCACTTGGTGCAGAATTTTTTATAGATAACTATAAGTATATGGAAGGAAATGAAAAAAGAAATTATGACTCTTATTCAAATGAACATCCAATTGTTAGAACACATCCAGAAACAGGTAAAAAAATTTTATTTGTTAATTGGACTTATACCAAACAAATTATTGGATTAGATAAAGAAGAAAGTGATCAAATATTAAAAGAAATATTTGAGCATCAAGCAAGATTGGATTTAACATGTAGGTTTAGCTGGACAGAAAATACTGTAGCAATCTGGGATAATAGAAGTGTTATTCATTATGCAATAGCTGACTTTTTTCCAGGAAGAGGTTTGGGATATGAGAGAATTATGGATAGAATTGCAATTGAGGGAGACCGACCTCAATAGTCATCATGCAAGTAATTGAAAAAATAATATCAAATTTTACAAACAACCAATCACTCTATATTGGCGAAAACGTAACCATGTCTCAACACATGATACAAGCTGCGATGCTCGCTGAAAAAGCTAAATGTAAAAAAGAAGTTATTTGCTCATGTCTATTGCATGATTATGGACATTTTATTATTGAAAACCCAGATGAGTTAGTTGAGTCAAATTTAGATGGTGAGCATGAGAGTATAGGTTATGAATATTTAAAAAGTTTCTTTAAAGAAGAGGTTGTTGAACCAATTAAATATCATGTTCTTGCTAAGCGTTATTTAGCTAGAAATAAAAATTATTATAATAAACTTTCTGAGGCTTCAAGAGTAAGCCTTAATTTACAAGGTGGAATTTTAAAGGATGACGAATGCAGACAGTTCGAGAAAAAAAAATATTTCAAATCATCAATTCTTGTTAGAAAATTTGATGAAGCGGCAAAAAGGACAGGCATCAAAATGAAGTCTATTCATCAATATAAAAAATTACTAACATCAAGTCTTATATGAAGTTTGATTATTTAATAATTGGTGCTGGTTCAGCTGGCTGTGTGCTCGCAAATCGATTAACTGAAAATGGCAAAAACACTGTAGCAATATTTGAAGCTGGTAAACCTAGTGATATTTGGAAAGTAAACATGCCACTTGCAATTTTATATACAATGCATGATCCCAAATATAATTACAAATATTATTCAGAGCCAGAGCCTTATTTAAATAATAGAAAATTATTTTGCCCAAGAGGAAAAATGATCGGTGGGTGCTCTGCTCACAATGGAATGGTTTATGTAAGAGGAAATCCAAACGATTATCAAAGATGGGCATCTTTTGGATTAACAGATTGGTCATATGAAAAGGTATTGCCTTCTTTTAAAAAAATTGAGACTTGGTCTGAAGGAGAGAATGAATACAGAGGTGGAAACGGCATATTACCAGTTAATCAATCTAAAAATAAAAATCCTCTATTTAAAGCATTTATCGATTCAGCTGGAGAAGCTGGTTATAAAATAAATAATGATATGAATGGTAAAGAACAAGAAGGTTTTGGTATGTATGATGTAACCATTCACAATGGAGAAAGAGCAAGTGTTTCAAAATATTATTTAAATCCAGCAAAAAAAAGAAAGAATTTAAATATTTTTACTGACTCATTTGTTGAAAAAATTATTTTTGATGGAAAAAAAGCAATAGGTATTGAAGTTAAAATAAAAAATAAAGTTGAAAAAATTTATGCAAATAAAGAAGTTATACTAAGTGGTGGTGCAATTAATTCACCTCAGTTGTTAATGCTATCAGGAGTTGGACCTAGTCAACATTTGAAAGACAAAGGAATTGATGTTGTTCATCATCTTGAAGGTGTTGGTAAAAATTTGCAGGATCATTTAGAAACCTACGTTCAACAAGAGTGTAAAACATCTGACACTCTGTATTCTTATATTAATAAATTAAATATGTTAAGGATTGGTATTCAGTGGTTTTTATCAAAAACAGGACCATGCTCGACTTCATTTTTAGAGGCTGGTGGATTTTGCAAATCATCGCCTGAACGAGAATATCCTAATATTCAATTTCATTTTTTTCCTGCATTTGTGATTGATCATGGATTAGTAGACCCTGACAGGCATGGATATCAATTGCACGCAAGTCCAAATCATCCTAAAAGTAGAGGTCATGTAACCTTAAATAGTTCAAACCCATATGACTATCCAAAAATTCAATTTAATTATTTAGAACATGAAGATGATTTAAAACAAACTATTGAGTGTATTCATGTTGCAAGAAAAATTTTAGGACAAAATTCTTTAAAACCATATGCAGGAAAAGAAATTGGACCTGGAGAGCATGCTGACACTAATGAAGTATTTGAGGAGTATATTCGATCTAAAGCTGAAACCGCTTATCATCCATCTTGCACTTTAAAGATGGGAATTGATGAACAAGCTGTTGTTGATGATAAACTAAAAGTACATGGTTTAGAAAATCTTAGAGTTGTTGATGCCTCTGTAATGCCAGAAATTACAAGTGGAAACTTAAATGCTCCAACATTAATGATTGCTGAAAGAGCGTCGGACTTTATTTTAAATTAATTTATTTATTACGGTTTATAGAAATCAAACAAATAATTTCAAACATTATTGAGGCTGCTACCATAGCTGTTATTTGATTTGGACTATCTTTAGTTGGCATTAAACATACTACATCACCACCAATAATATTTTTTCCTTTTAAGGACTGAAGAAGTTTTCTGACCTCGTCCATATTAAATCCTTTATATGCTGGCTCAATGTTTGCAACACCTGGTGCAACTGATGGATCTAAACAATCTAAATCAAAAGTTATATAAATTGGATTGTCCCCTAACCTATCCAAAATCATTTTTGAACATTTTTCATGGCCCCAATCTCTATATTCGTCCATAGTTATTACTTGATAACCAATATCATAACTAGCTTGAAGCCAATCTAATGTTCTTGGATTTCCTCTTATACCTATTTGAGTACTTGTATGTGGATCAACGTTTCCCTGTTTAACTAAGTAAGAAGCCCAATGAGCTGCTGATTTTTTTGCTCCAAGAAAATGATCTAATTTTTCAAAACAATCAGTGTGAGCATCAAAATGAACGAAAGTTATTTTTTTACCTTTTGTAAGTTTTGAATCTTTCTTTGCTAAGCTTTGTACAATTCCACCTGTTATAGAATGGTCTCCTCCTATTGATACAACTGGTTTTTCTGCTTCCTCAATTTGATTATAAAAGGCTGAAATCCTTTCAATACATTTTTCATTGTTATTTGCTTCTGGAAAAGGAACATCTCCTAAATCATGAATTCTATTTTCTTTCCAAGGATCAATTTTATAATCAAAATGCGAACGTTTTAGCATTGCAGAAATATTTCTAACTGCCCTTGGACCTAGATGTTGATCTCTTTCTGTGGTCCCATTTCCTGTGCTATGTGGAACACCAACTAATGCTATATCGCAATTCTTTGGTTCTGGATCATTTTTACATCTAAATAAAGTTGGAATACCCCACCAATAAAGGGTTTCCATCATTATCTTATCTTCATCTAAACTCATATAATGAATATGTCATAAATTTAATAAATTTAAAAACATATTCTTTTTTGATATAGGTCATCAATGAGTACTCCAAACAATAATCCTAAAGGAATAGCTTACATATTAATTGCCATGATGGTTTTTTCTGTACAGGACGGAATTATGAAGCATATTTATAATTTTGTTTCGCTTTATGAAGTTTACTTGGTAAGGACAGTAGTAAGTTTTGTGCTTATTTTATTATTTTTAATAATTACAAAAAAACCAATAGTATTTAAAAGCCAATACCCTCTTTTAACTTTTACCCGAGTAATACTTTTTTTCTTTGGTTTTAGTTCTTTTTATGTTTCTTTGACTGTGTTACCGCTTGGGACTGCTACAGCTTTATTTTTTGTTACTCCATTTTTAATCACAATATTTGCTCATTTTTTTTTAGAAGAGGAAATAGGATTAAGAAGATGGACTGCTGTGGTTGTGGGATTTATTGGTGTTTATGTGACATTAAATCCTGATTTCAGTAATTTTAACTATTTAAGTTTATTACCTATTTTATGTGCGTTTTGTTATTCATTATCTATGATCATTATAAAAAAAACATCTGATAAGGATAGCGTTTATACCCAAACTTTTACATTTTATATTGGTGCAATTATTCTAAGTATAATTTTCTATTTTATTATTGGTGACGGTCAATACAACACTTTAAACCATCCAGCTTCTCAATTTATATTTAGAGAATGGTTTGTTAATTTTAATTCCAATATCCTATTAATGGTTGCAACTGGTGTTACAGCTACTATTGCTTTCTTTTTTTTATTTACAGCTTACAGCATAGCTTCTCCTTCTGTAGTTTCACCTTTTGAATATTCAATATTATTTTGGTCCCCATTAGTAGGATGGCTATATTTCGATGAAATACCTACATTAAATACAATGATTGGAATTATAATAATTGTATCAAGTGGAATTTATATTTTTGTGCGTGAAAAAGCACAAAATCAATCAATTGCTACCGAAAAACCTCTAAGATAAATGACAAGAGATAATAATTCAAAAGGTATATTTTTAATTATCATTGCGATGACTTTATTTGCGATGCAAGACTCTTTAATTAAATATATTTTTGAAAAATCCTCTCTTTATGAGATTTTTTTTGGAAGATATTTTGTTGCAGCTGTTTTGCTTTTTAGTTACATAAAATTTAGGAAACAAAAAGTTTCAATAAAAACTTATTATCCTTTTTTAACAATTGTTAGAGTAGTTCTTCACTTTTTAGCATTTTCAGCTTTCTTTATTTCTCTTACTTATATGCCCTTGGCAACAGCAAATGCTCTATTTTTCTCTTGTCCTTTTTTTGTATCTATTTTTGCTAAATTTTTTTTGAAAGAGTTTATTGGGATAAGAAGATGGTCAGCAATTGTATTTGGTTTTGTGGGAGTTTTTATTGTACTTGATCCAAACTTTTCTGACTTTGAATATAAAAGTTTGCTTCCAGTATTATGTGCATTTTTTTATGCTGCATCCATGACAATAACAAAATACACATCTGACAAAGACGATGTAAATACTCAACTATTTTATTTTTATTTAATAGCACTAATTTTATGTGTTCTTATATATTTGTTTATGGGAAATGGACAATTGAATAACCCAGACTTTGATCCAACTACACAGTTTATTTTTAGAGAGTGGTTTTCAAACATTGAATATACATGGAAATTTATCTTATTTTTTGGTTTTGTCGCCTCGATAGCTTTTCTCTGTATATTTTCAGCTTACATTGTGGCTTCACCTTCTGTAGTTTCTCTATTTGAATACTCACTGATTATTATGTCAATGATACCTGGATATTTTTTATTCAATGAAATTCCTTCAGGCAGAACATTTTTTGGAGTTGCGTGTATAATAGCAGCTGGAATTTATATTTACTTTAGAGAAAAAGCTAGAGATCAATACATTGCAACAGAAACTCCCGTAAGAAGATGATAAAAAGCTATATACCAACGATTGATATATCCTCGCTAATTGAAAATAATTTTGAAACCCAAAGTGCATTTAAAACAATTAAAGAAATTGAAAAAGCTTGTGTTAATATAGGATTTTTTCAAATTACAGGTCATGGAATTAATTTAAAAGAAATTTACAAAATCTGTGAAGTTGGAAATAAATTTTTTAATTTATCAGATAATAATAAAAGAAAATTGTCTCCAAAAAAATGGAATAAAAAAAATAAAAATTTCTATAGAGGGTATTTTCCTAACGATGTAAATGGAAAAGAAGGTTTAGACATAGGTGATTTAAAAGTAACAAAAAAATATTCTACAAATCTAAACAATCAATATATAGAGTATCTTAAACTAGATAAATGTTTTAACAAAAAATCAATTAAAGTTTTAAATAAATATTTTGATAATATTTACAGTATAAGTGAAACTTTATTTAAAAGTATAATTAAACTTAATAGAAAGAATCCAAATATTTCAAAGAAAGCTTTTTCAAGATTAAAAACATTAAGTACATTAAGATTTAATTATTATCCTAACCAGACTAAGCCAGTAGAGATATCAAAACAAGATGGGGTTGCTCTTGGATGTGAAACTCATGTAGACAGCGGGGTATTTACAGTTCTCTATCAAGATAAAAAAGGTGGATTGCAAGTTCAAAATAGAAAAAGCAAAAAATGGTATGATGTACCATTTAACAAAAAAGCTTTGGTCGTAAATACTGGTAGAGCTCTAGAATTTTTAAGCAAAGGCAAATTTAAAGCAACTAATCACAGAGTTTTGTGGAATAAAAGCAAGAGACTATCTGTTCCTTTTTTCTTTGAGCCATCTTACGATTTCAAAATGAACAAATCTTTTTTAAATGGGAGTAAATTTAAAAATAATGGTGAAATTTATGAGAAATTTCTCAACAAATCATTAAAGAAATTTATTGAATATCAACGTTAGTAATTATAAAGTTTGGATATAAAGCGATACATAACTCGTCGTTAAATTCATAGATTTACGAAAGTGGGATCGGTCGTCTTTAAATTAATATTTAAAGGAGGCTTTATGAAATTTGGATATTTCTGCAATACTACGAACTGGAAACAAAAACCTTATCATCAATTATTAGACGAAACTAAGGAAATCACAGAATATTGTGATCAAAATAAATGGAATTCAATTTGGTTTACAGAACATCATTTCAATCATGAGGGCATGGAATCTTGCACTAATCCTTTAATGATGGGTGCTGATGCAGCTGCAAGAACAAAAAATATTCGAATTGGTCAAGCTGCAAATGTAATAACTTTTCATAATCCTATAAGACTTGCAGAAGATATTGCAACATTAGATCAACTTTCAAAGGGAAGAGTTGAAGTGGGTGTTGCACGAGGAGTTTATGGGAGGGAAGCAATTAATTTAAACAAAGAGGCAGATCTAAAAGATCAGGCAAAGAATTTTAGATTATTTGCTGAAACATTAGAGGTATTAAAAAAATCCTGGACAGAAAAATTTTTTAAACACGAAGGAGAGTTCTATACTTACCCTTCACCGAATTATGTTTGGCAGCATGACATGAGTCCTCCAAGTGAAGAATTTATGAATATGGAAGATAATACAATGAAAAAAATAAGTGTATTACCTAAACCATATCAAGATCCTCACCCACCAATTCATCAAGTTGTAGACGGAATTAGGTCAATAGAATGGGCTGCTGAGCAAAATATAAATGTCATAATGTGGATACCAACTGTAAAAGCTTTAAAGGTAAGATTTGAAGCTTATAAAAATAAAAGATCAGAGGTCACAAAAAAAAATGTTCCTCTAGGTGAGGGTGTTTCCCTTGTGAGAGACATGTTTGTTGCAGACACTATGGAAGAAGCTAAAGAAAAAGCTGGAGAACATATGGTTAATTACATGAGATGGGTATGTCATTGGAGAGGTTTGGGAAATCATATGGATCCAGGTGAGGAATTACCTGAAACAAAAGGTAAATTAGATCTGCTAAATTATGAATTTTTACACAAAAGAAATATGTTATTTGGAACCCCAGAATATGTAATTGATAAAATTCATGAATTAAAATCTGAACTTAACTTACAAAATTTACAAGTTTGGTCTAATTTTCCAGGTGTAAAGCATAAAGATTGTATGAAAAGTATTAAACTTTTCACTGAAAAAGTTATGCCTCATTTTCAAGATGATTTTGATACTGAAGTAAAAAAAGTTTCGTGAAAACAAAACGAAAAAGAATTAGCGGTGGTCAGGCCGCTGTTCAATCATTAAAAAAAGAGAAAGTAAAACATGTTTTTGGGCTCATTGGTTCAGCGACAATGGAAATGTTTGATGCTCTTTATCATGAAAAGAGTATAAAATTTATTGGAGTAAGAGATGAACGAACAGGCACTCATATGGCTGACGGTTACGCAAGAGCTTCAAATAAACATGGTGTAATTATTGCAGGTCAGAACGGACCTGGTGCTACAAATTTAGTTACAGGAGTTGCTCAAGCAAATGCAGCTTTTTCGCCAGTGGTTGCAATTGCAGGCTCTTATTCAACAAAAGATAAAATGGAGGATGCATTTCAGGGTTTAGATCAACAGTCTTTATTTTCACCAATTACAAAAAAAACGTGGACTATAAAAAATTCAAAAAATATTCCAAATCTCATGAGTGATGCATTTAAGCTATCTATGAAACCTAGGAGAGGACCTGTTTGTATAAATTTACCAAGAAATATATTAGCTGAGTCAAACTCTTATAATATAAATACTAAAAAACCATCATTCACAAATGAGAATAGACAAAAAGGTAATAAAGATAATATCAAAAAGGCTGCGAAATTAATTGAAACTTCAAAATGCTCAGTAATTATTGTTGGTGCAGGAATTAAATATAATTCTAAATACAAAGACGTATTAAAATTAGCTGAACTATGCAACATACCTATTGTTACAGCAGCAGGTCATGGAGATGCGATTCCATTTGGACATAAATTAAATGCAGGACAAATGGGTCCTAGGGGAAATCCTGTTGCCTCAAGATTAGTTAAGAGTGCAGACATTATTTTAGCAATTGGAACACGTTTAGGATTTAACTCAACTTTTTATTCTTATGAAAATATAAATAAAAAAGCAAAAATTATACAAATAGAACTTGAAAAAAAAATGCTTGGAAAATATTTTCCTGCAACCATTAAAATTCATGCTGATGCTGCTACAGCAACTAAACAACTTTATGATCAAATTAAAAAAGATAAGATTAAACTAAATATAAAAAATTGGACAAACTTATATTTAAAAGAAAGAAAAGAGTATTTACAAAAAAGAGATAATGAAAATTTAGGTTTAAATTTTCCTATACAGCCCAAAGGTCTATTTAAACAATTAAGAAAAGTACTTCCAAAAAACTCTGCAATTACATTAGATGCTGGAACACTATGCCTGCAAGCAACTGATGCTCTAGAATATTACGACCCTCCCTCTTTATTTACTCCATTAGATTTTGGCCTTGTTGGTTTTTCATTTGCATGCGGTCTTGGAGTGAAAGTTGCAAAACCAAAAAAAACGGTCGTAAGTTTAATGGGTGATGGGGGTTTTGGAATGACAATATCAGAATTAAGCACTGCTGTTGAATATGGAATTAATACAACAACTATTGTGATGAATAATCAAAGCTGGGGAGCAGAAAAAGCTTACCAAAAAGATTTTTTTGGGAAAAGATATTTAGGTGCAGACATTACTAGTCCATCGTTTGACAAGGTTGCAGAACTCTACGGTGCGAAAGGATTTAAAGTAAAAAAAATTTCTGAGATTAATGAAGCTGTAGGAGCTGCTATTAAATCAAATAAGCCATCAGTGATAGATGTTGATGTAGATCCAAAAGCATTATACAGTTTTAGAAGAGATAGTTTTGCACATAGAGTAAAAAAATGAAATTAGAATTAAGAAAATTTACCAAATTCGTAGACAAAACTTTTATTGAAGGTGGTAAAGAAGCGAAAGAACCAGTTTTAATGGTATCAGTTGCAGCAGTGTTTAAAAATCCATGGCATGGTCAGGGTTTTGTTGAAGATCTTAGACCAACTATTTTAGATCTTGCGCCAAAGCTAGGTGATTTACTTGTTCCAGAATTGATAAAAGAAATAGGATCACCAGAAAAAATATTAGCTTATGGTAAGGCAGGTATAGTTGGATTGAACGGTGAAATAGAACATGCTTCAGCTTTTATTCATACTTTAAGGTTTGGAAATAAATTTAGAGATGCGGTAGGTGGAACTTCCTATTTAAGTTTTACAAATACCAGGGGACCTGCTGGATCAAAGATTGCGATTCCTATGATGCATAAAACAGATTCTGGATTGAGACCATATTACTTAACTCATGAATTTACTATTCATGATGCACCCTTCGATGATGAGGTGGTTATTGCAATTGGTGGAGCATCAAGTGGTAGAGCGCATGCAAGAACTGGTGACAGATATCAAGATATGAAAGAAATGGGTATTGAGACAAAATAATTCTTGATGACGACGGGAACTACTGCTTCAGGAACTTATTACTTATACAATAAAAAGGATCAAGATGTGCCAATAGTATTTGTGCATGGTGTAGGTCTTACTCACGAAATATGGCAGCCTCAGCTTGAATTTTTTAATTATCATTCAACTCTTGCATATGACATTTTAGGCCATGGAAAATCTTCATTAGAAAATAAGGAAATAAGTTTTGATGATTTTTCTGACCAATTAATTGGGTTAATGGAGCATCTTAATATAAGAAAAATACATCTTGTAGGTTTCTCTATAGGGTCTTTAATAGCCAGAAATTTTGCAACTAAACATAATGAGCGTTTACAGACATTAACTCTTTTGTGTTCGATTTATAAAAGGACTGAGGAACAACAAAAAATTGTTAATCAAAGGTTTGAACAAGCAAAACAAGAATTAAAACTTTCAAAGCAAGCTTTAAATAGATGGTTTACTGATAAATATTTAGAAAATAATCCAGATATATATGAAAAAATAAGTTCAATTTTATCTGCAAATAACATGAATAATTTTCTAAAGGTTTACGAGCTATTTGTTAATCATAAAAATGATGAAGATTTTAATAAAATTAAAGCTAATACACTAGTTATGACAGGTGAATATGATATTGGCTCAACTGTAAAAATGTCTCACGAATTGAATGCTTTAATCTCTAAAAGTCAATTAAAGATAATTAAAGATGGAAAACATCTTTGTGGTATTGAGTGTGCTGATGATGTAAATTTAACTATCAAAAATTTTATTAGATCAGATGAGTAAACTTAAACAATATAAAATGTTTATTAATGGTGAGTGGGTTGACTCTGAGAGTAAAAGAACATTTGAAACTCTAAATCCAGAACATAATGAGTCATGGGCAGTTGTTCCAGAAGCAAGTGCTAAAGATGTTGATAATGCAGTCAAGGCTGCTCAAAAAGCATTCGAGGGTGAGTGGTCCAAATTACTTCCTAGAGAAAGAGCTAAATACTTAAGAGCTATTGGAGATCAATTAAGAGAAAATGCAGAAATGCTAGGAGAAATAGAAACAATTGATACAGGAAAACTCTATAGAGAAACAAAAAAACAAGCAGTATATATAGCAGAATACTACGACTATTATGCGGGTTTAGCAGATAAGGTTGAGGGAACTGTTCTTCCTATAGACAAACCAAACATTCAAGCAATTACAACCAGGATTCCTATTGGAGTTGTGGCAGCAATTATTCCATGGAATTCTCAAATGTTTTTAACCGCTACTAAAGTAGCACCAGCACTCGCAATGGGGAATACAGTTGTAATTAAATCTTCAGAACTTGCCCCAGCTGTTTTGTTTGAATTTGCAAAATTAATTGAAAAAACTGGTATCCCTAAAGGTGTAGTAAATGTAATTACAGGATTTGGAGATCCTTGTGGTAAAAGTTTAACTACTCACAACTTGGTTGAAAAAGTTGCTTTTACTGGTGGCCCTGAAACAGCAAGGCATATAATTAGGAACTCAGCAGAAAATTTATCAGAGGTCAGCTTAGAGCTAGGTGGAAAAAGTCCAGTAGCAGTATTTGACGATGCAGATCAAGAAAATGCAATAAATGGGATTACAGCTGGAATTTTTGGTGCAAGTGGACAGAGCTGTATTGCTGGTTCAAGACTTTATTTACAAAAAGGAATTTATGATGAATTTTTAGATAAACTTTCAAAACGTGCTTCAAAAATAAAAATTGGAGCACCAATGGATCCAGAAACAGAGATGGGTCCTTTAAGTAATTTTAAACAATTAGAGGTAATTGAAAAAAATATAAAAGACACAATTGATCAAGGTGGAAAAATTAAATGTGGTGGTGAAAGACATTCTTTTTCAAATAAAGGATATTACTTTCCTCCAACAATTATAGAATGTGATAATCACAATTTGCCTGTAGCAGAAAATGAATTATTTGGACCTGTATTGTCAGTTATGAAATTTGAAACTGAAGATGAAGTAATTTCAAAAATGAATGATAATCAATATGGGCTATCTTCTGGAGTTTACACAAGTAATTTATCAAGAGGGATGAGAGTTTCTAAAGCAATCAGGGCAGGTATCACTTTTGTTAACACTTACAGACTTATATCTCCATCGGCACCTTTTGGAGGTATTAAAGATAGTGGATATGGCAAAGAAGCTGGGATCGATTCAATCAAAGATTATACAAGAGTAAAAACTACATGGTTTTATACATCAGACGAACCATCTCTAGACCCTTTCTCAATTAGATAATATTTTGAAAATTAGCAGTTAAATGAGCTAATTTTGTCATTGAATATTCAATTTATTCATACTTAAATTACGTTTTTATAAATTGTTAACAATATAGAGGAAGATAATGAGAAAACTATTTATTGCTGCATTTATGTTTGTTTCAGCTTTTACAACAAACTCTTTTGCAGACGGACATGGTATCAAAATGGGAATCATTTTAGGATTTACAGGTCCTATTGAATCTCTTACTCCAGCAATGGCTGACTCTGCAGAGCTTGCATTTAAAGAAGCTTCTGACTCAGGTTCATTACTAGGTGGAAAATATATTAAAGCTGAAAGAGCTGACTCAACTTGTGTTGATTCTGCAGCAGCAACAACAGCAGCTGAAGGTTTAATAGCTGGCGGTGTGGTAGCAATCATGGGAGCAGACTGCTCTGGTGTAACTGGTGCAATTGCAACAAATGCAGCAGTGCCAAATGGTGTTGTTATGATTTCACCATCTGCTACTTCTCCAGGATTAACTACTTTAGCAGATAATGGATATTTCTTTAGAACAGCTCCATCAGATGCTAGAGGTGGTCAAGTTTTAGCTGATATTACTAAGGATAGAAAAGTAAAAACTATAGCAGTTACACATACTAACAATGACTATGGTAAAGGTTTAGCGGATGTTTATGTTGCAGGTGTTAAAGCTCATGGAATTAAAGTAACTGCAGTAACAGCTCACGAAGAGGGTAAAGCTGACTATGGTGCTGAAGTTGCAACACTTGCTGCAGCAGGTGGTGACGCTTTAGCTGTTTTAGGTTACTTAGATCAAGCAGGTGGAATGATTATCCAAGGATCTTTAGATGCTGGATCATTTGATACTTTCGTTTTATCTGATGGTATGATTGGAGATTCTTTAACAGATAGATTTGGTAAAGATCTTAATAAATCATTTGGATCTCTTCCAGGATCAACTGGAAAAGGTGCTGGTAAATTTGCAGAAGTTGCAAAAGCTGCTGGAATTGATTCTTCAGGACCATATACTGGTGAGTCATATGACGCAGCTGCTTTAATTGCTTTGGCTATGCAAGCTGGTGGTAAAGCAGACAGAGCAACTGTACAAGCAAATGTAATGGCTGTTGCTAATGCACCAGGTACAAAAATATATCCAGGTGAACTTAAAAAGGGTCTTGATTTATTAGCTAAAGGTAAGCAAATAAATTATGAAGGCGCAACTGCTGTTGAATTTACAGATGTTGGTGAAGCTTTTGGATCTTTCCTAGAGAAAGAAATCAAAGGTGGAAAATTTAAGACTAAAAAACAAAGATAATATTGTTTAATTTAAAAAACCCCAGTAATTTTTTACTGGGGTTTTTTTTTATTAAAATTAGGTTTGCTCCAATTTATTATATTTTCGATCTGCTCTAATAATTGATACTAAGATCAATATTATAAAAGGAATACACATAAAATTAATTATTTTCCAACTTGTAAGTGAGATCAATATACCAGCTGAGAGACTTCCTAGAGCTGTAGCAGAAAAAACAACAAGATCATTAAACCCTTGTGCTTTAAACTTTTCATGCTCTTGATAAGTTGTAACTAGTAAACTAGTTCCCGAAATATAAAGAAAATTCCATCCAATACCAAGTAATATAAGAGATATAAAATAATTTAAAAAATTAGGCTCAAATATACTCATTATAATTGTTAAAAAATAAAAAAAAGTTCCTGCATACATCATTTTTGAAGGACCATATTTGTTTATTAAATTACCAGTAATTAATGATGGTAAAAACATTCCAAGAACATGAAATTGAATTACAATACCAACCTTATCTACACTTATATTATGTATATAATGCATACTAATTGGTGTTGCTGTCATTAAAAAAGCCATCACAACATAGCCGAATGTTGCAGAAAACATTGCCTGAAGAAATTTAGGATCTGAAATAAATTCTTTGTAGCTCCTTACATCTTTGTTTATAGAATTTTTATTATCTTGAATATTTATATTTTTATAAAAACTTAAAAATATTGCTGGCATGATCGTAAAACATGCAAGAGCAAGATAAGACCCTACATAAATATGATCACTCACTAAGTTTTTCGTATAATTAGCTAAACTTATACCTATAAAAGCAGATACAATGCCTGCTAGTAAAAGCATTGAAACAGCTTTCGGAGCTTTTTGTTTTTCAACACTTTCAGCAGCAGCAAATCTATACTGATGAATAAATGCCATGCCTGTTCCAAGAAAAAAACATGCTAGAGAAAAAATTGTAAAATTTTTATTTAAAATTGCAAAAGCTGCTAACAAACATGCAAGAGTACTTCCTATTGATGCTAAAACAAAACCAAGCTTTCTACCAATTATTGACATTATTTTTGCTGCAAATATCGTTGATAATGCAATTCCGACTACATAAATTGAAGGTGGAAAAGTCGATAATGATTTAATTGGAGAAATTTGACTGCCAATAATACCACTTAGAAAAACAGTCACATTAGCTGCGGTGAAGCCAAAAACTTGACTTAAAATTAATAACCAAAGATTTTTATTCATTAAAAAAATAAATACTTATCAGCTATGTACAAAAACCAAGCTATCGCGGCACCTAATATAATGTATTTCATAAAAGTTATTTTATTTCTATTTTTTCTGGAAGTATACCTTTTGGTCTATACCTCATAATTGTTAATAACCCTATACCAATAACCAAAAATCTAAAATATGGTGCACTTTCAATTAAATGAACTCTTACTAAATTTGTTTCAGGTAAATGAGATGTGAAAAAGTTTATTAAAAATAAAGCCATTGGAGCAGCCTCAACCCACAAGAACCAAACTACAAAACCACCTAATATTGCGCCAAAATTATTCCCTGTACCGCCAACAATTACCATTACCCAAATTACAAAAGTATATCTCATTGGTCGGTAACTTCCTGGAGTAAATAAACCATCGTTTGTTACCATCATGGCTCCAGCAATACCAACAATTGCGGAACCTAAAATAAAAATAAATAAATGTTCTTTAACTATATTTTTACCCATAGCACTTGCTGCTTCTTCATTATCTCTTATTGCTCTCATTTTTCTTCCCCAAGGTGAATAAAGAGCCTTTTGTGTCACAATCAATAAAACAATTACGACAGATAAAAATAATCCAGTAAAACAAAGTTTGACGTAAACAGAAGAGGCATCAATAACAAATTGACTAAGAGCATCTTGTCTCTCAGTAATTGAATTAATCATACTTAGTTTTTTAGAATGAAATTTCTCAACTAAATTAATAAACCATTGTGAAGTTTGAAGATCTATTTCATAAGGTGCTGGTCTTTTTAAACCAATTACATTTTTAACACCTCTTGCTAACCATTCCTCATGCTTTATTATAGAAACCACAATTTCAGCAATCAATAATGTAGCAATAGCCAAATAATCAGCTCTAAGCCCTAATGCTATTTTACCAACAATAAAAGCTAAACCACCAGCTAAAAAAGCTCCACCAATCCATGAGAATAAAACTGGTAATCCCATGCCCCCAAGAAATCCTGTTTTAGCAGGATCAACTGCCTCTATTGCCTCTATTCCTGGACTTGCAGTCAATCTTAATAATAAAATTCCACCAATTATTATAAATGCAATGCCGTAAGTTCTATATTTAGATTTATTAAAATATTTTAATAAGTAACGAATTAAAACCACGATCACTACAATTATCCAAAAACAAATAAGAATATTCAATCCACCAGCTTGCCATGCTTGTTGCACAGGATCTACGGATACCAGGACAACTGCTAAACCACCTAGAGCTGTGTAACCCATTATTCCAAAATTTATTAGTCCAGCATAACCCCATTGTATGTTAGCTCCAATTGTCATAACTGCAGAAATTAAGCAATAATTTAGAATTGTAAGGGCAATTGACCAAGATTGAAAAATTCCAACTAATAAAATTAATACTAGCATTATTGAGTAAGCGGCTATTATATTGGAATACTTTCTCATATTGTTTTTCCTTTAAATATTCCAGAAGGTCTTATCAATAAGACTATTACTAAAATTGAAAATGAGACCGCAAATTTATAATCAGTAGATAATAACTGCATGAGGGAGTCTGGTTCCATGCTTTCGGGCACCAAGTAGGCAATAAATCTTTTATAAGCATATGTTATAAGTATTTCTGCAAAAGCTATTACATAGCCACCAAGAAAGGCACCAAAAGGATTTCCAATTCCTCCAACTATTGCGGCTGCAAATATAGGTAACATGTTGTTAAAGTATACAAATGGTCGGTAACTTTTATCCAAACCGTATAAAATACCACCAACAGTAGCCAAAACTCCAGCAATTACCCAAGTTATCAAAACAACTCTTTTTGGATCAATACCTGAAAGTAAAGCCAAATCCTCATTATCTGAATAAGCTCGCATACTGGTCCCAGTTTTTGTTTTATTAAGAAACCAAAACATTATTGAAACTATTATGAGAGTTACAACAATTGTTATTGCTTGGGTTGATTTAAGTGTCAGACCTTCATTTAATCCAGTCATTTCTTTAAATTCTGTTGCTTTTAAAATAAATTTTTCCCCATCTAAAAATCTTCTATCGGATGGACCTATAATAATTCTTATAATTGCTTGAGTAACAAACATTACACCAACGCTTACCATTGCGAACTGAACCGGGGGACTTTTTTTTATTCTATAATAGCTAAAAACAAATTTATCAATTAACAACATATATAAAATCATCATTATGATAGCGAAAGGAATTGTCAAAAGTGCTGTGGGTAAAAAACCAAGACCTAAACCAATTGATTGGAAATAATATGTTAATAAAACTGCAAACATAGTTCCAAACGACATCATGTCTCCAGTAGCAAAATTTGCAAATCTCAAAACTGCATAAATTAAAGTTACAAAAATTGCACCTAATGCTAACTGAGATCCGTAAGCTAAGGCTGGTATTATTGTAAAATTTGTTAAAACAACTATTGCATTTATAAAATCCATTATCCTCCTAAAAAAGACCGTCTTACCTCTGGATCATTAAGCAATTCTTCACCCGATCCTTCAAATTTATTTTGTCCTGTTACTAAAACGTACCCTCTATCTGATATACTTAAAGCTTGTTTGGCGTTTTGTTCTACCATGATTATTGCAACATTTGTCTTTTTAACCTTTATAATATGTTCAAATAGTTCATCCATCACAATCGGCGAAACACCGGCAGTTGGTTCATCTAACATTAAAACAGATGGTTCGCTCATTAATGCTCTACCAAGAGCTACTTGTTGCCTTTGACCACCAGATAATTGTCCAACTATTTGTGATTTTTTTTCACTTAATATAGGAAATAAATTGTATATATTTTCTATCATTTGATCTAAGCCGTCTTCTCTTAAAAAGCCTCCAATTTCTAAATTTTCTTTAACTGTAAGCTCTGCAAATACATTTCTTGTTTGAGGTACAAATGAAATACCTTGTTTCACTCTGTCTTGTGGTGAAATTTTAGAAATATCCTCTCCATCAAGAGTTACACTTCCGGACTTTAAATTTAAAAGCCCTAACATTGCTTTCATTGCGGTAGATTTTCCCGCTCCATTAGGACCTAAAATTGCAACGATCTCTCCTCTATTTGCGCTTATGCTACATGAGCTAATAATATCAGGACCATCTCCATAACCTGCTGTCATTTGTGTTCCCTCAAAAAAAGCCATTACGCTTTATCTCCCGTAACATTAGATCTACCTAAATAACTTTCTATAACTTTTTCATTTTTTTTAACTTCGTCTGAAGTTCCTTCAAATAAAACTGATCCTTCTGCCATAACAATAACAGGATCACACATTCTACTAATAAAATCCATGTCATGTTCAATCATACAAAAAGTATAATTCTTTTCTTTATTTAATTTTAAAATGGCTGTACCTAAGTCTTTAAGTAATGTTCTGTTAACTCCTGCTCCCACCTCATCTAAAAGTACAAGTTTTGCATCAACCATCATTGTTCTACCAAGTTCTAATAATTTTTTTTGCCCCCCAGATAAGTTTCCAGCCCTTTCGTTAGCTAAATGTTTAAGGTTTAAAAATTCAACCACCTCATAAGCTTTAACCCTAATCTGCTCTTCTTCTTTTTTAACTATGCTTGGTTTAATAAAAGCATTTAATAAAGTTTCACCAGTTTGATTAGCTGGAACCATCATTAAATTTTCTAATACTGATAAATTTGAAAATTCGTGAGCTATTTGAAAAGTTCTTAATAACCCTTTTCCAAATAATTCATGAGCTGGGATATCCGTAATATTTTCTTCATTAAAAATTACATCTCCTGATGAAGACTTTAAATTTCCAGCTATTAAATTAAACAAAGTAGTTTTTCCAGATCCGTTTGGACCTATAATCCCTGTAATGGTGCCTCTCTTAACTTTTAATGAACAGTCTGAAACTGCAGCTAACCCTCCAAAATATTTTGATAATTCATTAATTTCTAAAATATTATCTGACATTTAAATTATTTGCTTAATCTTTTATGGATACTGTTTAATGTTTTTTCGATTGACTTGTAAAATTTTGCTTTTGTGAGCTCTCTTACTCCTTGTTCATTTAATCCTTTTGGTGTTTGAGATTCTTTTACCAAATGTTTTAAATTTAATTTTGAATTGACTACAGCATCCTCAGATAAAGCTAAAAATAAAGAGGTTATATATTTTTGTGCATTATCTCTTTTTACTCCACGTTTTACTAACCAATCTGTCATAACTCTTAATAACTCATAAAAAGGAGCCATCATGCCTGAGGTAGACCAGAAATTTATAGAGGATTTTTCGTTTTTGATTTCTACTGTTGTTCCAAGATGATTAAAAAATTCCTTTACTTTTCTATTTGGTGGACAAATAGGAACAGGGCCTTTTTTTAATGATATTGGAGGTAATGGAATAGCTCTAACGATCTGTGCTCTAACTTTAATATCCTTTTTTAATCTAGCCAAAGTTATAGTAGAGATAAAACTAATAATAGTTTGATGAGATTTGAATTTTAAATTTTTGATTATTTTTTCTCCAACACTTGGGGTTACTGAGAGAAACACCCAATTACAGTCATCTACAATTTGCTGATTATTTTTAGCAATAATTACTTTTTTAAATTTTTTATTTAGATTTTGGGCTACTGTTTTATTTCTTGCTGAAACTAAAATCTTATTAAATTTAATTTTAGATTTACATATTCCAGTTATTACAGAAGATGCTATTTTCCCAGTACCAATAAATCCTAATTTCATAAGTTTGGTTACTTTATATTGATATTATTTAATTAATTAACAAAAAAAGAACCTCTAATTCTTAGTAATTCTCTACTTAATTCAATATTTTCTTTAAAAGGTTTTCTACCATGAAGCCAAAAATAATTATTGGCGATTACAGAATAGCCGACTGGTAATTTAGTAACAATTTTTTTTTTACTCTCCTCTAAACCATCTGATAATCTCTGTAAAAAATTACCTTGCTCCATATTTTGTGGTTCAGGGAATTGGTCAATGTAAGATATTGTTGGCCTTCCTTCTTTATCACTTGAAAAAACTGGATGCTCAACTTTATAATCAATATTTTTACTTTTAGGCGATCCCCATAAAAAATTTTGCTTTCCCACAGGATCTTCATATAAATCATCACAATGTTCCCAGTCATCAAGGTGTAACATTGCTGTTTCTCCACCTTCCACATTTTGTTCATCAATTTTTGTCATAATTAACCAGTCTGTAACTTCTTTAACATACGTTCCATCTGTATGAAGATCCATATTTCTATAAGCCTTTCTTAAATAAGAGTCACTACTGTCCTCATGTTTTACTTGAAACCTTGCATAATATTTTCCTGTCATAGCATCATGATTAGGTACACCAATTAAATGAGCAATTGCAGTTGAAAGTTTTACTAAGAAAGTATCATTAATCTTAGAAGTTATATTTTTAGGGCCAATCATAAAACATCCAGTCGATCTATCTCTTATAATCGAATTCATCAATTCACTTAATTTATTATTTGTTAAATCATCTAAGCTTTTTGCTATAGTAAATCTTGTGAACGGTCTTAGCTCTAATGCTGTTAAATCGAATTTATTAAAAGGAAAGATTAATTTATCAATAATTTCATTTTCTAAACTTATTTTGATAATCCTATTTGATTTATCGTGTTTAGCTATTTCTATTCCTTTAATATTTTGCATACTAAATTTTATTTTACATTATTCTATAAATCAATTTTAATTAAATGTAATTATTTATAACTGCCATACAAATAGCTGAGAAAATAGTTGGATAGACAAAATTTTTCTTTGAAATAAAAAATACAAATACAGATAATAAAACCACTGATAACCTGCTTGAATAGCTTGCGTCCATTAAAATACCAGCAGGAAAAATTATGGTTCTCGCAATTAATGCTGCCAAAGTCGCATAAGCTAAACAATTAAACCATTTAAATAATTTAGATGTTTCTTTTATACCTTGAGATGTAACAGCGCCTAAGAATCTTGATAAAAAAGTTGCTAAAGATGTAACTAAAATTGCATAAACGATATTAGCTGACATTATATTCTCCTAACAAATAAGCGACGGTCCCGCCTATAATGCCTGCTAATAAAATTGACCATTCAGGCGATAATAAATAAATAATTGGACCTAAAATTAAACCTAGTACAACTGACAAAGTAATTTGAATAGTTTTTGCGGCTCCAACCATCATACATAGAAAGTAAACTGGATTAAGAATTGCTAAGCCCATCATCATATCTTTGTTCAAATATTCAGAAAAAGAAAATCCAATAAATGTACCGATTACAGATACGCTTACAGTGGCACTACCTATTCCAATCCAATAATCAATCCTGTACTCTTTTGGTATTTTTTTATAATTACTTTTCATTATTAACCAAGCAGAAACTGCAATAAAGTGACAAGAGAAGTAATATTTCCACTTAGGTTGGCTTTTATGCATCATTAAAGGAAACAAAGATACAGCCATAGGGTATAGTCGAGCATTAACAAACCAAACAGCTAAAAAAATATTTAATAGAGAAGCACCTATCAACATAGACTCAGCCATAACTAAAGAGCCAGGCAAAGCGTATGTTAAAACTGTAGAAAAGATACTTTCTTGAATATTAAAACCTAGATTTTTAAAAAGTGCTCCAATTGCAATGAAACAACAGGTAAGAGCAATTGCTGGACTATCATGAGTAAGGATAGACCTGTATCCTTTAAAATAATATTTTTTGCTGACCATTAACCACCAAGAAACAGTCTTCCAACATCAGGGTTTTTAAGTAAATCATCACCTTTTCCAGCTATTGCAGTTTGACCTGATACTAAAACGTATCCAATGTCAGCAAACTCTAAACCTTTTTTTGCATTTTGCTCTACAAGTATAATTGTTTTTTTTTCGTTCTCTTGAAGATCTCTTAATATTTCAAAAACCATTTCAATATATCTGGGTTCAAGTCCTATTGAAGGCTCATCAACTAAAAGCACTGAAGGTTTCATTACTAAGGCTCTTGATATCTCTAAAAGTCTTCTCTCCCCACCAGATAAAACTTTTGCGGGTTGGTTTCTTCTATTTCTTAGCCTTTCATACTTTTCAAAAATTCTTTCAGCCTCTTCAAATGACTCATCTGTTTTTTCTTTTATATATCCTCCCATTAATAAATTTTCTTCTACTGTCATATCTGGAAATACAGAGTTATCCTGCAATATATAAGCTATGCCAACAGACTTTAATTTTTCAGCAGGTGTAAGATTTGTTATTTCTTTTCCCTCAAGTTCAATTTGACCAGAAAAAATATTTGTAAAACCATATATTGAGTGAAGAATAGTGGACTTTCCAGCACCATTTGGACCAATCAAACATAATGATTGTGCTTTATTTACAAATAAATCAAAATTATGCAGAATTTCCATTTTACCATAACCCGCATTTAAATTTTTAATTGTTAAATGAATTTCATTAGGAGATAATTTTTTTAAATCGTCTGCAGTTGGAGCCTTACCTAAAACTTCGTATTGGTTTGCCATTATTGTGCCCCCAAATATGCATCGATAACACGCTTGTCATTCTTAATTTCCTCAGGTGTACCATTAGCTAACATTTTTCCATGTGCTAAACAAAAAATATTTTCTGCTAATTGCATAATCACTCTCATATTGTGTTCAATAACCAAAAGAGTAATTCCAAAATCCTGGTTAACTTTAATTAATCTATCAATAATACCATTTATCAGTGTCGGATTAATTCCAGCTGTGGGCTCATCTAGTAATAACATCTCTGGTTCATTCATTAATGCCATAGCAAGCTCTAGTAATTTTTGCTGACCAAAAGACAGATCTCCTGCTCTAAGCTTTCTTTTTTGAAATAACCCTACAAAATTTAATAAATTTTCAGCTTTGTCTGTTAATTCTTGTGGAATTTTTGAAAATATTTTCATTAAATCTGCGTCACTACCTTTATGACTAATAAGCATATTTTCTATACAATTAAGCTTTCCATAAATTCTTGTTTGCTGAAAAGTTCTCAATAAACCTAACTTAGCAATTACAGGGACTGGTAACTCAGAAACTTCTTTTCCATTAAATTTTATGGATCCATTATCTATTGGGTAAGTCCCTACAATCGAATTAAATAATGTAGTTTTTCCTGAACCATTTGGTCCAATTAATCCAACTATCTTACCCTTTTCTACATTCATTGAAATATCAACGTTAGCTTTAACACCACCAAACGATTTACTAACGTTACTAACTTCTAAAATACTCATTTAAGTTCTACCTGTGCTTTACGATCTTTTTCATCAACTACTTCACCAAATCGTTCTGGATATTTTTCTCTAAGCCATCCCATAATTCCTTCTGGGAAATAAATCACAATCACAACAATCAAAACTCCTAGAGCAACATACTGCCAACCCAAAAAGAATGTCCAAAAGCCTTCTTTAAAAATGTGAAATATAGTTGCACCAATAATTGGGCCCCAAAGAGTTCCTTTACCTCCAAGTATTGCCATTAGTACCATGAATACTCCCATCTCTCTTCCATCAAATGCAACGTCTGTAGAGTCAATGTAACCAACTAGGCCACCCATTATTCCACCAGCCAATCCACAAAAGAAAGCTGAGATCATCCAGCCAATAATTTTATATTTCATTGTTTCAATACCCATTGCCTCAGCTTTGTCTTCATTATCTCTGATAGCATTAAGTATTAATTTGAATCTCGTAGAATAAATTGAACGCACTGCAATAAATGTCAAAATTAAAGTAAAGAAACTTAAGAAATAAAAAAATTCTCCTCTAGCTTCTAAACTACCAACGTCTGGAAATGGTGGTGTGGTAAAACCTTGACCTGCTCCAATAATTTCTATACCACCAGATATTTCACCTGCTGCCACACCTAAGCCCAATGTGCATATTGCAAAGTAATGTCCTCTTAGACCTAGAATAGAATATCCTATTAAACCAGCAACAATAGTTGGAACTATAGCGGCAACGACCAGACCAACAGCCATTCCTTGAAAAAACTGGGTTGGTGTATGTACAAATGTTTTTTCACCGCCGCTCTCTGTCCATTCTGCTAATGGAAAAAACATACCAACCTGAACAGATGCACAAAGATACATTCCGAGACCATAAAACAAAATATTTCCAAATGAATTATATCCCATCTCACCACCTTGGATATTCCATGTAGTCGCAAGAACAATTAATACACAAAGTATAGATAACTGAACTTTAAAAGCTGGAAAGAGGAATGGGGCTGCTAAACCAAAAATCAAAATACCAGAGTATAAAACTAAATTATTCTTGTTCATATAAGCTGTTTATTTTATCTCTAAATTTTTGATCAACTGTAAAATAATGTCCATTTTCTTCATGTACGCTTGATCCATTTAAATGATACTCATCTAAATGTTTTTTGAATTTTTTGATATCAACTTTAATTATGTTTCCAGTATCATCTGTAATTTTAACTTTTTTCATTTTAGGTACTCTCTTTTTCTTGAAAGTTTGAATCTTCTATAAACAAGAATTAATACTAAAAGTAAAAATACAGAACCAATTCTAAATTCTGTTCCTAAAATATAGTCTGCGAATTCCTCAAATACACCTAACCCCATGCCTGACATTGCCACACCTGGTAAATTTCCAAGACCTGCAACAATAACGATCATAAATGATCGAATTGTATAAGGTAATCCCATATAAGGGTGAATTGTAAATGTTATAGAAATTAATGCTCCAGCAACACCACAAAGAGCAGCATTTATACCGAATGTTGCTGCATAAACTTTTTCTGTATCAACACCTAAAATTTTAGCAGCTCTTGCATTTTGAGCTGTAGCTCTAATAGCTCGGCCAAGCTTAGATTTTTTCATGTAAATTACTAAACAAGCAGCAAATAAAATGCTTATGAATGCTGAAAATATTTTTGAATTAGGTAAAACAACGTTGCTATCAAACAACATAGTTGTTCCATACCCAGAGTTTGCAAGCACAACGTCTGCTCCAAATGCAAAATTCATCAATTGCATGAACAAAATACTTATTCCAAATGTTGCTAAGATTGAGATAAATAAGTCTCTATCTACTACTTTATTTATTACGAGTTTGTAAATTGCTATACCAACAAAATACATTATTACTGGTGCAACAATCACACCCCATGCTGGATGAATACCGTAGAGATACATAAAATATGCTATGTATCCTCCCAAAATAACAAGATCTCCTTGTGCAATATTAATTATATTCATCACACCCCATTGAAGTGCCATTCCATAAGCAATTAATGCAAATAGAACACCTAAAAGAATTCCATCCAAACAGGCTTGAACTGTTATCATTGGATATTGAAATACAAGAAAATCCATAAAAATTTTTTTGGGTTATATAAAAAAAAGCCCCCTATGACTAGGGGGCTTTGTTATTTTATTTTATCTTTCTGACCACTTAGGAATTGGGTGAATTAATTTAGCTGATGCCCATTTTAATGGAGCAACAACTTTATTTTCACAACTTCCTGAAGCATCACACATTACTTGGAAAAGTACCATTGGTTTGTCAACATTTTGACCACCAGGTGCAAATTTAATATTTCCATAGAATGTTTGCATGTTAGTAGCTGCAAGAGCATCTCTCACTTTCTTTTGATCGAAAGAGTTAGCTCTTTCAAATGCATCTTTGAAAACCAATAAAGCAGCTGAAGACTCAGCAGATTGGTAAGGTGGATCATATCCAAACTCCTTCTCAAAGTCTGCAGCATAAGTCATACCATCTTTAAAGAAATCATCTTTATAAGTTAGTGACTTGTGCCATTGAGAAGCACAAAGTGCATACTGTGAATTTTTACCATGCTGTTTAGATAGCTTAGCAGCATCACAGTGAGTCATTGCCAACATTGGAACATCAACTTTCATTTCAGCGATTTGTCTGATCGCAGTTAACGCACCTTTTGTGTGACCTGATACAACAAGTACATCTGGTTTCATTTGTTTTACTTTAACCAAAGTAGCAGCCATATCATTTAGCTCTTTAGGTAATTTATCGTCAATTATTATTTTAGAGCCAGTTCTTTCAGCAGCATCTAAAATACCTAATCTAACGTCCTGTGAGAATGCATCTTGTTCAAACGCTTGTGCAATTCTTACTGGTTTTCCACCATTTAACTCAACCGCTGTTTCGATAGCGACATCAAGATATAAATTAGCTGGAGCTAATACAGCAAATAGATATTTGTAACCTTTTGTAAACAAAGATCTAGATGCACCATTTGCTTCAACCATTGGAACACCGTATTTTTCAGTCACTGGAGCAATCGCTTTTGTTAAACCAGAACTGTATGGGCCAAGCATGAACTCAACACCATCTTGTGATATTAATCTTTCTGCAAGCTGTGCAGCTCTCTTAGGGTTTGACTCATCATCATAATAAATAATGTCAAACTTATAAGTTTTTCCACCAACTTTAACACCGCCCATGCTGTTAATTCTGTCAACAGCCATGTTATAACCGTTTTGAGTATGAACACCATTAGATGAGTATTTACCAGTTAAGGAAATTGCAGCACCTAAAATAATTTTGTCACCAACAACTTTTGCAAAAGATGCAACCGATGTTGAAAATAAAATTACTAATGCAGAAACAAAACTTAAAATTATTTTATTTAATCTCATTTTATTTCCTCTTAAATTAATTAATTAATGGCCGATTAAATAAAGAAAAAGTATTTTATGCAAGTGGCAATAAAGACATCTCTAGGATTAATATTGTTGTGTAACAACAATAATAACAGCAATTATTACTAAAACACTCGCAGAAATTGTATTTATAGTTTTTGGATTTGCTTTAATCCAACTAATTAATTTTTGTGCAAGCATCGCATAACCCATTAAAGATATAAAATCTAAAACAATATAAGTTGTAATTAAAATAAAAAATTGAGCTAAATAATTTTCATTAAAGTCAATAAATTGAGGAAATATAAAAGGAAAAAACATCCAAGCTTTTGGACTTGTTCCTGCTACTAAAAAACCATCTTTGTAAAAAGATAGGTTACTTTTTTTTATTTCACTTTTGTCAGTAATATCTTTTGGCCTTGATTTATAAATATCATAAGCAAGATATAACAAATAAATTATTCCTACCCATTTAAAGATATTTAATATTGTTGAGCTTTCAGCAAAGAAAGATCCAATTACAAAAATTACTAAAGTGGCTTGAATTAAATTAGCCGTCACATCTCCAAGAGCAGACCACGCACATTTTTTAACTCCATAATTCATTGAATATGAGATAATTACAATTCTAGGTGTTCCAGGGGTAATAAATAGAAAAATTATGATCTGTAGATAAAGAATAAAATCTAGGGGGAGCATAAAAAAAGATAGTCCTTAAAAACCGGGAGCTAAAGATGGCTAAGAAGGACTATCAAATACATAATAACAGAGGCTAAAAAAAATGCATTAAATTTTTTTTTCAAATATAAAGGATTTATGAAAAAAAAAGGTCACAGGCCAATTACTAAAGTCAAAAATCCAGAACCCAAAATGGACGACCCTGATTGGATCATTTGGGCAGCTTGGGCTGACAGAATCACTTTTGAAGAAATTGAAAAAAAAACAGGAAAAAAAGAATCTGATGTAATTAAAATTATGAGAAGATCCTTAAAACCATCCTCTTTCAGATTATGGAGAAAAAGAGTAAATCAAAAAAGTATAAAACATCGAAAAAAGTTCGAATACTCAAGAAAAGAAATAACTAGTAAAATAAAAAAAGGTGACTATCTATAGTCCATGAAAAAAATTACCATGTATACAGGTCCAAGATGTGGTTACTGTGAAGCCGCTAAAAGATTATTATCCAGAAATAATGCATCTTATAATGAAATTGATATTTCAAAAGTTGAAGGAGCTATTGATGAAATGATTAAAAAAGCAAATGGTAAAAGAACAATTCCACAAATATTTTTCGATGATCAACATATTGGTGGTTACGATGAAGTTAGAGCACTAGAAAAAGAAAATAAACTACAAGATCTTTTAAATAATTAATCTAAAATAACCTATTCTTTTGGTTTGAAAACTAAGCAGACACCATTGTTACAGAATCTTTTTCCTGTAGGTTTAGGTCCATCATCAAATATATGTCCATGATGTCCTCCACATTTTTTACAATGATATTCAGTTCGTGCATAACCAATATGGTTGTCTGTTTTTGTTTCAAATACATCTGGTAAAGAATCATAGAAAGAGGGCCAACCTGACCCACTCTCGTATTTTGTTTTTGATTCAAATAATTTCTCTCCACAATTTGCACAATGGAAACTTCCTTCTCTCTTTTCATGATTAAGTTCGCTTGAGCCTGCACGCTCGGTTCCTTCTTCAAACAAGATTAATTTTTGCTCTGCAGTTAAATTTGGATTTATTTTTTTGGTCATGATCCCATATATTTAGCACAGGATTGGTGTAAGATTGAATGTAATTGAACTAATTTATCAAAATCTTTATTGTAACCACCACCTAAAACACCACAAAATGGTATTCTTTTAGAGAAAAAATTTTCAATAACAAGCTCATCTCTAGATTTAATCCCTTCCTCAGATATTTTTAATTTACCTAGTCTATCATTAAAATGAATGTCTACTCCAGCTATATAGAAAACAAAATCAAAATTTTCTTGATTTAACTCATTTAAATAGTGTTTTAGTGTTTTAATGTAAGCATTGTCCTCTAAATTATCTTCTAGTTCTACATCTAAATCGCTATTTGATTTTTTGGCTGGATAGTTACTTTTAGAATGCATACTGAATGTAAAAACATTCCTATTATCTTTAAAAATTTCTGAATTTCCATTTCCTTGGTGAACATCTAGATCAACAATTAATATTTTGTTAGCTAAGCCTCGATTTAATAGATAATGTGTCGCTACAGCAACATCATTAAAAACACAATATCCAGCCCCGCCATCATAGTTTGCGTGATGACTGCCTCCAGCAGTATTACAGGATATTCCATAATTTATCGCAAGTTTAGAAGCTAAAACTGTGCCACCAGTAGCGACTAAGGATCTCTGAACAACACTATCAACAAGGGGAAATCCAATTTTTTTTACTCCTTCTTTGCTTAATGTTTTATTTTTAATATTAGAAATATAATTTTCTGAATGTGCGTAACTCAATGTTTCGAGTGAACATGCATATGGTTTATGAAACTTCTTAACGATTTTATTTTGGATCAAATAATTAGCCAATTCTCTAAACTTGTTTATAGGAAATTTATGATCATCTCCAATTTTCGCAAAATAATCGTCGTGGTTAACAACTGGTAACTCCATAGTTACTCTAGAACTCGAATTGGCTTTCCATCAATGCAAGCCTCTAATCCTTCAATCATTTGATTATAAAAAATACTATAATTTTCAGCTGTTACATAACCTATGTGTGGAGTAAGCAATGCATTTGGTAAAAATCTAAGTTTATTATTTTCAGGCAATGGTTCTTTATCATAAACATCAATACCAGCACCTGCGATCACATTAGTTGACAATGCAATTATTAAATCATCTTCATTAATAATAGGACCTCTTGAGGTATTTATTAAAAAAGCTGTTTTTTTCATTTTGTCTAATTCTTTTAAAGTTATACAGTTTTTGTATCTTTCGCCTCCCTGAACATGAATTGAAAGTACATCAGAATTTATAATTAAATCCTCTTTACTACATGGCAATACATCTAGCTCTTTACATTTGTCTAAACTTAAATTTTCACTCCAAGCCATAATCTGCATTCCAAAAGCTTTTCCAATTTTTGCAACTTCACTTCCTACTCTGCCTAATCCAATTAATCCTAATATTTTTCCTTTTAATTCAACACCAATAGTAGTTTGCCAGTATCCTTGATACATATTATCAAACTCCTCCTTAAAATTTCTGGCTAAGCCAAGAATTAATGCCCAGGTCAATTCAGGTGTAGGGTTTAAATTAATTTCTGTTCCACAAACTATTACTTTTCTTTTTTTGGCAGCCTCTAAATCAATAGATCTGTTACGTAATCCACTTGTGATAACAAATTTTAAATCATTAAGATTATCAATTAAATTTTTTGTAATAGGAGTTCTTTCTCTCATAATTAATAAAGCCTCAAAGTCTGACAATTGTTCGATTGCATCTGCTTCATCTAAGAAAGGTTCGCTAAAAATTTTAAATTCATATTTTCCAGATAGTTTTTCTAAATCTACAAATTGTTGAGCAACATTTTGATAATCATCTAATATAGCAACTTTAAGCATTTTTTACTTTCTTATTTGATAACAATATTCCCGCTATAATAAAACAAGCGCCTAAAATATGATAAAACATAAATTTTTCACTAAAAAAGATCATTGCCATTATTGCACTTAAAATTGGCATTAAATGTAAAAAAACACCTGATCGATTAGCACCAATCATGGAAATTCCTTTTATCCACAAAATAAAAGACGCTAAGCCTGGGAACAGAACTACATAAGATAAAATTAAAATAAATGGTAATTTTAAATCAATTCTAAAACCAACTTGATATTCAATTAAATAAATTGGTATTAAAAATATTAAACCAAAAGTTATTACCACTTGGAGTAATGATATTTGAGTTAACTCATACTTTTTACCTTTTAATAATGTAGAATATAATGCCCACGAAAACATTGCTATAACCATTGTAATATCTCCTTTATTAAAATCTAAATTTTTTAAAATTTCTAAATTTGCTTTTGTAATAATCATAATTACTCCAGCAAAAGAAAATATTACTCCTATAATCTGAAAAATGTTTGTCTTCTCAATTTTTAAAATTGAAGAAAACAACATAATCATCACAGGTATAGTTGAAATCATTAGCACTCCACTAATAACTTGAGTAAAATTTAACGAATAATAAACGATAGAATTAAATATTGTTATGCTGGTAACTCCTAATATAATAAAAAGCTTATAATTTTTGAAAATGTAGTTTCTTTTCTCAAATATTTCAGGGATAGTAAAAGGTGCTAAAATTAGCCAAGCAAAAAGCCATCTGTAAAAATTTAAAGAAAAAGGTGGAACTTCATAAAAACTCGCAAGTTTACCTACTACAAAATTTCCTGCCCAAAAAGTTACTGTTAAAAATAGATAAAAATATGCTAAAAAATTATTATCTTTTGTCACTTAACTAAATCTAAGCGAACTATAGGGTTTTAGATCTAAATTGGTATTTTCGTTCGCTATCATTCCTGAAACAATCTTTCCAGAAATTGGACCCAAAGTCCATCCTAAATGATGATGCCCAAAACAATAGTAAATATTCTTGTAATTTTTTGATGGCCCCATAACAGGTAAAAAATCTGGTAAAGTAGGTCTAAATCCTAACCATTCGTCCTCATGTTCGGGTAAATCCCCAAGCATATATTTTGCATTATTTATTAAGTTCTTAACTCTTGACTTAGACAACGGGTTATCTAAACCACCAAATTCTACTGTTCCAACTACTCTTAAACCCTGTTCCATTGGAGTAATGCCAAATCCACGATTAGAAAATATTACTGGTCTATTTAACAAATGATCACAATCTTTAAAGTGAACATGGTATCCACGCTCAGTATCTAAAGGTATTTTTTCATCTAAATTGTCTGTCAATTTTTTTGAAAAAGCACCACAGGCTATTACTACTTTATCAAAAATGTAACTTTGTATTTCAGTTTTGAAAATTGGTTTTTCTTCATCAAAACTAATGTCTTGAATATTTACTTTATTAAATTTTCCACCCTTTTTTAAAAATAGATCAAATAATTTTAGAAGTATTCTTTTTGGATTTCTTGCATGTCTTGCATAAGGGTAATATACACCGGCATGGTAAAATGGTTTAATATTAGGTTCAAGATCGTGAATTTCAGCTTTTGTAACTAATTGTTGTTCAACACCTAATTCCTTTCTTACATTAATTTCTAATTCTCTACTTTTTAAATCTTTATCATTCCATATATAAAGTATTCCTTTATTTTCGACTAAACCTTCCAAATCAATCTCTTCAAACAACTCATCATAGGCTGGTAGAGCTAAATCTAAAATTTGGTGCATATTTTTTGCTGTGTGCATCATCTTAGCTTTAGATGTGTTCAATATAAATTTTATAAACCATGGAATCATTTTTGGAACATAGTTCCATCTTAAAGCAAGTGGACCGGTAGAGCTTAACAGCATAGCTGGTACATCTGCTAGAACATCGGTTCTATTTAAAGAAAGAGATGCATAAGGTGAAAAATGACCTGCATTTCCATAAGAAGCAGCTTGACTTCCCGGGTTGTCTCTATCAAAAATTGTTACATCAAAACCTTTTTTTTGAAGAAATAATGCATTAGATATACCTTGAATACCTGCGCCAACGACTCCAATTCTATTACTTTTATCCATTGGATTGTTATACAAGCAAAAATTAGGTTATCAGAGTGACAAATTATACAAATTTAAATATTTATTATGCAATAATTTGTTTATGGTTGATTTTTGCACTCAATACTATGCCAAAGCCAATCATTGTGGCTAGCATTGATGAACCACCATATGACATTATTGGCAATGGAGATCCAACTATGGGTAACAAGCCTAGGACCATAGATAAATTAACTACTATATAAATAAAAATTGCAAAAGCATAACCAAAACAAAAAAGTCTTGCAAAATTACTCCTTGATATTGATCCTATTCTTACAATTCTAAAAATGATTATTGTATATAATATTAGAAGACCAACTGAACCTATGAAACCAAATTCTTCTGAGAATAAAGTAAAAATAAAATCAGTATGTTTTTCAGGTAAAAAATCTAAATAACTCTGAGTTCCTTTTAAAAAACCTTTTCCATCAAGTCCCCCTGATCCTATAGCTATTTTTGATTGTATTATTTGATATCCTGCTCCTAAAGGGTCTCTATCTGGGTCTAAAAAAGTTAAAATTCTTAGTTTTTGATAAGGTTTAAGAAATGAAATTATAAATGGCAGTGAAATTAAAAAAGTAATAAATGAGTATATAAAATACTTTATTTTTACACCACCTAACCACAAAATAATCAATCCACTCAAAGCTATTAATATTGAAGTGCCAAGATCAGGTTGAGATATTACAAATATTATTGGAATTATTATTATAGATAGGACAATTATAATACTTGTGAACGAATTAACGTTTTCAATTTTTAATCTATGATAGTATTTTGCAAGGCAAAGTATAATTGCTACTTTCATTAGTTCAGATGGTTGAAGTACAAATAAATAAACATCCATCCATCTTTGTGAACCAGAAGATTTAATACCAAAAAATGAAACCCAAATTAATAAAATAATTACTAAAAAATATATTATATATGAAAAATTGTGCCAAAACTTAATATTAAAAAATGCAACAAAAATCATTAGTGGAAAAAAAACCATAAGTTTTACAAAATGGTTTTTAGTATGAAAAAGTATTTCGCCACCGTCTGTAGAATACATCACAAATACACTGATTGCAGAGAGAAGTGCAACAGAAATTAACAAAATATAATCCAAATTTTTTATTTTCTGGAAAAATGTTATCTCATTATTTAGTCTATCGTTTTGGAACATTTAAATATTTATCTCCTCGAAATTTGACTGGTCATTTCTTAAATCATGTCTATCAATAATTAATTTAAACAATTTTTTTGCAATAGGTGCTGCTGCCTTACTTCCTGAACCACCATGCTCAACTATAATACTTAATGCATATCGTGGATTAATGTAGGGCCCATAAGCAACATACAAAGCATGATCTCTATCTTTGTATGGAATTTGTTCTAATTCTAAGTCTAATTCACGTTCCCTTTTGCTAATTCTTTTAACCTGGGCTGTTCCAGTCTTTCCAGCAAATTGATATTTTGGATCATCTATTCTTGACTTATAAGAAGTTCCAAATCTTTCATTCGTAGAACTAAATATTGCTTCTTGAACTATCTTAATATTTTTTTTATTTTTAAATAATTTTTTATCTGAGTAATGTAGTTGTTCACGCTGCATTGACTTTTTTGCCTCTTGCAAATTTATAGGTTTATTATCAACGATTATTTTTGGTTTGATTGCGTAACCACCATTTGCAATTTGTGCTGTCATCATACAAAGTTGTAGTGGTGTGGACTGTATATATCCTTGACCTATACCAGTAATCAATGTTTCTCCTAAAACCCAACCCCGACCAAGATTATTTTTTTTCCATTTTGTATTTGGAAATAGACCTTTCTTTTCATTTTCAAAATATTCTCCAAGTACTTTTTTTCCTAAACCAAATTTTTCAGCTGTAATATTTAGCCTATCAACGCCTAATAACCTTGCAATCTCATAAAAATAAGTATCACAAGATTGCTTCATTGCGTTTTTTAAACTTACCCAACCATGTCCTTTTTCCTTCCAACAATGAAATGTTTGACCATACAATTCCATTTTGCCTGTACATTTAACTTTAAACTTTGTATCTATAACGTTATTTTCTAGTGCCGAAAGGGCTACAATTGGTTTAATAGTTGATCCAGGTGAATAAAGTCCTGAAAGAGTTTTGTTTATTAATGGTTTTAAAGGATTATTTCTTATCAACTGCCATTCATCTTGACTTATTCCAAAAAGAAATAAATTAGGATCATAAGAAGGAGATGAGTACATAGCAATAATATCTCCTGTGAAAATATCCATAACACTAATAGATCCTGCTTTTCCTTTTAATAAATTTCCACAGGACTTTTGTATTTCTGTATCGACAGTTAAACGTATTTTTGTACCTTGTTTACCTTTTTGATACTCAAGTTGATTAATTCTTTTACCAAATGCATTAACTTCATATCTTTGAATAGCATTTGTTCCTATTAAATGATTTTCAAGTCTTTTCTCTAAACCTAATTTTCCAATTTTCATTCCAGGAACAAATCTTTGTTGAATTGTTTCATTTGCTAAAATCTCTTCTTCGTTTGGTTGACTTACATATCCAAGCACATGAGTATATACATCTTTGAATGGATAATTTCTTGAAATTGTCATTACTGGTTTAACACCAACGAGGTCATATAAATAATTATTTATTTTTACAAATTGACCCCAAGTTAAATTTTCAGATACAATAATGCTATCCCAAGGTTTTAACTCTGATTTTAATTTATTTATTTTAGTGATTTTCTTTTCACTAAGATCTAGGATGCTTTTTAATCTTAACAATAAATAATTGAAATTTTCAACTTGTTCAGGAATTATATGTAATTGATATACCTTTAAATTTCCTGCTATTATATTCCCAAAATAATCAACAATATCACCTCTTGTAGGTGGAAGTTTCCATTCTCTAATTCTGTTTTTATCTGAGAGTGTCAAATATTTTTTATTTTCATTTATTTGCAATGAAAATAATCGTGCAATTATACCCGCAAATACTACAAATTTAGCAGCGCCAATTATGAACATCCTTCTATTAATTACATCTGTTTTTCTTATACCTGAATTGGATTTAATCATTTGATTGTTTTGAGATTTTTTCGTTTAAAAAATTAAAAATTAAAAAAAATATTGGATAAAATAAAAATGTGAAACCTGAATTAATCAGATAGCTCATGTAATCAATTTGAATTAAGAAAATTAAATCTAAAATTATTACCTGAATTGAATTTATTAATAAAATAGTAAACAAGAGTGATATCCAGTCTTTAATAAAATTTGGAGTTAAGGTAATATTTCTAATATAAGCTGTAACTGAGCAAAGTAATAAATAACAAAAACTGCTAATTCCTATCGGTATACCTATCACAACATCATTAATAATACCTGCAAAAAAAATTGATAAATAACCTAGATAATCAGGATTTCTTAATGTCCAATAGAATATTAGTAAATGAACAAAATTGAATGAGAAATAATCTAGATTTAAATAGTTAAAATCAAATTCATTAAAAACTGAAAATAATAAAATTAATAAAGGTAAATAAGATAAAAAGATTTGTAAAAAAGGACTTTTATTTAATGATGACATTATTCATCGCTTCCTATTTTATACGATGTTATTTTTACATAATTCAGTTGAGTAAAATCAGAAAAAAAATTTATTTTTCCAGACTTTTCTTTTGATATTTTGCCAATTGGAATCCCAGGTTTAAACAATCCACCTAAACCAGATGTATAAGCAATAACATCGCTCTCATCTAATTTTTTTTCGTATTCATTCTGCGTATGTTCGATTATTCCAAAATTACCGCCGGTTCCAGAAATAACCGCTTGAATGTCAAAAGGCTCTAAAACTGAGGGAATTTTGCTGTTTAAATCAGATAATAATAGTGCTCTTGAATTTGTATAATTTACCTCAATTACCTGCCCAACCAAATAAACACCATCTATAATTGCCATTCCTATTTTTACGTTTTCTCTAGACCCCTTATTTAAAACTATAGATTTCAAGTATGGACTTTCTTTATCGATTAAAACCTTGGCAAATATCTCATTAGATTTAATATTTTCATCAATCAATGATCTTAACTTCGCATTTTCAATCTTCAAAAAATCATCAATTAATTTCTTTTGCTTTAATTTTTCTAATTCATTTTTAGTTTTATTATAACCTTCATATAAACTCATATGGTCATCAAAATTTCGTTTCAAATTTTTTAAGTAATTTTCTGGAATAGAAATAAAAAAAGAGGACCTATATATAACCTCATTTATACTCGATTTTATAACATTAATTACCTTAAGGTTAAAATTACTAAGAATAATTACAAAAATAGATAAAAAAATCAATGTTAACAAAGAAAATTTCTGTTTATCTTTTTTTTTTAAAAAAGCTGATCTTATGGCAATTACAAAATCATCTCTGCCGGTAGCCATTTTTTTTTAATATTCAGATAACATAGTAGAAAAAGTTTCTTCTTGATCAAGAGCTTTACCTGTCCCAACCGCAACACAAGATAATGGATCATCCGCAACATGAACTGGTAAACCTGTTTCTTTAGAAAACCTTTTGTCAATGTTTTTTAAGAGTGAACCACCGCCTGTAAGAGTTAAACCCATATCCACTAAGTCAGCAGAGAGCTCGGGAGGAGTATTTTCTAAAGCATCCTTGATAGCGTTAACCATCTCTTTCAATATATCATTCAATGCCTCTGCAGTGTCTTCCTCTGTTATATTGACCTCTTTAGGTGTCCCCGATCTAAGATCTCTACCTTTAACTGGATAAGTATTTGCGCCTGTAGGGATTGCAGTACCCATTTCTTTTTTAATCTTTTCTGCAGTAGTGTCGCCTATTAGTAGATTATATTCTTTTCTCATATAGTTAATTATAGCTAAATCCATTGCATCTCCTGCTACTCTTAATGATTTAGAATAAACTAATCCACCAAGTGACATTACTGCAATTTCGCTAGTGCCACCACCGATATCAACAATCATTGAACCTGTAGCTTCAGAAATTGGAAGTCCAGCACCAATGGCTGCTGCAATAGGCTCCTCAATTAATTGAACTCTTCTAGCTCCTGCAGCTAAAGCACTATCTTGAATAGCTTTTCTCTCAACAGGAGTAGAGCCCGTTGGAACACAAATTAAAATTCTTGGATTAGCAAATGTACTTCCCTTATGAACTTTTTTAATAAAATGTTTTATCATTTCTTCTGTAACTATAAAATCGGCTATAACTCCGTCTCTTAGAGGTCTAATAGCACTGATATTACCTGGAGTTCTTCCAAGCATTGTTTTTGCCTCATCACCAACGGCTAAAACATTTTTTTTCCCACCTTGGTCTACAATTGCAACTACTGATGGTTCATTTAAAACTACACCTTGACCTTTTAAAACCACTAACGTATTTGCAGTTCCAAGATCGATCGCCATATCTTGACTCCAGATTTTTTTTACACTGTCAAATAATCCCATTTATACTCCCTCTTTCACCTTTTGATGTTCAATATTTTCAGATAAAGATTTTTTCTCTCTTTTTATCAGCATTTTATTTAATGCATTTAAATAAGCTTTTGCAGAGGCTACCAAAGTGTCGGTATCAGCTGACTGACCCACAGTTGTTCTATCATTTTCTTCAATTTTCACACTAACAGTTGCTTGAGCGTCTGTTCCTTCAGTGACTGCATGAACTTGATACAATGATAATTTGACATCATGTGGATATAATTCTTTTATACATTTAAATATAGCATCTACAGGACCATCTCCAGTTTGTGCAGTTTTTTTTATTTCACCAAATACATCTAGGGTCATTTCTGCTCTTTGAGGTTCTCCTGTACCAGCATAGACTTTTAATGATTTCAAATTTATCGCGTTAATTTTATTGTCAACTATTAAACTATCGTCAACTAATGCAATTATATCCTCATCATATATATGTTTTTTCTTATCAGCTAAAACTTTAAATTTACCAAAAGCTTCTTGAATAACATCGTCTGTAACATCTGAATATCCTAAATCAGATAATTTATCTTTAAATGCATGTCTTCCAGAATGTTTACCCATCACTAATGAAGTTTTTTTGACACCCACACTCTCAGGAGACATAATTTCATATGTTTCTCTATTTTTAAGCATACCATCTTGGTGGATTCCTGATTCATGTGCGAAAGCATTTTTGCCAACAATAGCTTTATTAAATTGAACCGGAAAACCAGTTGCATTAGCAACCATTTTCGATGCTTTACTAATTAATTCCGTTTTAATTCCAGTATCAAATGGCATTAAATCATTTCTAGTTTTAATTGCCATTACAACTTCTTCAAGTGCAGCGTTTCCAGCTCTTTCTCCAATTCCATTTATAGTACATTCTATTTGTCTTACTCCCGCTGATAATCCAGCTAAGGCATTAGCTACTGCTAAACCTAAATCATTATGACAATGTGCGGAAATTATTGCCTTATCAATATTTGGAACATTGTTTCTAATATGAGTTATTGTTTTTGCAAATTCCTCTGGAATAGAATAACCGACTGTATCAGGAATATTAATCGTTGTTGCTCCGCATTTAATTGCAAGTTCAATTGTTTTACACATAAAGTCCAAAGTTGTTCTTGTTCCATCTTCACATGACCATTCAACATCATCTGTAAATTTTTTAGCATAAGTTACACTTTCTTTAACTGCATCAATTACCTGTTCATCTGTCATGTTAAGTTTGTGTTTCATATGAACTGGGCTAGTTGAAATAAAAGTATGAATTCTAAATCTTTTTGCATGTTTTAATGATTCATAACATGCATCAATATCTTTCTTTTTAGCTCTAGCTAAGCCACAAGGAACTGAATTTTTTAAACCTTTACTAATAGCAGATACAGCTTCAAAATCTCCTGGAGATGTAATAGGGAAACCTGCTTCAATTATATCAATACCCATTTCATCAAATACTCTAGATATTTGGATCTTTTCCTCAACACTCATTGATGCACCTGGTGATTGCTCACCATCTCTCATCGTAGTATCAAAAATATACACTTTATCTTTTTCGCTCATATCCTAAATTTTTTGAAAATCTATAATACAATCTATAAGAGAGATTGCAAAATAATAAGTAATTATAAGATATTAAATAGACCATTTTGGGATGCTTTATAAATTAATTATAAATAGACTCAATTTTTGGCATATGGCGAAGGAGTTCTTTTGTATATTCATGTTCGGGTTTAAGAAATAAATCTTCTGAGTTTGAAATTTCGCATAATTTACCATCTTTTAAAACTCCAATTCTATCACACATTTGTCTTACAACTGGCAAATCATGACTAATAAATAAAATTGTTAGATTTAATTGTTCTTGAAGATCTTTCAATAAATTTAAAATCTGGGCTTGAATACTTACATCCAATGCAGAAGTTGGTTCATCACAAACCAAAAGTCTTGGTTGTGTAGCTAGGGCTCTAGCAATTGAAATTCTTTGTCTTTGGCCTCCTGAAAATTCATGAGGATATCGATCTGCAGATTTCTGTGTTAATTCAACAGAGTCTAATAAATCATATATATAATTATTTAAATCTATTTTTGATATTGATGGATTGTGAAGTGTGATTGGTTCTGAAATTATATCTTTAACTTTTAGTCTTCCATTCAATGAGGAATAAGGGTCTTGAAATATCATCTGAATTTGTTTTCTAAATTTCATCAATTCAGATTTCTGTTTAATTTTTGTTATACAAACTTTATCAAAGAAAATATTTCCAGAAGATGGTTTAAATAAATTTACTATCATTTTAGCAATAGTAGATTTTCCACTACCACTTTCTCCAACTAAACCAAAAGTTTCTCCTTCTTTCACTTCGAATGAAACATCATTAATTGCCATTACAGAATTTTTAGAATTCTCTGTAAAAAAATTATCATCAAAGCTTTTACTAAGATTTTTTACTTGAACTAAATCTTGACTTGTTATTTCTTTTTTTTTCCATCTATTTAAAATTTTAATATTATTTGATTTGTTAACTTCATTTTTATTTTCTATAATAACAAACCTTGAAATTTTTTTATTTGTTGGTGGAACAGAGCTTACTAAACTTTTAGTATAATTTTTTTTTGGATTAGTTAAAATATCTTTAGTAATTCCTATTTCAATCAAATTTCCACTTTTCATTACAGCAACCCGATCAGTAGTTTCTGCTATAACACCCATATCATGTGTTATTAAAATAACTGCAAGATTTCTTTCTTTTGTTAATCTTTTTATTAATTCAAGAATTTGTGATTGAATTGAAACATCCAAAGCAGTTGTTGGCTCATCTGCTATGAGCAGTTCGGGCTCACAACATAAAGCAAGAGATATAACTACCCTCTGTCTCATTCCTCCTGAAAACTGATGAGGGTAATTATCAAATCTTTTCTCTGCATCCTTAATTCCCACTTCTTTTAATAAGTTAATAGATTTATATTTAGCTTCTTCCTTTGTTAATTGAAGATGAGTTTGTATTGTTTCTATTAATTGTTCACCTACAGTAAGAATTGGATTCAAAGATGTTTGTGGGTCTTGAAATATCAATCCAATTTTATTTCCTCTGTACTTAACTATATTTTCAGAATTTTCATGAATATTTAAATCACCTAAAATAATAGATCCACTCGATACTTTACCTGGTTCATCAATTAAATTTATTATTGCGTTTCCTACTGTACTTTTTCCAGAACCAGACTCTCCAACTAAACCTAATATTTCACCTTTATTTACCTCAATATTTACATTTTTAGCCGCGTAAACAGTTTCTTTTCTCATTTGGTAATCAACGCTTAAATTGTTAATTTTTAAAAAACTCATTTTTTTAATTTTGGATTAAGAGTGTCTCTCATCCAATCTCCTAATAAATTAATTGAAAATGCCAAAATAACTAAAAATATTGCAGGAAAAAAAGTAATCCACCATTCTCCTGAAAATAGAAAATCATTTCCCAATCTTATTAGAGTACCTAAAGAAGGTGTTGTTGGAGGTACACCAACACCTAAAAAGCTTAAAGTAGACTCTGCTATTATAGCCAATGCTAAACCGATTGTCCCTATAACTAATACTGGTCTTAAAATATTTGGTAAAATGTGCTTAAACATAATAATTAAATTAGAAACGCCAATTATCGTTGATGCTGAAACATAATCTTTATTTTTCTCAACTAAAGTTGCAGCTCTTGATACTCTTGCAAATTGTGGCCATTCGGAAATTCCAATAGCAAATATCAATACATAAATTGCCATTTCATCGTGCATTTCTCTTGAAATCAATCCTCTTGCAATACCATCAACCAATAAAGCCATTAAAATACTTGGTACTGTTAATTGAATATCAGTTAATCTCATCACTATCATTTCATATTTCCCACCAAAAAAACCAGCTGTTAATCCAAGTCCAACACCGAGTATCAAACTAAATATAATTGCAGAAAATCCAACTATCAGCGAAATTCTGGATCCATATAAAATTGTCGATAACATATCCCTACCTTGACCATCAGTTCCTAAAATAAACTTTTGAAGCCCGTCTTCTTCCCAAGAAGGTGGCGTAAAAGCATCCATTAGAGATAACGAAGAGGGATCAAAAGGATTATATGGAGTAATAAATTCAACAAAAAAAGAGCAGAAAAAAATTATAAATAATATTGCTGATGATACTATTGCAGTTGGTGATTTAATAAAGCTGTGATAAATATCACTATCTTTTATTCTGCCCCATGTAATCAAAAAATTATTACCCACTTGCTACATCTCCTTTAACTCTAATCCTTGGATCAATAAAATAGTATAAAATATCAACTATAAAATTAATCATAACAAAGACAAAGGCTATAAAAACTAGGTAAGCAGACATAATTGGAATATCTACAAATTGCACTGCTTGAATAAATAAGAAACCCATTCCTGGCCACTGAAAGACTGTTTCGGTAATAATAGAAAATGCAATCAAGGTTCCAATGTTAATTCCTGCAATAGTAATTACTGGTATTAATCCATTTTTTAATGCGTGTTTATATTTTATGCTTTTTTCACTGATACCTCTTGCTCTTGCGAATTTTATATAATCAGTTTGTAATATTTCCATCATCTCTGCTCTCACAAGTCTGATAATATAAGTCATTTGAAAGAGACTTAATGTAACTGATGGAAGTATAATTGCTTTAAGTCCAGAAATTGTTAAAAAACCTGTCGTCCAAAAACCTAAATCAACAACTTCACCTCTACCAAAAGATGGTAAAATTCCCAAAATAACTGCAAATAAGTATATAAACAAAATACCAATTACAAATGTGGGGAGTGATACCCCTAGCAAAGAAACAGCTAAGATAATATCGCTTAAAAATCCTTTTCTATTAATCCCAGTATAAACTCCTAATAAAGTTCCTGAAACTAAAGCAATTAATGCAGAAATAACCACAAGTTCAATAGTTGCTGGTAGTCTCTCAACAATAAGCTCAGAAACAGGCCGCCTTAATTGGTAAGATATCCCAAATTCACCTTTAGAGGCATTTATAACAAATCTTGTAAATTGAACATGAATTGGATCCATTAATCCCAATGTTTCTCTCAATTCAGCCCTTTCTTCATCTGAAGTTTCCTCTCCAACCATATTGTTGATTGGATCTCCAACAAAATTGAATAAAGAGAAAGATACAAAGGCAACAACTAGCATTACCAAAGCTGATTGGAACAGTCTTTTAAAAAAATATTTAATCAATTTGTGAAGGTTTAATTTTACAAGCCCTTTTTATAAAAAAAGGGCTTGTAATAATTTTATTTAATTAAAGCTAGCAGTTCGGAATAACGGTTCGTTATTCGGTCTGATAGGAACATTAACATTGCTCTTAGCTGCCCAAGAAATTACTTGGTGATGTAAAGGAAGATATGAAATATCATCTTTTACAATTTTCCAAGCTTTTGCAATTGCAGCATTTCTTTTATCTAGATCAACTTCACCTTCCATAACTCTAATTGCAGCATCTACTTCTGAGTTACTGAAATTTACTTTATTCCAGCTCGCACCGCTTTCGTATAAGTAATGAAAAACATAGTGACTATCCAAAGTTGGAACACCCCATCCTAGCATATAGAAATCACCTTGATTGTCTTTAAGCTCTTTGAAGTGTTTACTTTTTGTCTGTGCAAACAAGTTAACATTAACACCGATCTTTCCTAACATGCCTACAACAGCTGTACAAATCGCTTCGTCATTAACATATCTGTCGTTTGGACATCTAAGTTCAACTTCAAAACCATTTGGATATCCTGCGCTAGCTAAAAGATTTTTTGCAGCTTCAACATCATAAGGTAATCTTTTATCAAGATCTGCTGTGTAACCATTTACACCAGGGAAAGTTATAATACCTGCGGGTTCACTTAAACCTCTCATAACTTTTTTCTTAATCGCTTCAATATCAATTGCTTGATAAAGTGCTTGTCTTACCTCTTTTTTCTTAAACGGATTGTCTCCTGTATTTCCAGTTCTAAGCTTGTCGGCTGCTTGATCCATACCTAAGAAAATTGTTCTCATTTGAGCTGTACTTTCAACTTTATGACCCGAAGAAGATCCAATTCTTTTTAAATCTTGAACTGGTGCATCAGTAACTAAATCTATTTCTCCTGATAATAAAGCTGCAACTCTTGTGGCTGCATTTTTAATTGGAAGTAATTCAATTTGAGTAACCTTTTTATCTTTCATCTCACCCCACCAATGTTTATTTCTTTTAAACACGGTTTTGGTATTGGGCTCTCTTAAAGTAATTTTAAAAGGACCAGTTCCCATAGCATTAGTAGCAGAGAAAGTTTCTTGTCCTGCATCCCAATTTTGTGGAGACATTGCAAAGTTTTTCTCTGACCAAGCCTTAGACATTATAAAAATGTTAGATAGTTGATTTAATAAAATAGGATTAGGTTTACTTGTTGTAATTTTAACAGCATAATCCCCGACTGCTTCAACATTTGAAACTGTACTAATGTATTCTTTAAAGTCTGATGTTCTTTGTTTGGCTCTCAATATACTAAACACAACATCAGCAGATGTCATGCCAGAACCATCAGAAAATTTTGCATCTTCCCTTAAAGTAAAAATCCAAGTATTTGGATCTGTAGCTTTCCATTTAGTAGCTAAAGCTGGGCCTATTTTCATATCCAAGCCTCTTTGAACAAGTGCTTCGTAAACTTGTCTAGAAACTTGAGTAGTTGGGCCCTCGTTTTGTGCATGTGGATCTAGTGTTAGACTGTCTCCTTGCATAGACCATTTAATAGTTTTGGCCCATGCAGATGAGAAGCTAAAAACTAGAACTAATGACAATAGTATTTTCACTATATTTTTAGTCTTCATTTTAACCCTCGTTTTTAAATTTATTTAAAAAAGTATAAGTGAAATAATAGAATTATAGTAGTAATAATTTTCTTATAAAAATTTAACTTTTATCACTATCAACTAATTTTTTCTTACTTATCCAAGGCATCATGGCTCTAAGCTCAGCCCCAACTTTTTCAACTGGATGCTCTGCTAATTTTGCTCTAGTGGCAAGAAAGTTTTTTTGGCCATTTTTACATTCATCCATCCACTCTTTCGTGAATTTTCCAGACTGTATTTCAGCTAAAACTTCTTTCATTCTCTTTTTTGTCTCTTCTTTATTTACAATTCTTGGACCTGATCGATATTCTCCGTACTCTGCAGTATTTGATATAGAATAATTCATATTTGCAATTCCACCTTCATAAATTAAGTCAACAATGAGTTTTACTTCGTGAACAGTTTCGAAATAAGCCATCTCAGGTTCATATCCTGCTTCAACTAAAGTTTCGTAACCATTTTTAATTAGTTCGACAAGACCTCCACACAATACAGTTTGTTCTCCAAATAGATCTGTTTCTACTTCATCCTTAAAGGTTGTTTCAATAATTCCTGATCTACCTCCTCCGACAGCAGATGCATATGATAAAGCCAAGTCTCTTGCCTTTCCTGAACCATTTTGATGCACAGCAAACAAGCAAGGCACTCCACCTCCTTTTTCATATTCACTTCTAACCAAATGACCAGGTCCTTTTGGAGCAACCATAAAAACATCAAGATCTTTTCTTGCCTTAATTAAATCATAATGAACATTTAAACCATGAGCAAAAGCAATGCTTGTTCCTTCTTTTACTCTTTGTTCTATGTGATTTTTATAAATTTCTGCTTGTAATTCATCTGGTGTAAGAATCATAACTACATCAGCCCATTCAGCAGCATCAGATAAATTCATAACTCTTAATCCTTTTGATTCTGCTTTTGCTGCACTTGAAGAACCTTCTCTTAAGGCTACAACTATATCTTTTACTCCACTGTCTTTTAAGTTTAGTGCATGAGCATGGCCTTGACTACCATAACCAAAAATTGCAACTTTTTTGCTTTTAATCAGATTTACGTCTGCATCTTTTTCATAAAACATTTTCATATCATCTCTCCTTTAAATTAATTAAATATTTTAGCACCTCTAGTCATAGCTACTGCCCCTGTTCTCGAAGTACTTATAAGTCCCAAAGGCTTTAATTTTTTATTCATTACATCTATCTCTCTTCTAAGAGCAGTGATTTGAATTACTGCTGAATTTTTTGTTTCATCTAATATTATGGGATTAAATTTTTTACAAGCATTTAAGCATTTTTCAATTTTATTTCTTTTTCCTGCAACTTTAAACAAAGCCATTTCCTTAAATATTACATCCTTATCTTCTCTGTTAAATTCTGCAACTTTATGAACAGGTACTAATTTAGTTAATTGAAGTTTTATTTGATCAATTACTTGAGGTGTTCCAGTTGTAACAATTGTTATTCTTGAAATATTTTTAATTGCGTCAACCTCAGCAACAGCTAAAGACTCGATATTATATCCTCGCCCAGAGAAGAGACCAACAACTCTTGCAAGAACTCCAGCCTCATTATCTACCCAAACTACAAAAATATATGTATCTGGTTTTTGTTTCTTTGTTGGTATGCTATAAGCTGATTTTGATTTAGGCATTGTGATTATACTAAGGCTTTGCCTTTTCCTTTAATTTTATTTTCCTTTTGCTCATTTGGACCTAAGATCATTTGGTTATGAGGTTTTCCAGATGGTATCATTGGGAAACAATTTTCATTGGGATCAACATGGCAATCGAATATAACTGGTCCATCATAATCGATCATTTCTTGGATTTTAATATCTAGATCGTCTGGATTATCTATTTTAATTCCTTTACATCCATATGCGTCTGCCATTTTCAAAAAGTCTGGTAATGCTTCAGAATAACTTTCAGAATAATTTTTTTCATGTAATAATTCCTGCCATTGTCTTACCATTCCCATATATTGATTATTTAGAATAAATATTTTTATAGGGAGATTATATTGAACTGCAGTAGACATTTCTTGCATGGTCATTAAAACTGAAGCTTCTCCTGCGATATCAATTACTAATTTTTCAGGATGAGCAATTTGTACACCAACCGCTGCTGGTAATCCATACCCCATTGTTCCTAAACCGCCAGATGTCATCCATCTATTTGGTTTATTGAATTTATAGTGCTGAGCGGCCCACATTTGATGTTGTCCAACCTCAGTAGTAACATAAGTATCTTTATCCTTAGTTAATTCATAAAGTCTTTGAACAGCATATTGAGGTTTAATACTCTCTGTGCTGTTAACAAAATTAAGAGAATTTTTTTCTCTCCATTTTTCAATTTGTTCCCACCATTTAGCAATATTTGATTTGTTTGATTTGCTATGACCATTTTTAACTTTTGTAATTGTTTTGTTTATTTTGTTTATTACACTCGATACATCTCCTACAATTGCGAGATCAACTTTAATAATTTTATTAATTGAGGATGGGTCAATGTCAATATGAACTTTTTTTGAATAAGGCGAAAATTCATCAATTTTTCCAGTAATACGGTCATCGAATCTAGCACCAATATTAATTAGTAAATCACAATCATGCATAGCATTGTTTGCTTCATACGTTCCATGCATACCAAGCATTCCTAAAAATTGATTATCATCTCCAGGATAAGCACCTAAGCCTTGAAGTGTTGAAGTAATAGGAAAACCAGTCAGCTCAACAAAGTCTCTCAAAGCCTGACTTGCTTTTGGACCTGAGTTAATAACTCCTCCCCCACTATAAATTATTGGTTTTTTGGATTTATTTAATAATTTTACTAATTCATCAATTTGATCTTGAGAAAATTTATTATGCGATTTTCCATTTAATTTTTTTTCTTTATTTGGTTTTTTGTATTTTGTTTTTGCAAACTGAATATCTTTAGGAATATCAATTAAAACAGGTCCAGGTCTTCCTGTTGTTGCAACTCTAAAAGCTTCATGAATAACTTTTGAAAGATCTTTTATATCCTTAACTAACCAATTATGTTTCGTACAAGGTCTTGTAATTCCTGTAGTATCACATTCCTGAAAAGCGTCTGTTCCAATTAAATGCGTTGGAACTTGACCAGAAATGCAAACTAATGGAACCGAGTCCATATAAGCATCTGTTAAAGCTGTAACAACATTGGTGGCTCCAGGGCCTGATGTAACTAAAACTACTCCTGGTTTTCCAGACGATCTCGCATAACCTTCGGCTGCATGACCTGCGCCTTGTTCGTGTCTTACTAAAATATGTTTTATGAAAGGATGATTTTTTAGTTCATCATAAATCGGTAAAACTGCACCACCAGGATAACCAAAGATATGTTCTACCTTTTGGTCTTCAAGACATTTAAATACAATTTCTGCACCAGTTAATAATTTTGGCATTAGGCAATCTAGCTGAAGTTGTACTCATTGGTCAAGTTTAAGAATGAAAATTTTAAATTTTTTTCAAAAATTTATTTATTTCTTGTGGCTTCAACTTCATCCAACTCGTCATATTGCCTCTGGCCCAAGTGCTTTGTCTTTTGGCGTATTGTCTGGTTTTTATGGCTATTTTTTCTTTAGTATCATTCAAATTATTTTGTTTATTTAAATATTCCCTGATTTCATTAACCCCTATTGCTTTGTTGGCACTTTTGTCTTTTCTTACCCTGAGCTTTAAGAAACTTTTTACTTCTTTTATTGCTCCATTATCTATCATCTCTCCTGTTCGTAGATTGATACGCTCAATTAATTCTTTTCTAGAGTAATCAATATAAACTTTAAAAAAATCGCCTACTAAGAAGTTTGATTTTGTGTTTTTAAACCATTCATGAAGAGATTTTTTCGTAAATTTTTTCACTTCATATGCTCTGATAGATCTTTGAGTGTCAGTAGAATTTATTTTTCCTTTTGAAGATGGATCTAATTTTAAAAGTTTTTCATAAAATTTCTTTTGTCCAAGTTTTATTTGTAAATTTCTAATTTGATGTCTTAATTTTAATGAAATTGTTGGTATTTTAACTAAACCATCAGTTAGAGCTTTGAAGTATAAACCAGTACCACCAACAAGAATCGGAATTTTTTTTCTTTTTTGAACTTCTTTAATCTTTTTGATTGCTAACTTTAGCCAATCGCCTGTAGAAAAGTTTTTTGTTACATCATGAAATCCATATAAATGATGTTTTATTTTTTGATATTGTTTTGGATCTGGTCTAGCTGATAAAATTTTAAGTTGTTTATATACTTGCATACTATCTGCATTAATAATTTCTCCATTAACTCTTTTGGCAACCTTAATTGCAAAACCGGATTTCCCCGAAGCTGTTGGTCCTGATATTAATATAATCTTGGACTTTAAATCCATGATCAATCTAACTTAACGCCAATATATCTTCTTTGATTTTGATTATTATAGATAGCAAGCAAAATTGTTTTCTGATTAGAATTTTGAACTTCTTTAGTAATATTTATTAAATCTTCGGCTGATATAATTTTTTTCTTTTGAGCCTCAATAATTATACTATTAACTTCTATTGAATTAACTATGGGACTATTGTTTGCAATTTTAGTTATTACAAGTCCTGTAGTTTGATTGGGTAATTTTCTATTTTTGATATCTTCTTTGGTTAAAGGTCTTACTGCTATTCTTAAACTTTCAATGATTTCTTCATCACTTTGATTTTCCGACTCTTGATTTTTACTTATTTTAAAATCATCTGAAGTTTCTAATCTTCCTAAAATAACATCTTTAATAATTTCTTTTTTATTTCTCCATATTTTAACTTCAACTTTCTTTCCAACTTCAGTTCTTGCAACAATTGTTGGAAGTTCTTTCATTTGATTTATTTTTTCTCCATTAAATTCTAAAATAATATCGCCTGCTTGTATTCCTGCTTTTTCTGAAGGACTATTTTCGGCAACACTAGCAACTAATGCTCCTCTTGCTTTATCTAATTTTTCAACATCAGCAATTTCTTTAGTTACATCTTGGATTCTAACACCTAGCCACCCTCTTTTTGTCTCACCAAATTCTATGAGTTGTTTGATAACTCTTTGTGCACTATTTGATGGAATAGAAAATCCTATTCCTACGTTTCCACTTCTACCAAGTATAGCTGTGTTTATACCAACAACATTTCCCTGCATATCAAATAGAGGACCTCCAGAATTTCCTGAATTTATCGAAGCATCTGTCTGTATAAAATCTTCATATCTCGATAAACCTATAGATCTATTTCTTGCTGAAATAATTCCGGCAGTTACAGTGCCTCCTAGACCAAAAGGATTTCCAATAGCTAAAACCCAATCCCCAATTCTTGCTTTATCAGAGTCTCCAAAAGCCACTGGAATAAATTTTTCATCTGTCTCTAATTGCAAAACAGCAATATCCATGAGGGGGTCCGCACCTAAAACTTTTGCTTTAAATTCCTGATCTCCGTATACCCTTACAATAATGTCATCGGCATCTTGGATTACATGATTATTTGTAACTACGATTCCATTTTCATCAATTATAAAACCTGAACCTAATGCAGCTGATTGTCTTTCTTGAGGCGTCCCAAATTCTTTAAACATATCTTCAAAAGGAGATCCTGGAGGAAACTGGAAGGGAAATGGATTGGTGTTTGTTACAATTGTAGTTGAAGTAGAAATATTAACTACAGATGGCATTAATTTTTCGGCAAGATCCGCAAAGGAAGTAGGAACTGGTTTAGAGCTTACATTTAATGAAAATGTGAATGATAAAATTATTGTCAGAATTATAAGTTTAATCTTTTCCATTCTAGCTCTTGATGTAATAAATTATTATAAAACCTATTAATGTAAAAATAAGTCCTACTGCCCTAAGTTCACTAACTTTAACAAGTTCTAATTTTTTTAACATACTTTTCATTTTTGCTGGAAATAAGGCGTATAAAATTCCTTCAATAAATAAGAAAAGACCAAAAGCTATAACTAGCTCACGCATTAAAAAATTATTGTTGGATTTCAGGTTTTATATTTCCAAAAAATTTAAAAAATTCACTATCAGGAGATAAGATTAATGAAGTTTCACCACCAATTAAAGCCTTTTCATATGCTTGCATTGCTCTATAGAAAGCAAAAAATTCTGGGTCTTGTCCAAAGGCTTCTGCAAATATTTTGTTTCTTTCACCATCACCTTCACCTTTCATGATCTCAGACTGTTTTTGAGCATCCGCTAAAATTACCGTAACTTCTTTGTCTGCAGTTGATGTTATTGTTACAGCCATTTCTGCTCCTTTTGCTCTAAATTCTTTTGCCTCTCTCTCCCTTTCAGTTTGCATTCTTCTGTAAATTGCATCACTGTTTGCTTGAGGAAGGTCTGCTCTTTTAATTCTTACATCAACTATATTAATCCCAAAATTTTGTGCTTCATTATTAACACCCTCTTTAATCAATGCCATCTGCTTTGATCTATCTTTAGATAATAAAGTTTGTAATTCTTCTTGACCTAATACATTTCTAATTCTTGAGTTAATAATTGTAGATAGTCTCGATCTAGCTACTCTCTCATTTCCAACCGAAATGTAGAACTTTAGTGGGTCTACAATCTTAAATCTTGCAAATGCATCAACAATTAAACGTTTTTGATCTGATGCAATAACTTCTTCTGGTGGAGCATCTAAATTTAAAATTCTTTTGTCTAAGTAAACAACATTTTGAATAAAGGGGATTTTAAAGTTTAATCCTGGCTTCATTATTATTCTTTTTGGATCACCAAATTGAAGTATAATAGCTTGGTTAACTTCTTTCACAATTATAATAGATAAATAGGCTACAACGCCAATTGCAACTAATAAACCAGCTATTATTTTTCCAGCTTTCATTTTAATTTGTCGCTTTCTTTTTTAATTCAGGTAATGGCAAATAAGGAACTACACCTGATCCTGCATTTTTTTCTATAATTACTTTATCTATGTCAGCTAATACTTTTTCCATAGTCTCCAAATACATTCTTTCTTGAGTAACTGCTTTAGCATTTTTATATTCACTATAAATTGCAATAAATCTACTTGCCTCACCTTCCGCTTTAGCTACAACTTCTTTTTTGTATGCTTCAGCTGCCTGTAAAATTTTTTGTGCTTCTCCCCGAGCTCTCGGAATTACATCATTTGCATACGCTTCAGCCTCGTTTTTTGATCTTTCCATATCTGCTCTCGCTGCCTGCACATCTCTAAACGCATCAATAACCTGATCTGGAGGATCGGCTTTTTGGGTTTGTACTTGTGTAATCTGAATCCCACTTTCATAATCATCTAAAATAGTTTGAATTATAGCTTGTGTTTCAACTTCGATTTTGGATCTTCCCTCAGTTAATATTGGTTGAATAGCACTTTTTGCAATTACTTCTCTCATTGCAGTTTCTGCTGCAGCCTTAACAGTTCCCTCAGGATCTTGAATTTTGAATAAAAAATTTCCTGCGTCTTTAATTACCCAGAAAACAGAAAAATCTATATTAACTATATTTTCATCGCCAGTTAACATCAAACTCTCTTGTGGTACATCTGCAACACCACCACCTGTTGAAAAACCACTATCTCTCTCAGACCTAAATCCTATGTCCATTCTATTTACTTTTGTAACCTTGGGTGTTTGAACAGTTTCTACTGGAAAAGGTATATGATAATTTAAACCTGGTTGAGTCGTTTTAACAAACTTACCAAATCTTAGAACTACACCTTGTTCATCTGGAAGCACTCTATAAAGACCGCTAGCTAACCAAATAAATGCAAGAACTAATAATATCAAACTTATCGATTTACCTCCTGAAGATTTACCTCCTGGTAAGAATCTATTAATCTTATTCTGTATATCTTTTATAATCTCATCAATATTAGGAGGAGTTGGACCTCTTCCTGAGCCATTACCACCACTTCCTCCGCCTGGAGGAGTTCCCCACGGGCTTCCACCTCTTCCTTTGAAATCATCTGACATATGCGAACTTATATAGTGTCTTTATTGGAAAAAACAAGTAATGATAGGTTCATGAGTGATAAAAACCCTGAGCTAACTGCCGCAATCAAAGAGAAGCTAAAGCCAAAAAAATTCACAAAAAATCCAATACTTGGAACAAAATTTACAATAGCTATCTCAAGTGCAAAAGGTGGGGTTGGAAAATCTACTTTTGCAACGAATCTTGCAATAGCACTTAAAAAAATTGGATGTAAAGTTGGTCTTCTAGACGCTGATATTTATGGACCGTCAATACCCAAAATGTTTGATATAAACGAAAAACCTAAAAGTGATGGTCAAAAATTAGATCCAATAATAAAATACAACGTTCAATGTATGTCTATTGGTTTTTTAACAGATCAACAAACACCAATGATATGGCGAGGTCCTATGGTAACAAGTGCAATTAAAACTTTCACTCAAAAAGTTAATTGGAAAGATTTAGATTTTATAATTGTTGATATGCCGCCAGGAACAGGTGACACTCAATTAACCTTTTCACAAGAAATTAAAATGGATGGTGCAATAATAGTTTCCACACCTCAAGAGGTAGCTCTTCTAGACGTAAAAAGAGGCATTAGAATGTTTGATAAACTAGGAGTAAAAATTTTAGGACTAGTAGACAATATGAGTTATTTTATTGCAGATGATGGTAAAAAATATAAAATTTTTGGAGAAGGTGGTGTTAAAAAAACAGCTGAAGAATTTCAAAAAGAATTTTTAGGTGAAATACCAATAAACCCTGAGGTTGGAAAAACTAGTGACGAAGGAATACCATTAGTCGAGTCAAATCCTCAACATGAAATTTCAAAAATATATATTAATTTTGCTGAAATAATTAAATCAACTTATCTTTAAGATCAAAAGCAGTCATTAATTCATTCCACTCTCTTTTTGACAAACCAGAACTTTCAACATCAACGTTTTCATTTTTAATAATTTTTTGAATAATTAATTTTCCTTTTGCAGAAACCTCCGTTCCACCAACTCTATAATCCATAAAAGCATCATAAGTTATAGGAACCCATTTTTTTACAGTATCCAGCATTATGTCGGCATAAACTCTAATTTCATATTGAGCATGACTATCAGCTCTTAATCTTAAAAAATTCATTAAGTTTAATAAATCAGTTTTCCAATACCATTGGGTATAAGTGTTTAACGTTAAATTCATTCTTGCAAGTTCCCTTGCTAAACCTTTTTTATTTTCATCAATAGTCGATCCATCATACCTTTCATTAAGCATAGTCTCATAATTATCATAAGTTCTCTCTGCATCACTTTTTAAAAGTTCCAAAACTTCCTCTGCCTGTTTTCCTTCTAAAACATCTCCTCTACCCTGTCGGTTACTAGTTGATTGAGCAGCTAAATTTTCTTGCGATGGTAAATAAAATTCTTTATCTAGAATTGAATATCTTGCGGAGTATTCATTTACATTTGCTGTCCTATGTCTGATCCATTGTCTAGCAATGAATATTGGTAGTTTCACATGGTATTTGATTTCACACATTTCAAACGGAGTACTGTGCCAATGTCTCATCAAATATTTTATTAAACCTTTATCGGTTGAAACTTGTTTAGTACCTTTCCCATATGATACTCTAGCTGATTGAACTATGGATGTATCATCACCCATATAGTCAACTACTCTTACAAAGCCATGGTCTAAAGCTGGGATTGCTTCATATAGGATTTTTTCGAGTTCAGGGACAGTAACTCTTTTTGTTAGATTGCTTTGCGATTGTTGATTTTTTATTTCTTCTTGTTGTTCTTTGGTTAATTTCATGATTGTTGTTGAATCTGTTCTAATTACTTTTATATTAATAATGTTGGATTTCCAACTATGACGATAAACGAATTTCGTAATAACCATTGCGGACGTGGGGGCAGTACCCACCACCTCCACCATTACAACTTATGGGGGTGAACTAGATTCGACGGGTGACTAAAAGCTATTCTTTCGTTCGGAATTGTTCCACCGTAAAGGGCTAATTTATAATTGCTAACGAAAGTTACGCACTTGCTGCCTAATTAACTAAGTTAATTAAGCAAACGGGGTCTGGGGCACCTGGCAACAGAACGCCCCTTCTCATTTGTTAATTTAGTTTGCAGTATCAACAATTAAAGAAAGAAAAAAAATACTCGGGCGCAGTTGAGGCGCAGTTCAAATTTGATTTATCCAAACAAACCTTTTTTTATACCCAAAACTTTTCTTAGTCTTCGATCATCATGCGCCATAATAGCGTAATGATATGTATGCAAAAAAAACATTGAGTCCATGGTTTTGGTATCAATTTTAGTAGATTTTTTAAATAATTTTTTCTCAATATAATACTTCAATGCTTTATACTTCCCTTCAACCAATACAACTTTTATTGATATCTCTCCTTTGTGTTCACCTCCCAATACTGGCATAAAATCAAACTCAGAAACTTGATCATTCAAAGCTAATATTAAGTCAGGATTTTTAAATTTTTTTGACTTAATAATTTTCATCTCTGAAGTAACAGATTGAAAAATTTCCTCTTTCGTTTGTTTTTTAATTATATTCTGAATTAGATCTGCAAACCTTTCTTTTTTTATTTTTTTTAGTGAATGGTGCATTATTTATAATTTTCTATTTCTATCTCTAGACTGTTGATTGATTTGATCTATATAAACTCTAATTTTTTCTCTCTCAGAAACTTGTCTTCCCTCTTTTAATTGTTGTGCTAATTTTTTCTTCTTTAATGAATAATAAATTGGCATAATAATAGATAAACCAACTATGACTAAAGCAAGTATTATTTGCCAAATATCCATTTAATTTAAATCTTTCACAAACTCTTTAATACCTTGGTCAAAATATATACCAATTTTTCCTTTAAATCTTCCTTTTTGAAAGTTTATAAATTCATTAGCTCCTGCACTAATACCCTTCAAAAATATCTTATCTTCTGCAAAAACCGTCCTGCTCATTTTAAAATAATTTTCTGAAACATCTTGAGAAAAGCCAAAAAGGCTTTTCGTCATTTCAACAAATAATAATTGATGCAATTGTTCCTCTTTTTTTTTCATAAAATCATTGCTTTGAATTAAAGCAATAATCAATCCATAAATATATCCTAATGAAAATTTATGATTATATAATTTGTGTAATTTGTCATTATTATTTAAATCTACTGGAGCTAAAAGGGTAAAAACTAATGTTTTTAATTGGAAAAATACAAGACTATAAAGATCTAAAACAAATTTTGAATTCTCTGTATTAAATAATTTATTTATCTTCCCAAAAATTTCAGAAATATCTTTATCTGTATTTTCTTTTTTCTTTTTTTTAAATAAACCAAAAATCATTGATATGAAAAATATAGCCCTAGACCTAAAGCTACAAGTTCAATAAATATTATAGTTTCAAGCATTTTTAAGAGTCATAAAATTTAAGGTCATAAATTCTCGTCTAGTCATATACTTTTTAAACTTTGGTTTGAATTGCTTAAGATATTTAATGTACTGCAACAGTTTTAAGTATCCCAATGATTTTCTAATAATTCCCGCAACACATAGAGCAACTATAAAACCAAATAAGGAAGAGGAAACAAACTTAGTAGTTAATGCAAATGCACCAACACTTAGAGTTCCTTTAAAAAAACCCCATTTAAGATTATTAAACTCTGCTTTATTTTTTGTCTTTGAATATTTATAAGCCAAAACTACTATCGAGCTTATACTGCCAATTGGGTCTCCATGTATAAAACTTGATGCTAGAACTCCAGATGCAATTTCTGAGAATTCCTCTTTATGTTTATTTTTCCAACCAAATACTAAAGCTAGTGGCCCAATTGATGATGAGAGAATTTCATTGAATTCTACATGTTTAATATCATTAACCCATTTTTGAGGAAGTGTATAAGTTGTGTGAAGTGCGCTTGAAATTAGATTTGAATATCTTAGTGACACAATGAATTTATATAAATAAATTGTGACCGCAGTATGGAATTTGACCGCAATCTAACCGCAGTTAAATAAGATTTTTAACGTTTCAAAATCAAATTATTCAACATTCACGGGAAATGGTTAAGGGCACCTGGCAACAGAACGCCCCTGATTAAATTATTTTTTTTGAAGTTCAGCCTGAGCGGCAGCTAACCTGGCAACTGGGACTCTATAAGGTGAGCAAGAAACGTAATTCAAGCCTGCTCTAGAACAAAAATATATACTTTGCGGATCTCCTCCATGCTCTCCACAAATACCCAATTTAAGATTTTTGTTTTGTTTTCGCCCTTTTTCAACTGCTATTTCCACTAAATCTGAAACACCTTCATCAATTGAAACAAACGGATCTATAGAAAATATTTTATTTTCTAAATAGTCATTTAAGAATTTTCCACTATCATCTCTACTAATCCCAAAAGTAGTTTGTGTTAAATCATTTGTTCCAAAACTAAAAAATTCAGCATGTTTAGCAATTTCCTTTGCTTTTATAGCTGCTCTAGGTAATTCTATCATCGTACCTACTAAAAATTCTATTTTTAATTTATGTTCTTGTTGAACTTGACTCGCTGTTCTAATTACTAAATCTTTCATAATTCTTATCTCTGCTTCAGTAGATACTAAAGGTATCATTATTTCAGGAAATGCAGATTTTATTTTACTTTTTTTTAGTTTTACCAAAGCTTCAAAAATTGCCTTACATTGCATTTCGTAAATTTCTGGAAAAGATATTCCCAAACGACAGCCTCTATGTCCTAGCATAGGATTTTGCTCATGAAGCTCTTCAATCCTTGACTGTATCTCTTTAATTGGAAGATTAACTATTTGAGCAACCTCATTAATTTCCTTTTCTGTTCGAGGTAAGAATTCATGTAATGGTGGGTCCAACAATCTTACGGTTACTGGTAATCCACTCATAATTTTAAAAATATCAATAAAATCTTTTCTTTGATGCGGCAATAGTTTGTCTAATGCTTTTGATCTATCCTCTTTTGTTTTTGATAATATCATTTCTCTTACAGACAAAATTCTTTCTTCATCAAAAAACATGTGCTCAGTTCTACATAGTCCAATTCCTTCTGCGCCAAAGTCTTTTGCTGTTTTAGTATCTTTTGGAGTCTCAGAATTTGTTCTTACTTTTAATTTCCTGAAACTGTCAGCCCAAGACATCAACTTCGAAAAATCACCAGATATTTCTGGTTTCACCGTTGAAACACTTCCAGCAATAATTCTTCCAGTTGAGCCATCTATAGTGATTATGTCTCCTTCTTGAATCTTCATTGAAGATGTTTTAAAAGATTTATTTTGATAGTTTATATCAATTTCACTTGATCCTGATACACATGGTCTGCCCATACCTCTTGCAACAACAGCCGCATGACTTGTCATTCCTCCTCTGGCAGTCAAAATTCCTTTAGCAGCATGCATTCCTTGTATATCCTCTGGAGAGGTTTCTACTCTTACCAAAATTGTATCTTGCATCATTGCAGTTAATCTTTCTGCTTCTTCAGATGTAAATACCACTTTACCACTAGCAGCACCCGGTGATGCCGGTAATCCATTTGCTATTACATTGATTGAACTTTTTTCATCCAATGTAGGATGCAAAAGTGTATCTAGAGATTTTGGATCAATTCTTAACACAGCTTCTTTTTTTGAAATTAATTTTTCATTAACCATATCAACTGCAATTTTAACTGCCGATTTCGCTGTTCTTTTTCCTGATCTAGTTTGAAGCATCCATAGTTTATTACTTTCGACTGTAAATTCTACATCTTGCATATCTTTATAATGTTTCTCTAATTTTTTTAAAATTTTTTGAAGTTCTTTAAAAACTTTTGGCATAGATTCTTCCATTGATAATTCTTTAACTTTGGCGTCTTGCCTAGCTTTTTTTGTAATATGTTGGGGAGTCCTAGTACCTGCTACAACATCTTCACCCTGAGCATTAATTAAATACTCGCCATATATTTCATTTGATCCATCGGATGGATTTCTGGTAAACACAACTCCAGTCGCACAATCATCACCCATATTTCCAAATACCATTGATTGAACATTTACCGCTGTTCCCCACTCAGCTGGAATTTGATTTATTTTTCTATAAACTTTTGCTCTATTGCTTTCCCACGATAAAAAAACAGCACTTATTGCACCTAGTAATTGCTCATAAACATCTTGAGGAAAATCTTTTTTGGCCTTGTCTCTTATTGTTTTTTTAAAATCTTCAATCAAACCATCCCAGTCAGTTTCATCTAGATCTGTATCTAATAAAACACCTTTTGTAAGTTTATAATTTTCAATCAATTCCTCAAAATGATAGCTCTCAACACCCATAACTACATTGCCATACATTTGAATGAATCTTCGATAGCTGTCTTTAGCAAATCTTCCATTCAAAGTTTTAACCGCTAAAGCTTTGACTGTTTTATCATTTAGACCTAAATTTAAAATAGTATCCATCATTCCTGGCATTGAAACTCTTGCACCAGATCGTACGGACAACAAAAGTGGATTTTTTAAGTCTCCAAATTTTTTAGAGACATCTTTTTCAATCAATTTTAATTCTTTTTTAACTTGAGAAATTAAATTTTTGTTTAATTTTTTTTTATCCCTATAAAAAATGTCGCAAACTTTTGTTGATATTGTAAAACCAGGAGGTACTGGAAGACCCATCCTTCCCATTTCAGTGAGATTGGCACCTTTTCCACCTAAAAAATTTTTAGGATTTTTAATTTTTTTACTATCCCTAGAATTAAAATTTAATATAAGTTTTTTCATTGATGGGAGTCTATTAAAGAAAAATTAACATAATTGTTAAACGTTTTACACATCATTTGGATTAGTTCTAGCCTATTTTTCTTGATGACTGGATCGTCTTCATTAACTATTACATTATCAAAAAAATCAAAGACTTCTCTTTTTACGCTAGCTAAATTATCCAATGTTTGAACATAATTTTCATCCTTATTTATACTCAAAAAATATTTCTTTAAATCACTAATTTTTTTAAATAAGTTTTTTTCTATTTCTGTTTTAAAAATACTAGGATCAGTTGTATTTGATAATTCTATTTTTTCATTTTTTAATTCATTATGTAAAATGTTTGAAGCTCGTTTGTAACTTGCAATAATATCTAAGCCATCTTTGTTGCTAATTATTTTATTTAAATGCTTAGCCTTATTAAAAATAATAAGTGATTGATCTAAGTTAAAAGAACTCGTTGATGCTTGGATTATGTCATTTCTTATATTTTTTTCCCTCATGTAGTATTTTAATCTTTCCATTAAAAAATCTGTTAATTCTTTTTGTAAAAATTTATTTTCAATTTCAAAACCTTGATCTAAATAAAGACTTGAAGAATAATTAATTAGATCTTTTATTTTAAAATCTTTCTTATTTTCAAGTATGATTCTTATTACTCCTAACGCTAATCTTCTTAAAGCATATGGATCTTTAGAACTTGATGGCTTGTGATTTAAACCAAAAAAACCAACTAAAGTATCTATTTTATCTGTCAATGAAAGGGCGATGCTAAATGGTTTTTTTGGGACACTTGATCCAGAACCTATTGGCAAATATTGCTCACTTATTGCCAACACTAAATCTTTATCAAATCCTTGTGCGTTAGCAAAATAACCTCCCATCACACCTTGTAGTTCTGGGAATTCACCAACTAATTCTGATAATAAATCAACTTTACAAATTGATGCTGATAATTCAACTTTTTCTTTACTGATTAAAAGTTCATCAGATATCATTCCACCCAATTTTCTCATTCTTTGAGCTTTATCAAAATAACTTCCTAATCCTCTAAAATAATTCATTGATTTTAAATCAGTAACTTTTTTGACCATATTTTGAGATTTATCTTTTTTCCAAAAAAATTCTGCATCGCTTAACCTTGCTTCAACTACCCTTTCATTTCCCAATTTGATTAATCCCTTTTTATCTTTTTTGTTTGCAACCACTAAAAACTCATTGGTAATATTTTCTTTATTATCAAATATAGGGAAATATTTTTGATGATATTGCATAGTAATAATTAATATTTCTTTTGGAATATTTAAAAATTTCTTATCAAATTCACAAAGAAGGATATTTGGTTGATCTGTTAAATCTACAACCTCATTAAGTAATCTAGGATTATGTTGAATCTTAACATTTTTATTTTTTAATATATTGTTGAATTTTTTTTCTATTAACTTTTTTCTTTCATTATGATCGACGATAATGTCCATTTTTTTAAAAAAACTTTTATAATTTTTAAATTCTAAGAATGACTTTTTATTTTCCTCAAATTCTTTATCAATAAAAGTTGAGTTAGAAGATGTTAGGTGATGAAAATTAAAATTTAATTTTTTTTTATCAAATACAGCTAGAATTGATTTTAACGGTCTACCCCAATTTAGGTCAAAAGTTCCCCAATACATTGATTTTTTCCATTGAATTTTACTCAACAATATTGGGATAAATTCCTCTAGCAATTCATGTGTGTACAATTTTTTTGATTTTGTCTTGAAAAAATAAAATTCTCCTTTGTCAGTTTTCTTTTTGTAGAGATCCTTTTTTACGATTTTATTTGACCTAACAAAACCCTCTAGTGCTACCTCTGGTGACTTGATATTTGGACCTTTAATCTCCTCTGATTTAAGTACAACATTTTTTTGAACTCCTTCAAACAATACCACTAGTCTGTTTGGTGTTGAGTATGATGATCTTTTTTTAAATAAAATTGATTTTTCTAAAAAAAAATCATTAAAACTTTTAAGTAAGTCTTCCCTTAAATTTTGTTGAAGATTTGAGGGTATTTCTTCACTAAATAATTCTAAAAAAAACTCTGACATTATTTTTGACTATCTAACCAAACGCCTGCTGCAGATTTTGTAATATCTCTTATTCTAGCAATATAACCTGCTCTTTGTGCAACACTGATTGCACCTCTTGCATCTAAAATATTAAATACATGACTGGCTTTTAAACATTGATCATATGCTGGTAAAGAAATTTTTTTTTCTACCAAATCTTTTGCCTCGGACTCATGCATTTCAAACATTTTCAAAAGTGTTTCTACATTCGCGTGTTCAAAATTGTATGCTGAAAATTCTTTTTCAGCTTGATGAAATACTTCGTGATATTTTACACCTTCATCATTCCACAACAAATCATAAACGTTTTTTTCTTTTTGAGTGAACATACAAATTCTTTCTAAACCATAAGTGATTTCAACTGATACAGGTTTACAATCAAATCCAGCCATTTGTTGAAAATAGGTGAATTGAGTAATTTCCATTCCATCACACCATACTTCCCATCCCAATCCTGCGGCACCTAATGTTGGACTTTCCCAATCATCTTCAACAAACCTTATATCATGATCATTATGATCTATTCCTATAGTAGATAAACTATTTAAATAAAGTTTTTTTATATTTTCAGGGGAAGGTTTAATTAAAACTTGAAATTGATAATAGTGTTGCAACCTGTTTGGATTGTCTCCATATCTTCCATCTGTAGGTCTTCTTGATGGTTGTACGTAAGCTGCTTTCCATGGTTTATTTCCAAGTGATCTTAGGGTAGTAGCTGGATGAAAAGTTCCTGCACCAACCTCCATATCATAAGGCTGAAGAATAATGCATCCTTTTTTACTCCAAAATTTCTGAAGATTTAAAATTGTATCTTGGAATGTTTGAATTTTTTTTTTTTCTTTTTTTGCTTTAGAAACCATATCTTTGCCAAATTGATCTTTCATCTAAAATACTTGCTATATGATCTACTTGATTGCTGGATGAAGAAAGTTTTTGACTTAACCATCCTTTTGATTTTTCAAATTTTTTAATAATTACATCTTCACCAAATTTATCTTTTAATATTTCATGTGCGTTACCTATTCCGTCAATCAATCCTAAATTTTTTGCTTTACTGCCTGACCAAAACTCGCCTGAAAAAAGTTCTACATCAGATTTGTTTAATTTTGATCCTCTGCTTTTTTCAACAACATCTATAAAGTCTTTATGAAGATCCAATTGAATATTTTTTAATCTTTCAATATCCTCGTTTTTTTCTTCTAAAAATGGATCAAGTGTGCTTTTGTTTTTACCAGCAGTATGAACTCTTCTTTCAACCCCAATTTTTTTTATCAACTCAGTAAATCCAAAAGAAGAATATATCACTCCTATAGATCCAATTATCGAACTTGAATTTGCATAAATTTCGTCCCCAGCACAAGAAATCAAATAACCTCCAGATGCTGCTACGTCTTCAGCGAATACAATAACTTTTTTTTTGTGTTTCTTTGCTTGTTGTCTAATAAAACTGTAGATTAAATGAGATTGAACTGGTGATCCTCCTGGAGAATTGATTGATATAGCGACACATGCCGCTTTTTTCAGAGAAAAAGCTTTTTTAATTTGTTCTTCCTGACCTGCAAAATCGATACCTTGTTTAAATTTTCCTGCATTACCAATAACTCCACTTAATTTTAAGTGAGCAACAATTTTTTTCTTTTTAAAAAAAGAGAACATAGATAAGTCTTATAGAATTATTTATTGAATATAAAGACTACTTATAATTGAAGAAACTGGTGCGTCAATTGATAAGTAATATATATAAACAAATTATACTAATTTAAAAATGTTATGGGAACAGTTGTACAGCTTAAAAATCAGATAAATGATTCATATTATCAGCTTAAAGACTCGGTTGAAGAAAAACTGGTTTTAACCGAAGAAAAAATAAAATCAAAATTATCCAGTGACGTACAGTTGGTTCAAAAAATGACAGATTATCATATAGAAACTGGAGGAAAAAGACTAAGAGCTTTATTAACATTAGGTAGTGCAAAATTATGTGGTTACTCTAAAGGCTCTAGAGATGTAAATTTAGCTGCGTGTGTTGAATTAATTCACAGCGCAACTTTGATGCATGATGATGTAATTGATGAAGGCACTGTTAGAAGAGGCAAAGAAACTTTAAATAAAGTTTGGGATAATCATTCGTCAGTTTTAATAGGAGATTATCTATTGAGTAGATGTTTTGAAATGATGGTAGAAGACGGAAACCTAGAAGTTTTAAAATTATTATCGTCTACTTCATCTAAAATTGCTCAAGGAGAAGTTCTACAACTTCAACACAAAGGTGAAGTTGATATGCTGGAAGAAACATATCTAAAAATAATCTCAGCTAAAACTGCTGAGTTATTTGCAGCAGCAACTAAAGTTGGTGCAATTTTATCTAATGCAGAAAATAAAGAAAAAGATGCTTTGGAATTTTATGGAAGAAACCTGGGATTAACTTTTCAAATAGCAGACGACACATTAGACTATAATGCTGAGCTCAAACTATTTGGTAAAAAAATTGGTCAAGATTTTTTTGAAGGAAAAATTACCTTACCAATAATTTTACTTTTTCAAAAATTAGGAAATGATGAAAAGAAAATTTTGTCAAATATGTTTAAAAAAGCGTTAAGAAAAAAAGATGACTTTAATGAAATTATTGCTCTTATGAATAAGTATAAAATAATTCAGGAATGCTATCAAAAAGCACAGCACTATATAAATTTAGCCTCAAATTCTCTAAGTGTATTTAAAGATACTGAAGAAAAAAATATTCTTAAAAAATTAACATCATTTAGTTTATCAAGAAATTTTTAAGGACTTAATAAAGACTTTTTCCACTTCCCGGAGTTATCTTTATTGTATTTTAATCTCTCGTGGATTCTGTTTTCACCATCTAGCCAAAATTCAATACTATCTGGAGATAAAATCCATCCAGACCAGTGACTTGGTCTTGGCACATCTGATTTGTTGCTGTATTTTTTTTTGTAATCTTGTATAGATTTTAACAATTGTTCTCGCGAATTTAATTCTTCACTTTGCTTAGAAGCCCATGCTCCTATGCGACTTTCATACGCTCTAGATGAATAATATTCATCTGCAACCTGATCAGAAACTAATGACACCTTTCCATTAATTCTTATTTGTCTTAATAGACTTTTCCAATGGAAACACATTGCAGCATACGGATTTTCTTTTAATTCATTTCCCTTTTGACTATTTAAATTTGTATAAAATACAAATCCATCTTTGTTGAAATCTTTAAGTAAAACCATTCTAACTGAAGGAATGTTATTTTTATCTGATGTAGCCAAAGCAACAGCGTTTGGATCATTTGGCTCAGTTTTCTTTGCTTCCTCCATCCATTCATGAAATAAATGAATTGGATCATCTATATCAAGAAAGCAACTATTAAGACCTAAAGAGTTTTTTTGATTCATAATTTAAACAAAATAATCTATATAATATAAATAATGTCATTTAATACTTTTGGAAAGCTATTTCGTTTCACAACTTGGGGAGAGTCCCATGGACCTGCAATTGGTTGTATTGTTGATGGCTGTCCTCCAAACATAAATCTCAAAGAGCAAGATATTCAAATAGAATTAGACAAAAGAAAACCAGGACAATCTAAATTTACAACTCAGAGAAAAGAGGATGACAAAGTTCAAATATTGTCAGGAGTATTTGAGGGTAAAACTACAGGAACACCTATTTCTCTCATAATCTACAACAAAGATATGAGATCCAAAGATTATGGTAATATTAAAGATAAGTTCAGACCAGGTCATGCAGATTTTACTTATTTTAAAAAATATGGAATTAGAGACTATAGAGGTGGTGGCAGATCTTCTGCTAGAGAAACTGCAGCAAGAGTTGCGGCCGGTGCAATAGCAAAAGTTGCACTTGAAAAAAAATTAGGTAGAAAATTTAAAGTAATTGGTGCAGTAACTCAGCTAGGAATTCTTGGATGTGATACAAATCAATGGAACGATAAAGTAATTTCAAAAAATCCATTTTTTTGTCCAGATAAATCAATGATTAAATTATGGGAAAAATATTTGCTTGATGTAAGAAAATCAGGATCCTCATGTGGAGCAGTGATTGAAATAAGAGCAAGAGGTGTCCCAGTTGGTTTAGGTGCTCCAATTTATTCAAAATTGGATAGTGATATAGCTTCAGGTCTAATGAGTATTAATGCAGTTAAAGGTGTAAATATTGGTGCAGGAATGAACTCAGCACAATTAAGTGGAGAACAAAATTCAGATGAAATTTCTTCAAAAGGAAATAAATTAAAATTCAATTCAAATAAAGCAGGTGGAATTCTTGGTGGAATTTCTACGGGCCAAGAAATTATTGCATCTTTTGCTGTCAAACCAACATCGTCAATTTTAACTAGTAGAAAAACTATAAATAAATTTGGGAAAAATACTTCAATATCTGTTAAAGGTAGACATGATCCTTGTGTAGGAATTAGAGCTGTACCAATTGGTGAAGCTATGATGAACTGTGTTTTACTTGACCACTACTTAATGAATAAAGCTCAATGTAGTTAGTTTAAATTAATTTTTTACAACTCTTATTGTTTCCTTTTGAAACAAAATATCAGCAATTTTCTTAGAAATTTGATAACTGTTTAATCCAGCTTTATCGTACATTTTTTTTGGATCATTTTGTTCAATAAATTCATCTGGTAAAGTCATTGATCTAAATTTTAAACCTTTATCAAATACTCCTCTTTCAGCTAATAAATTTTTAACATGAGAACCAAAACCACCTATTGATCCCTCTTCAATAGTTATCAAAAGCTCATGTTCCTTAGCAGATTTTAGTATAAGTTCTTCATCTAAAGGCTTAGCAAATCTGGAGTCTATCAAAGTTGTTGAAACTCCTTTTGCTTTTAATTCCTCTACAGCTAACTTGCACTCTTCAAGTCGAGTACCTAGGTTTAAAATACAAACTTGTGTCCCTTGTTGAACGACTCTCCCTTTACCAATTTCAATTTTTTCGTCTATTGATGGGAGGTCAACACCTAATCCTGATCCTCTTGGATATCTAATTGCAGAAGGTCTGTCATTTATATCTATTGAAGTATTAATCATTTTAACAAGTTCAGCTTCATCACTTGCTGCCATAACTACAAAGTTAGGTAAAGTTGATAAGTAAGTTATATCAAATGAACCAGCATGTGTTGATCCATCAGCACCAACTAATCCTGCTCTATCTATCGCAAATCTAACTGGTAAACTTTGAATGGCAACATCGTGGACAACTTGATCATATGCTCTCTGTAAAAATGTAGAATAAATTGCAGCATATGGTTTGTAACCCTCCGTTGCGAGACCAGCTGCAAAGGTTACAGCATGTTGTTCTGCTATTCCTACATCAAACATTCTATTTGGAAACTCATTTCCAAAAATATCCATACCAGTCCCTCCTGGCATCGCTGCTGTGATTCCTACTATTTTGCTATCTTTTTTGGCATGTTTAACTAACGTGTTTGCAAATACTTTTGTATAAGCTGGAAGGTTTGATTTGCTCTTTAATTGTTCTCCAGTCTCAACATTAAATTTTGACACTCCATGATAATTATCATTTGCTTTTTCTGCATAAGAATAACCTTTACCTTTTTGAGTTTTGATATGAATCATTATAGGACCCTCGTGTCTTGATTCTTTTGCGTTTTTTAAAATTGGAACTAGGCTTGATAAATCATGACCATCTATAGGACCTGCATAATAAAAACCCAATGAACTAAACAATGTACCTCCAGAGACTGCTGAACGGAAAAAGTCCTCTGCTTTTCCTGCTTTAGCACTAAATCTTTTTGAAAATGCAGATGTAATTAACTTTAAGGTTTCTCTAAGACTAAAATATATTTTACCAGTAAATAATTTTGCCAAGTAAGTTCTCATTGCTCCAACTGGTTTTGCGATTGACATATCGTTGTCATTTAAAATAACAATTATTTTTGTTTTGGATGCCCCAGCATTATTCATGGCTTCATAAGCCATACCTGCACTAATTGCTCCATCACCTATTACAGCTATTACATTGGAAGACTTATTTTCTAATTTATTTGCCTCTGCAATTCCTAATGCAGATGAAATAGATGTTGAACTATGTGCTGCTCCAAATGGGTCATACTCACTTTCAGATCTTTTTGTAAAACCTGATAAACCATTGCCCTGTCGTAAAGTTCTAATTTTATCTTTTCTTCCAGTTAAAATTTTATGTGGGTAAGATTGATGGCCAACATCCCATATTAATTTATCATTTGGGGTATCAAAAACATAATGAAGTGCAACTGTCAATTCAACCACTCCCAAACCAGCACCAAGGTGACCTCCTGTTTCTGAAACAGCACTTATCATTTCCTCCCTGACTTCATCTGCTACTTTTTGTAAATTATCTTCAGAAACTTTTCTTAAATCAGATGGAAAGTTAATATTGTTTAAAAATTGGTAATTTTTTTTCATTTTTTTCTATTCAATATATAGCCTAATGTTTCATTTATTTTTTCAGATCTTGAACCATATTTTCTTAAATTCTTATTAATATCTTTCATTATCTTATCACAATACTTAAGTGAGTCATCATAGCCTATTAAATTTATAAGTGTTGCCTTTCCTTTTTTTTGATCTTTTCCTGTTTTTTTCCCAGCTTCCTTAGAATTACTTTTCAGATCAATTAAATCATCAGCTATTTGAAATAATAGGCCAATTTTTGATCCAATATTTTCAAAAAATTTAATTTCTTTGATTGTTTTTTTCTTAATTATTGCTGGAGCTGCACAACAAAAACTAAATAACATTCCAGTTTTTTTTATTTCCATTTCTAATATTTTATTCCTTGAAATTTTCTTTCTCTCATAACTTAAATCTAAATATTGCCCACCGGCTATTCCTAAATGTCCTGAACATTCTGATAATTTTTTGATTAGATTGATCTTTATCATTTCATTTAATTTCAATTTAGGACTTGATAAAATTTCAAAAGCTAAAGTCAGTAATGAATTTCCTGCTAGAACTGCTGTAGACTCACCAAATTTAATGTGAGCTGAAGGTTTTCCTCTTCTTATATCATCATCATCCATGCAGGGTAGATCATCATGAATAAGAGAATAAGCATGAATACATTCAACGGCCGACCCAACTATTATTAATGTTTTATAATCTATTGAGAATAATGACCCTAAGTCGATTAAAATTTTAGATCTTATTTTTTTTCCACCTGGAAACAAACCATACTTCATGGGTGACATTAGCTGAGAATATTTCTGTGAATTAATATATTTTTTAAGGAATATATTTGTATCCTTTGCTATTTTATTAAGCTGTTTTTTCATTTTTTTTTAGTCATCTCTTTAATCTTTTTATTTGTCTCTTCCCCAATAGATTTAAAATTTTTATGAAATTTCTTTTCAATAATATTATTTAGTTTTAGAAGTTCTTGATAACTGTCAACTGAATTGTTTAAATCATTTTCTTTCTCTAGAGACTCTATAATCTTATTTGCTTTTTCTGTAAGCTCCTCAACTGAATACTGATCATAATCAAGTGGTAATATTTTATCTTTCATATAATAATAATTATTAATACATGAAATCTATTCAATCAAATATCAAAAAAGCAAAAAAATATTTAGATAATAATCATTGTGTTGTGGTACCAACAGAAACTGTTTATGGATTGGCTGCAAACGCTTACTCGAATAGTGCAGTTAAGAAAATATTTAGTCTTAAAAAAAGACCATTAAATAATCCTCTTATTGTCCATTATTACGATATTCAAAGACTTAAAGAAGACTGTGATATAAATGATAATTTAGTAAAACTTTATAAAAAATTTTCTCCAGGTCCGATAACATATGTTTTGAAATTAAAAAATAATTCAAAAATATCAAAATTTGTCACTAATAATAAAAAAAGTATTGCCGTACGTTTTCCTAAACATAAATTGTTAAGAAATTTACTAAAAAATTTAGATTATCCAATAGCAGCACCTAGTGCAAATATATCTTCAAGATTAAGTTCCGTAAAACCATCTGATGTAAAAGAAGAATTTGGTTCAAAAATAAAATATATTTTAAATGGAGGAAAAAGTAAAATCGGAGTTGAATCCACAATACTAAATCTTTTAGAAAAGCCCTCACTTTTAAGATATGGAGGCCTAGATACTAAAAAAATTGAAAATGTTTTAAAAATAAAATTATTAATTAATACAAATTCAAAAAAAAAAATATCACCTGGTTTATTTCAGTTACATTACTCACCTGGGATACCTTTAAGAGTCAATGTTAAAAAACCAAAAAAAGATGAGGCTTATTTATTAATAAAAAAAAGAAAATTAAAATTAAAAAACTATTATTATTTATCCAAAGTGAAAAATATAGATGAAGCTGCAAAGAATTTATATTCAACTTTAAGAAAAATTAAAAACGATGGTTTTAAAAAGATTGCAGTTGAAACGATACCAAACAAAGGTCTTGGCAAAACAATTAACGATAGATTAAAGAGAGCCTCAAAATATTAATGACAAATTCTATTGAAGTAATAAGTCTATCAAAAAAATATAAAGATAAAAAAGCGGTGGCTAATATAAATTTTAAAATTAATGAAAATGAAATGGTTGGTTTATTGGGACCAAATGGATGTGGAAAAACTACAACTATTGGAATGATTTTAGGATTATTAAAACCAAGTAGCGGTAAGGTTTTAATCAACGGAGAGAATATTGAAAAAAATAAAATCTCCCTTCTTCATAAAATGAATTTTATTTCACCCTATATTGAATTACCTAAAAAACTTAAAGTTAAACAAAATTTAATTGTTTATGGAAAATTATATAACATTCAAAATTTAAATGACCGTATAGATCACCTTGCAAATAAACTTAGATTAAATGATCTTTTAAACAAAATTACTGGAGAACTTTCTTCTGGACAAAAAAACAGGGTAAGTCTTGCTAAAGCTTTAATAAATGATCCAACAGTACTTTTGTTGGATGAACCCACTGCTTCACTAGACCCTGAAACTGGTGATTTTGTAAGATCGTTTTTAGAGGATTATAAAAAGGAAAAAAAAATATCAGTTTTACTTGCCTCACATAATATGGAAGAAGTAAAAAGATTATGCAGTTCTGTTCTAATGATGAAAGATGGTTTAATAGTAGATAGAGGAACTCCTGAAGATTTAATAATAAAATATGGAAGAAAAAATTTAGAGGAAGTATTTTTGGAAATTGTGAGAAAATAAAAATGAATTTAATTAGAATTTACGGTCTTTTTTTAAGACACTTTTATTTAATAACCAGATCTTTTCCAAGAATATTAGATTTAATTTATTGGCCTTCAATTCAAATTACGCTTTGGGGATTTATTTCTAATTTTTTCGCAGAACACAGCACTTATTACAGTGGTGCAGTAGGAGTTATTCTTTCATGCGCAATTCTTTATGATTTTTTATTCAGAACTAGTATTGGTTTTAATATGTTATTTTTAGAAGAAATTTGGAGTAGAAATTTTACAAATCTATTTATTGCGCCAATGAAAATTAGTGAGATAATTATTTCTTTGGTTTTAACCGCTTTAATAAGAGCTTTAATTGGTTTAATCCCTGCAATATTGTTAACTTCTCCATTGTTTGGAATTTCATTGTTAAAACTTGGTCTTCCTTTAGCTTTTCTTTTCTTAAGTTTATATTTATTTGGAATTACGCTCGGTCTACTTGTTTCAGCAGGATTGCTAAGATTTGGTCCATCTTTTGAAAATATTGCATGGTCAACAATGTTTTTGTTAGCTCCTTTTGGCTGTATATACTACCCAGTTGATACATTACCTGAAATATTCCAATCAATCGCTTTCGCATTGCCATTGGTATATATTTTTGAGGAGACTAGAAATATTTTAGTCAATGGAATGGTCAGTTATGAAAATATAATAAATGCAGTCTATCTTAATGTGTTTTATTTAATTTTATCAATATCTATATTTTATTACTCTTTCGATAAAGCAAGAGAAAAAGGAACCTTGATAAACATGGGAGAATAAATTGGTGCGCCTGCTAGGAGTCGAACCCAGAACCTCCTGATCCGAAGTCAGGCGCTCTATCCAGTTGAGCTACAAGCGCATATAGTATTAATATTATATTTTATGGAAAAAAACATTAATTTTATAGTAAAAGAAAAAGAAGATAATTTAAGAGTTGATGTTTTAATTAACAAAAGAGAGGAGTTAATTAGTAGGACTAGGATTAAAAATTTGATTTTAAAAGAAAAGTTAAAATTAAATAACAAAATTGTAAAAAGTCCGTCAAAAAAAGTCTCCATTGGTGATACAATAAATCTTAAAATTCCACAGCCTGAAATAGCATCACTTAAACCTTACGAATTTAAGTTGGAAATAATATACGAAGATAATGATTTATTAGTAATTAATAAACCTGCAGGAATAATCATGCATCCAGGAGCTGGAAATTATGATAAGACAATTGTTAACGCATTAGTGTATTATGATAAAGACTCTTTATCAAATATAGGTGATGAATTGAGACCTGGTATTGTTCATAGAATTGATAAAAATACATCTGGATTAGTTGTAATAGCAAAAAATAATGAAACTCATGAAAATTTATCAAAACAGTTTAGTGCTCACACAATTATAAGAGAGTACCAACTTTTAATATGGGGAAAATTAAGACCATCTTCAGGTAGAATAGAAACATTTATAACTCGTAGTTCAAAAAATAGACAACTTATGGAAGTTAGTAGTTCCAAAGGCAAGAAAGCTATAACAAATTATAAAACACTTGAAATTTTTGAAAATCAGAAAATACCAACTTTAAGTTTAATTGAGTGTAAATTAGAAACAGGAAGAACCCATCAGATCAGAGTTCATATGAATTATAAAGGTAATAGTCTAGTTGGAGATGATAAATATAAAAAAAAATATAAAAAATTAAAAAATATCAATTTAGATATCCAAAATTCAATTACTAAATTGAATAGGCAATTCCTTCACGCAAAAACTCTAGGATTTATACATCCACGTACTAAAAAAGAGATGATTTTTTCCTCACTTTTGCCACAAGATCTAGATAATATTCTAAAAATGCTTAGAAACACTGAAGAATAAATTATTGAAAATTAGCTATAATTAATTAAATAAACACTTCTATGAATACAACAATGAGCAATAATCTACCAACTCTATCAAATGAAGGTGGGCTATCTGCATATTTAGAACAGATTAAAAAATTTCCAATGTTAGCTGCAGAGGAGGAGTATATGCTAGCAAAAAATTGGAAAACAACTGGCAATATTAAAGCTGCAGAAAAATTAGTCACTAGTCACTTAAGGTTAGTTGCAAAGATAGCTATGGGCTACAAAGGATATGGTTTGCCAATCAATGAAATGATTTCAGAGGGAAATGTAGGTCTTATGCAAGCTGTTAAAAAATTTGAACCAGAAAAAGGTTTTAGATTGGCAACTTATGCAATGTGGTGGATTAAGGCTTCTATACAAGAATATATTTTAAGATCTTGGAGTCTTGTTAAAATTGGAACTACTACAGCTCAAAAAAAATTATTTTTTAATTTAAAGAAAATTAAAAATCAAATTTCTCCAGAAACTGAAGGAGACTTAAAAGATGAACATGTAAATCATATCGCTAATAAACTCGATGTAAGTAAAGAGGAAGTAGTTTCAATGAATAGAAGGCTCTCAGGAAAAGAGTTTTCATTAAATGCTCAGGTTGGTGAAGATGGTGATGAATGGCAAGACTGGCTAGTTGATAAAGAACTTGATCATGATTTAAAATTTGCTCATCACGAGGAAATGGAACAAAGAAAAGATTTATTAAAGGATTCAATTAAAGTTCTTAATGATAGAGAAAGAGAAATTTTATACTCAAGAAGACTAAATGATGACCCAACTACATTAGAAGATTTAAGTAAAAAATATAAAATTAGCAGAGAAAGAGTTAGGCAAATAGAAAACAAAGCATTTGAAAAACTCCAAAAGCATATGCTTCTATTAGCTAAATCAAAAAATCTTTTGCCCGCAAACTAAATTTCAAAAGGGTTTTCAATTAGAATAGTATCATCTCTTTCTGGACTAGTTGAAATACTTGATACTTTTGCACCAATAAAATCTTCTACTTTAAAAATATATTTTTTTGCATTTTCAGGTAATGAGTCCATATTTTTGACACCACTAGTAGATACTTTCCATCCTGGAAAAGACTCATAAATTGGTTTTATTTTTATCTGATCTTCCACAGCTGCAGGTAAATAATCCAATCTTTTACCATCAAGCTCATAAGCAACACACATTTTAATTTCGTCCAATTCATCAAGCACATCTAATTTCGTTAAAGCAATTCCATCAATCCCTGAAACTTTAATAGTTTGCCTCACTAAAACACCATCAAACCATCCACATCTTCTTTTTCTACTTGTAACAGTTCCAAATTCTTTTCCACGTGTTCCTAAAAGTTCTCCAATATCATCTGTCAACTCCGTAGGAAAAGGACCCTCTCCAACTCTTGTTGTATAAGCTTTCGTAATTCCTAGAACATAATTTATCGAATTAGGACCACAGCCAGTTCCTGTAGCTGCGTTTGAGGCAACAGTATTAGATGAAGTTACAAAAGGATAAGTTCCATGATCTACATCAAGCAAAATACCTTGGGCACCTTCAAATAGAATTTTCTTTTTTTGTTTTTTAAATTGATCAATTTTTAACCAAACTGGCTGAGAGAATTCTAATATTTTGGGTGCTATTTTAAGCAAATCAGATTTAAGTTGTTTTTTTTCAAAAATTTTTTTTCCTAGACCTTTTCTAATCGCATTATGATGAGCTAATACCGAGTCTAGTCTTTGATCTAAATTTTTTTCAGATCTTAGATCCATAACTCTTATAGATCTTCTTCCAACTTTATCTTCATATGCTGGTCCAATTCCACGTCTAGTCGTTCCTATTTTGCTTTTTCCTGCTGAATCTTCTCTAATCTCATCCATTTCCCTGTGAAAAGGCAAAATTAAATTTGCAGACTCGGAAATAATAAAATTATTAACATTTACTTCTACACCTTTGGATTTTATTTCCTCTATTTCCTCTAATAAAGCCCATGGATCTACCACAACTCCGTTGCCAATAATTGATATTTTATCTTTTCTAACTATTCCTGATGGCAGTAATCTCAATTTATATGTAACACCATCAATTACTAAAGTATGACCAGCATTGTGACCTCCCTGGAATCTTATTACCACATCAGCCTGTTCAGATAACCAATCAACAATTTTTCCTTTACCTTCGTCACCCCATTGAGATCCGATAACGACTATATTTTTCATTATTTAAATTTTCTGTTTACTTTTAAGGAAGTGAGATGGTTAATTGGGCCATTACCTTTTCCATATTTAGGGTTTGATTTAATTGCAGAATTTACATACTTAATTCCAAGCTCACAAGATTTCTTTACTGTTTTTCCACATGATAAAAAAGTTGTAACTGAGCTAGATAAAGTACAACCTGTACCATGAGTATTCTTTGTTTTGTGACGCTCGCTTTTGAAGATCTTTATATTTTTTGTATTTATTAATATATCTAATACATTTTTATGTTTTAAATGACCACCTTTTATAAGTACATTTTTAGCTCCTAAACCTAGAAGCTTATTAGCTGCAAAAATCATATCCTCTTTTGTTATAATTTTGGTTTTAGTTAAAATTTCTGCCTCAGGAATATTGGGAGTAATAAGTGATACTTTTTTAATTAGTTTTAATTTTAAAAATTGAATAGCTTTACTGTCTATCAGTTTAGTCCCTCCTTTAGAAACCATCACTGGGTCTAATACAATTTTTTTAACTTTAATTACATCTAAAGCTTTTAGTACCATTCTAATAACCTCTGAAGAATGCAGCATACCAATTTTTATTGCCTCAGGTCTTATATCTTTACAACTATAAATAATTTGATTAAAAATTTCCTTTGGATTAATCCCAACAATTGATTTTACACCTCTGGTATTTTGTGATGTAACTGCGGTTATTGCTGTCATTGCATAAGAACCAAGAGCAGTGATTGTTTTTATATCAGCTTGAATACCTGCTCCACCAGATGAGTCAGATCCTGCAATAATTAAAATTTTAGAATTAGGTTTCAATTTATTTAATTTTTTTCGTAATCATGTTTACGCATTTATATAGAAGAGCTTTGTTTTCACTTTCACCCATAACTCTTATTTTAGATTCTGTTCCAGATTTTCTTACTAAAATTCTACCTTCACCTTTAATTAATTTATCTGCATTTTTTATAATTTTTTTTATCTCAGGTTTATTAATAATATTTTTATCTTTTACTTCGATATTTTCTAAGAGCTGCGGTGTTTTCTTAAATTGTTCAAAAAATTCACTTGCCTTTTTTCCTTTTCTTAAAGCAAAAAGAGCTTCTAAAGCTACTAACAAACCATCTCCTGTAGTTGCAAATTTACCTAAAATAATATGTCCTGATTGTTCACCACCTAAATTAAAATTATATTTTTGCATTTTTTCTTTAACATATCTATCTCCTACATTTGCTCTTAAAAATTTTATTCCTATTGATTTAAAATATTTTTCTAAACCATAATTTGACATTAATGTTCCAACAACTCCTCCTTTTAACATTTTTTTATTTTTCCATCTTGTTGCTAAAGCAGCTATAATTTGATCTCCATCTATTATATTGCTTTTCTCATCACACATAATAATTCTGTCAGCATCTCCGTCTAAAGATATTCCGATATGAGCTTTATATTTTTTTACAGCAGACCTAATATTTCTTGGAAAAGTTGATCCACAATTTTTATTAATATTTAAACCATTTGGTTTAATACCTATTGCTATCACTTTAGCTCCTAATGATTTCAATAATTCAGGACCTGCCTTATAACCAGCGCCGTTTGCACAGTCGATTACTATTCTTAGTCCTCTTAAATTGAACTCTTTTGTGAAATTTTTTTTTAATATTTTAATATAATTTTTGGTGCCTGTTTCTAATCTTTTAACTCTTCCTAATTTTTCAGAGTGCGAGAGATTTTTTGAGATTTTCTTATCTATGAGACTCTCAATTTTTTTTTCTATTTTATCCGACAATTTCATTCCATCAGGACCAAACAATTTTAAACCGTTGTCGAAATGTGTATTATGAGAAGCGGTAATCATTATACCCATATTTGCCTTCATCACTTTTGTTAACATAGCCAATCCATTAGTTGGTAAGGGTCCTAGGGTATAAACATGCATACCAGCTGAAGCCAAACCTGAGACAAGAGCTGGTTCAAGTGTATATCCAGATAATCTCGTATCTTTTGCAATTATTGCTGTTTGTTTTCTTTTTTTTTGAGATTTAAAGTATGTTCCACTAGCAAGTCCAAATTTAAAGAACATATCTCCATTTATATATTTGCTATTAACTGCTCCCCTTATTCCATCAGTTCCAAAATATTTTTTTGCCATTAATTTTTGATTATCTGATTAAAAACTTTAATACCTTGCATAACTTCATTAACATCATGAATTCTTAAAATCTGAATTCCTTGCATCATTAAATAAATTGAAGAAGCCATAGTTCCACCGATCCTTGTTTCGCTATCATTTTTTTTTGATATATCTTTAATAAATCTTTTTCTTGAATTCCCTACTAGTATAGGAAAACCTAATGAATGAAAAATAGAAACACCTCTTATAAGACTCATATTATGTTTCAAATTTTTTCCAAATCCAATTCCAGGATCTAAAATTATATTGTTATGTTTAATACCTTTTGACCTTAATAACTTAATCTTATCTTCAAAATAATCATATATATCTAATAATTCATTTTTATATATTGGATTCTTTTGCATATTTTCTGGTGTCCCAACTGAATGCTGTATTACAAATGGAATTTGATACTTTTTTAAAACATTTATTGTTTTGGGATCATGGCTTAATCCCGAAACATCATTAATAAGTTTAACCCCCATTCTAATACCATTTTCCATAATTGCAGATTTTCTTGTGTCTAAAGATATCGGTATTTTTTTTACAATTAATTTTAATGTCTTATTAATTCTATACCATTCTCGATATTCATTTACTTCTTTCGATCCTGGTCTTGTAGACTCCCCACCAACATCTACTAACGAAGCACCATTTTTATATAAATTGATAGCATGAAAGACGCCTTTATTTTTTTTGTTAAATTTTCCCCCATCGGAAAAACTATCAGGTGTTAGATTTAAAACACCCAATATATTTGGAATTTTTTTAAAATTTAAATTTGAAAAATTTGTTTTTTTTGACCTAATTTTTTTTAAATCTGAATTTATTTTTGTTTTTAGTTTTTTTGATAAATTTCTAATTTTATTTATTGAAATTTTTCTAATTTTTTTTCTTGTAATTATCTCAACATGGTCAAAAGATATTTCTTTAATCTGGTGTAAAGGGATGGATTGTTTTTTATTTACTAAAACTTTTGAATGTTTGCCGAAGTAGAAATTACACGCTCTAGTGTAATATCTTGGCATTATTTATTAGTGAACAATTTTTGGTTTCAAACCCATCGCCCCCAAAGCTGAGTCTTGATCATCTTTTGATTCTGGATTATCTAAAATTTTATCTTTAGGATATAAATTTTTGTTTATTATATTCTCTATTTCTTCACCAGTTAAAGTCTCATAAGTTATTAGAGCTTTTGCAATTTTATGTAGATCATCTATTTTTTCTGTTAAAATTTCCTTAGCTTTATTATATCCTTCATCTACAAGCTTTCTTATTTCTTTATCAATTTTCTGAGCGACTTCCTCTGATACCGATTGAGTTTGAGTAACTGATCTTCCTAAAAAGACTTCTTCTTGGTTTTCCCCATATTCGACTGGACCCATTTCTTCACTCATCCCATATTTTGTTACCATTGCTCTTGCTAGCTGTGTAGCTTGGTTAATATCAGACCCATTTCCTCCACCTGCTCCTGTAGATATATTATCTTTTCCAAAAATTATTTCTTCAGCCACTCTTCCTCCAAAACAAACAGCTAGTCTCGCTTTAAGATATTTTATTGAGTAACCGTGTTTGTCTCTTTCAGGTAAGTTCATTACCATTCCAAGAGCTCTTCCTCTTGGTATGATAGTAGCTTTATGAATTGGATCATAACTTGGCATATTAAACGACACTAGAGCATGTCCACCTTCATGGTATGCAGTTAGTTTTTTCTCATCTTCTGTCATGACCATTGAGCGTCTTTCAGCACCCATCATAACTTTATCTTTTGCTTCCTCAAATTCTAGTAATGTGACTATCCTCTTATTTTTTCTCGCTGCCAACAAAGCTGCTTCATTAACTATATTTGCAAGATCAGCTCCTGAAAATCCTGGCGTGCCTCTTGCAATTGTTCTTAAATTAACATCTGGCGCCATCTTTATTTTTTTCACATGAACTTTTAAAATTTTTTCTCTTCCTATAATATCTGGGTTTGAAACTACTACCTGTCTATCAAACCTTCCTGGTCTTAATAAAGCTGGATCGAGCACATCTGGTCTGTTTGTTGCGGCTATAATTATGACGCCTTCATTTGTATCAAAACCATCCATTTCAACTAACAACTGGTTTAAGGTTTGTTCTCTCTCATCATTTCCACCCCCTAAACCTGCCCCTCTACTTCTTCCAACAGCATCTATCTCATCTATAAAAATAATACATGGAGAATTTTTTTTACCTTGTTCAAACATGTCCCTTACTCTAGATGCTCCCACTCCAACGAACATCTCAACAAAATCAGATCCTGAAATAGTGAAAAATGGAACACCTGCTTCACCCGCAATTGCCCTTGCTAATAAAGTTTTACCAGTTCCCGGGGGTCCAACAAGTAAAGCCCCTCTTGGTATTTTACCACCCAACCTACTAAATTTTTTTGGGTCTTTTAGGAACTCTACCATTTCTTCTACTTCTTCTTTAGCTTCCTCTACACCAGCAACATCATTAAAAGTAACCTTTCCTTTTAATTCATTCATCATTTTAGCTTTTGATTTTCCAAATCCCATTGCTCCACCTTTGCCACCTTGCATTTGTCTCATAAAGAAAATCCAAACCGCAATTAATAACAACATAGGAAACCATGATAGTAGCACACCAAATAATGAAGGCATTTTTTCATCTAAAGGTGCAGCTGAAATACTAACACCTTTCTCAGATAATTTTTCTATAAGATTTGGATCATTAGGAGCATAAGTTGAAAAAGAATTTCCATTTGAATATACACCTTTAATATTATTTCCTTGAATCTCGACCCTAAGCACCTCACCATTATCAACAGAATTTAAAAAGTCTGAAAATATTATTTGATTTCCTCCTCTTACATTGGACTGAGGATTTTTAAACATATTATAAAGTCCTATAGTTAAGAAAATTATAATTCCCCACATAGCTAAATTTTTTAAATTCATACACCTTTAAAATAAGAATTATTAATAAATTAACAAGTGACAAAATATCAGTTATTTCATCAACTTTAATGCTCTTTTGACACCATAATTGTATTATTTACCCTCTTTAAAATACAATTTCCGAGAGTTAATTTATAACGGTTGTTATTTTTAATTTGATCAATAAGTCGATCAATTTTTTTTCCTCTAGCAGGATAATAATTTTTTCCAACACTTTTTAGTACTTGTGAAAGAGATCTAAAAACTACTTCTTTCGGTTGATAAAAAAAATCTTTGTTTAAAATGACTTGATTTTTTAATTTTATAGATGTTGAATTTTCCTCTAAGTTTTTATCTACAAAAAATTTAATTGATTCATTTGCGAATTTTAAATTATTGATTGTTAGATTAAATTTATCTTTATCCAAACCTTCTAATTCTAGATTCTTAATAAAATTTCTTATTCTAACTCGTTTAAATTTGATGTTTTTATTAGATGAATCTTCAACATAAATGTCAAAAACTTTCCGACTAATAATTTCTAACTTTTTTTTGGAGAATTTTAATAAAGGTCTAATTACATTAATACTTTGGTACTTTGTTTTTTCATCAAATGAAATAATACCGTTTAATCCACTTCCTCTTAAAATTCTTAAAAAAAAATTTTCTATTAAGTCATCTTTATGGTGACCTAATAAGATATTATTAATACTTAATTTTTTTGCTTTATTGATTAAAAGTTGATATCTCTTATTTCTAGCTACAGATTGAATATTGCTTTTTGGTTTTTTTCCACTCCAAGTTAATATTTCTATATTGCTGGATAGCTTTTTAAAAAGCAACTTAACAAATCTGGCTTCTTTAGTAGAATTATTTCTTAATTTATGATCAACAATAAAATATTTTACTGTGAGATTTTTTTTAATTGAATAAATTTTTGTTAAAAAAGACAATGCTAAGCTATCTGGACCACCAGAAACAGCAACTATAAAATCTTCATTTAAATTTAGATTTTTTTCAAATTTTTTATAAATTTGAAAAGTTTCTTTATCCTTTAATTTATTAAATAAAAACTTATGAGTCTTGCTTGATACATTCAAATTTTTTGGACTCATATTTTGCTTTTTGTATTACAGATTGGTTTGCATTTGGATATTGTAGTTCTACACCATTTATCATTTTACACCCTTGGTCTTTTTCACCTATCTGAACCATTGAAACTCCTAATTTCAACAAGTTAATTGGAGCTTTTTTTCCTTTTGGATATTTTTGATAACCTTCTAAATAAGCTGATGCAGCATCAGTATACAATTGTCTAATTCTAAATGTTTCTGCATACCAATATTGTGCGCTGCCGGCTAGCTCATGATCAGCATTAGATATGACAAATTCTCTAAAGGCTCTTTCGGCGGTGCTGTAATCTCCTACTTTTAAAAAACTAGTTGCAAACTCATATTGCTCATTAGGACTTAAATTTTGAGGGAGTAATTTCTCTTCTGTTTGAAAAGTTTCAGTTACAATAGATGCAGTGGTTTCAACAGATTGAATTTGTTGAGATTTTTCAGATGTCTCTGTATCTTTATAAGAAATTGTTCCAAGGTCCTGTGGTTGAGAACTTCCGGGTAAAATATTTTTTCCATCTATTTTTGGTTTAGAACTCAATTGAGAATCAGAATTTGAAATATTACTAGAAACAATATTATTTTCTATATCCTGAAATCTGATCTGATTATCTGCTTGGATTTTAGATAGTCTACTTGATAATTTGTCGAGTTTAAAATTAATTTCTTCAAATTTGTTTGTTAGTTCTCTAAACTGATCTTCAACCTCTGACAATTTTAATAAATGTCTGGTAAGTACATCTTCAGAATTTTGATCTAATTCTGTCACAGAATTATCTTTAGTTACTGTTTGAACTTCAATTGAACCAGAATAAACTGCTCTTTCAAGAGTTTTAAGGTCATTTTTTATAATTTCCAAAGTTTCGTATATGTTGTGGTTATCTGCAAATGAGAAACTAGATAATATTAAATTACATATAATGTATATTTTTAAAGTTAAGAATTTAAATATAAGTCTCATCAAGGTTTAATTTATCGTTATAAAAATGGCAAAAAAAAGACCCCAAAGCCTATAAGGTTTTAGGGTCTTTGATTTTAAATAATTAATTTGCTTTAACAGTAACTGATCTTCTATTTTTAGACCAAGCTAATGGGTTAGAACCAGAGTCAACTGGCCTTTCTTTACCATAACTTAAGACAGTTATTCTGTCTGATGATATTCCATAAGTCATTAGATAATCTTTAGCTGCGTTTGCTCTTCTTTCACCAAGAGCTAAGTTATACTCCCTAGTTCCTCTTTCATCTGCATGACCTTCAAGAACAACATTTATACCCGGGTTTTTTCTTAACCAAGCAGCTTGAGCTCTCAAAGTTTCTCTAGATGCAGTAGTTAAAATTGACTCATTTGTTGCAAAGAATACTCTATCTGGAACTCCATCAGCTAAGTATTCCACTGTGTCTGTTCCTGTATAAACATCACCCTGCATTTGTCCTGTTATTTTATCTATAGCAACTTCTTTTTTTGTTGCACAAGCAGATAACACCAGGCAAGCTGTTAATACTAAAAGTGTGTTTTTTAAAATTTTGCTTAATTTCATTAAATTGCTCCTTGCTGCTAATTTCAATTTCTTAACTTTTTCACAACTAATTAGAGGTTTCAAGTCTAAAAATCAAGAAATTTCAGAATTTTCTTTAATTAATTGCTTAATAATGATGACCATGATGGGTCAGATGCATCTGTAGGTGTATTTATTTGACGCTCATTATAACCAGTTAAATCGATAGACCATAATTTTGCAGAAAATCCCTCTCCTTTTGCGTTAGTTTTAGTTTCCCTATAAAAAATTAAAACTCTACCATTTGGTGACCATGATGGAGCTTCTTGATAATAATTTTCTGTTAGTAGCCTTTCTCCACTACCGTCAGTTCTCATAACACCAATATAAAATTTTCCTTTATGTAATTTTGTAAAAGCAATTAAATCACCTCTTGGTGACCAAACAGGAGTTCCATACAATCCATTACCAAATGAAATTCTTTTTACATTAGAACCATCATTTTTCATTACATATATTTGCTGATATCCACTTCTATCCGAGTTAAATGTTATGTATTTGCCATCTGGTGAATATGAGGGAGAAGTATCAATTGATGGATGATTTGTAATTCTTTCTACAATTCTGTTTTCTAAATCCATAGTATAAATATCTGATTTTCCATCTTTGGCAAAACTCATTATTATTTTTTTACCATCAGGTGAAAAACGTGGTGCAAATGTCATTCCAGGAAAATCTCCAACTACCTCTTGTGTCCCAGTTTCGATGTCTAATAAGTAAACTCTAGGTAAATTTTTAAAGTAAGACAAATAAGTTACCATTTGGCTTGCTGGGTTAAATCGAGGAGTTAAAACTAATTCGTTACCTAATGTCAAAAATTTATTATTAGCTCCATCTTGATCCATAATAGCTAGTTTTTTTATTCTCTGTGTTTTTGGTCCCTCTTCTGACACATAAATTATTCTTGTATCAAAATATCCCTTTTCTCCAGTAAGTCTTTCATAGACTTTATCAGAAATAATATGCCCTACTCTTCTCCAATTGTTAGGTACTGTAGTGAATGCTAAAGCCATCATTTCTTTAGCAGCTAAAACGTCCCAAAGTCGAAACTCAACTCTTAACTTATCATCAACATAATTTACTTTGCCAGTTATAAGCGCTTGAGCTTTAATTAAATTCCAGTCTTCAAATCTTGGTTTTAAATTTGCAATATCAGGGGCTTGTAAAAAAGCCTTTTTGTCTAGAGGATTAAATAATCCCGAGGTTCTCAAATTATTCTCTACAATATTTGATATCTCAGATCCAATATTCTCTTTTTTAAGTATTTTTTTAAAACCTTTTCTAGATACCTCATCAATTGATAAAGGAGAAACAGCTAATGGTAGTGGATTTAAATTACCCCGAGTTATATCAACTTCTATTAAAGCATTTGCATTAATAGGAATTAATATAAATAGTAAAATTATAATTTTTTTTGTCATCAATATATACTATCCTTCTAACATCTCTCTTGCATCAAAATTTAATTGTAATTCTTTCCATCTTTCATATCCAGTCGTAGGTACTCTTAATGGTTGGCATAACTTTACAGCTCTCAAAGCGCTCTCAGCTAATACTTTATAAAATCCTTGGCCTGGTTTATTCATTCGTGCATGATCCAAAATTTCTGTTTTCGATACTGTTCCGTCAGGTTTTAATTTTAATTTTATTCTTACCAATAGATTTTCATTATACGGTAATCCTAATGGAATACTCCAACATCCAAATATTTGTGCTTTAAGAGCATCCTCTTCGCTTAGTGTAAGACCTTTATTTTCAACATTTCTCTCTTGATCTTGGGTAATGTCATCATTTGTTTTTAAAACTTCTGCAGTTTCTTCTTTAGATTTATCAATTAAAGCTGCAATATTATTTGGATCAAACAAATCTTTTTTTTCAAATTCTGATACCTGTTTAACTTCATCATCTATTTTTTCAGGATTTTGTTTTTTTTCCTCTTTTGTCTCAACTTTTTTTAAAGATTTATCTGGAAGTGGAATTGCTTCAGGTATTTCGTTCTCTATTTTTTTATTTTGATCAGGAGCCAGAACAGTTTTTGTTTTTGTTTTTTCTACTTTTTTTGGTGGAGCCTGCTCTGAAACAAGTTTTTTTTCTTTCTCTTTAACTTTCTCAATAATTTTTTTAGCTTTAGGTGCAAATGGAATATTAGTTTTTTCTGCTATCTGAATTAACTCAACTGATACAATTGGTGGAATATCAAGAGGTTTCTTTGCCAAAAAAGGTAAACTCATAGCAGTAATGAAAATTAACAAAGAATGTAAAACAGAAGAAATAATTAAGCTTCTATTCACTTAATTACCTTTGTTTGTAAGGTTCTGAAATCAATGCTACTTTAGTAAAACCGGATCCTGATAGTAATCCCATTATTTCTAATACTCTTCCATAATTTATAGTTTTATCACCTCTAACATAAATCCTGGTATCAGTTCTATTTTTTGAAACCGCTAAAACCTTTGCAATGATATTATCATATTCAACTTTTGCCTCTTGAATAAAAATTTCACCTTTTGCATTAATTGATAGTGTTAAAGGTTCTGTTTCCTCTGGCAAAGAGTCCGCTGAACTTTCTGGTAAATCAACTTGAACGCCAACAGTTAATAATGGTGCTGTAACCATAAAAATTATTAACAATACAAGCATTACATCCACAAAAGGAGTAACATTTATTTCACTCATTGGTTCCTTGGAAGAGCGATTTAATTTAAATGCCATTTATATAATTGTTAAAAATCTTTTTGAAAAATTTTCTAATTTTTCTGAATATTTTTTAGCATCATTATTGAATTTGTTATAAGCCACTACTGCTGGTATTGCAGCCAATAGACCAAGTGCAGTTGCAAATAAGGCTTCGGCTATTCCTGGTGCAACAATCGCAAGACTTGTATTTCTAGAAATAGCTATAGATTGAAAAGAATTCATAATTCCCCAAACAGTTCCAAACAATCCTATAAAAGGTGCTGTTGAACCCACTGTTGCCAAAAAAGTAAAACCTTTTTCAATTTTTGTCATTTGTTTTTCAATTCCTGTTTCTAAAGATGCACTCATTCTTTCACTAATGTTAGTTCTTGATTTTTTTTTAAGTAATCCTTCCATCGCATCTTGAAACACAAGTGACATTGGATCCTCAAGTTTACTGGGTAAACTATTATAAAAAGTTTCAGCAGATTTAGAATTCCAAAATTTTTCCTCAAATTCTTCTGATGATTTAGTTATTTTTTTAAATAAACGAAACTTTTCAATAATTACAGCCCAAGAATATATTGAACACAATATTAATATAATCATTACAGACTTTACAATTATATCCGCTCTAAGAAATAGACTGAGTAATGAAAAATCTGTATTTGTTCCTAACTCAACTGTTTTTGCTGCTATATCTGCTTCCATAGCTACTCATCACACGTAAATGTGTCATGATTTTGTCTATTAATTCAAATTGATTATTCTTCTTTTTGATAAGTTTCAAAGAAAAAACTAGATATTAGAATAGCATCTGCTTTGTTATTATCTTTCTTTTTTGATAATTGTGATGAAAAATATGGAAATATTTCAATAGCTCTTGTTCTGCTAGCATCTTTTTGTGAATTAATAAGGTTAAAATATTTTTTCCATTTAGCTGGCCTAACATAATAAACAGGTAAATGCATTGCGCTGCATATCCCTTTTAAAATACCAAAAGATTGACCAAAATTAAACATACTTGTAACACCTTGGCCAGGCATTGCAGAAACTTGTTCAATTACAACTTTAATATTTTTCTTATCAAATTTTTTTATCCTCTCACTAATTTCATTAGATATTTGAGCACCATTTACTTGTCTCTTATTCTTCTTGCCATCAGTCATGGTTGGCATTTCAATTACGTCTTTTATTATACCATCCTCAAAAAAACAGATTGAACCTGATATGCCAGGATCAATTCCAATAATCATCATCAAATACCACCTAAATTAACGTTTGAATAAACGTTCTGTACATCATCATCTTCCTCAAGACTTTCTAAAAAATCTAATACACTATCTTTATTATCGTTATTTACATCCACACTATTTAATGGGATCCATTCAATTTCTGTAGAAATAAAATTTACAATAATTTTCTCTAAATTTTTTTTAACATTATATATCTCGTTCATTTGACACTGAATTTCATGATAATCATCATGTGAGGAACATTCTTCTGCCCCAGACTCAATTGCTAAATCTAAAATTTTTTCATCAGATATCTCTTTTTTATCAATTTTTATTATACCTAATTGTTGAAAATTGTGAGATGCTGAACCCTGAGTTCCTAAACTCCCGCCACTTTTATGAAAAATAGTTCTAATATTTGATGCAGTCCTATTTTTATTATCTGTTAAAGTTTCAACTATAACAGCAATCTTTTCTGGACCAAATCCCTCATATCTCAAGTTTTCAAAATTTATTCCTGTTACTGCAGAAGATTTATCTATTGCTCTCTCAATATTATCTTTAGGCATATTTGCTGATCTTGCGGCTTGCACGGCAGATCTAAGTCTTGGGTTCATTGCTGGATCTTTGTCACCAAGTTTTGCTGCAACAGTAATCTCTTTGGATAATTTTGAAAATATCTTTGATCTTTGCTTGTCAGCCTTTCCTTTTTTATGTTTTATTCCTGCCCAATGTGAATGTCCTGCCATGATATTTAAATATTTTTTAATTGATCTCCATACACATAGCTTTTGATATTTATTGCTAATCCTGTTTTTATATCACAATCAACTATAACGCCACATAAAGTAGCCTCTCCACTAGCAGGAAAGTGTTTCACTGAATTCTTTTTTAAAAATCTGTTTAAAGAGTTTTCTTTGTTCATGCCAATGACTGAGTCGTAATCTCCACACATACCTGCGTCTGTTTGATACCCAGTACCATTTTTTAATATTCTGGCATCATTTGTTGGTATATGGGTGTGTGTTCCAACTACGAGAGTTGCCTTTCCATCAAATAGATGTCCTATAGCATTTTTTTCGCTGGTAATTTCGCCATGAAAATCAACTACAAGTAAATCAAAATCCTTCTTCATTTGATTTTCTTTTAAAAATTTTTGAGAAACTTCAAAAACATCTTCACACTTCTTCATAAAAACATTCCCCATCAAATTTAGAACTCCAACTTTAATATCATTCTTTGTGTTATAAATTTTAAAACCTTTGCCAGGTGCAGGTTCAAATAAATTTTTAGGTCTTAATAATCTCTCTTCTTTATCAATAAATTCCATTATTTCTTTTTGATCCCAAACATGATTGCCAGTTGTGATAACATCTACACCACAATTAAAAAAATCCTTACATATTTCTTTATTTAAACCCACTCCTTGAGCTGCTGCATTTTCACCATTTACAATTACAAAATCAATTTTTTTTCTATCAATTTCATTTAATAAGTTGCTTGTTAATTTAGAACATCCAGAAATTCCAACAACATCACCTAAAAATAAAATTCTCATTGTATAATTTCATTCTCAGTTATTATTAAATCAAGCTTTTTGTCATATTTATTTATAGGTATTTTTTTTAATTCTTGGTAAGAAAATCCTAATCCAATTTTTAATATATTTTTGATTTTATCTATTTTTTCTAAATAGCGATCGTAAAATCCCCCACCATAACCTAATCTATTTAAATGATCATCATAAGCTACTAAAGGAACAAATATTATGTCTGGGTAAATTTTCTTTACCGAAAGCGGCTCAGCTATTCCATACTTATTAATTTTTAAAGGATCTTTATTTGTCCATTCAAAAAAATTCATTTGATTATTTTCTTTTATTATTGGTAAGGAAATATTTGCTCTTTTGTTTCTAAAAAAATTTAATGTGTCTAAATCATCTATCTCGTGATTGCATGGATAGTACCCTCCTATATTTTTAAAACTAATTTTATTTTTTTTAAAAAATCGAAAAATTCTGTCAGGATCTAGAATAAGTTTTTTATGTGAATTTTTTTTTCTAAGATTTAAAATTTTTCTTCTAAGCTTAGATTTATTCACAGACCTAATTAGATATATTTTCAGATTTTGCTTTATTTACAAAACTTGATATTTGATCAGCGGCTTCATCAATTAAACTTTCATATTTTTTTTGATTTGCATCAATTTCCCTTTTGAAGTTTTCGTGATCAAGATTCAATTTTTCAATTTCAGACTCTTTAGTGTCCTTGTAATCATAAATCAGAGATTTTAGTTCTTTAAATTTGTTTGATAGCTCTTTTAACTCATTTTTTTTTTGATCTACTTTCTTCTTAGTTTCGTAATATTCATCCATTATTTTTACAGCTGTAATTAGTAAAAGTTTATTTTCACCAAGATTTCCCAATTCATTTTTTAAAATATTAAACTTTTTATTAATCTGAATTAATAACTCCTCTAAGTGCTCCTCTTGTCCATCTTCGCAAGCGAGCAAAAACTCTTTATTATTAAATTTTATACTTACATTTGCCATTTATCTATTTCATCTAATAAAGTGTCAGTTTCTTGATTAAGTTCATCAATTTTTTCTGAAAATTCAATTTGTTTTCTTTCTTCCATCTTTTCATTATTTTTTAAATCCTCAAGTTTTTTTGTCAGATTTTCATTTTCCTTGAGCAACGTTTGATATTTTTCTTCAATCTGTGTTTTTTCAATTTCTAATTGATTTTGTTTTCTGCTTAAATTTTCAATATTTTTTTGTAATTCAGGATTTGTAAGATCTAAATTATTTAATTCCTTCAATGCAATGTTTAATTTTTTTTCTTTTTCGTTTATAGAATTCATATATATATATTTATATTATTAAATAGATTCTTCTTAGTCTAGTCAGGATAATTTTGAGCAAACTACACAATGATTTAGCTAATTGCATCAGATTTTTGTCAATTGATGCGGTCCAAAAGGCAAATTCAGGTCACCCTGGAATGCCAATGGGTATGGCAGATGTTGTAACGGTACTTTTTAAAAATTTTTTAACATTTAATCCAAAAAATCCAGATTGGTTAAATAGAGATAGATTTGTTTTGTCTGCTGGTCATGGATCTATGCTTCTATATTCTTTGCTTTACCTTACCGGATATAAAAGTATATCAATTAATAACATCAAAAAATTTAGGCAGCTTAATTCAATTTGTGCTGGACATCCTGAATATCATCCAAAAACAGGTATTGAAACAACAACAGGCCCCCTTGGACAAGGTATATCTAATGCGGTCGGTTTTGCTATAGCCGAAGAAATTTTAAAAAATAAGCTGGGAAAAGATTTAATTAATCACAAAACTTATGTTTTAGCTGGAGACGGATGTTTAATGGAGGGAATAAGTCATGAATCAATGAGTTTGGCAGGACATTTAAAGCTTAAAAATTTAGTCATGCTATTTGATAATAACTCAATTTCAATTGATGGCCCAACAAGTCTTGCGGTTTCAGATAACTTTAAAAAAAGATTTGAAGGATATGGTTGGAATTATATTTCTATCAACGGTCATAACGAAAAAGAAATTTTTAAAGCATTAAAAAAAGTTCAGAAAGCTAAAAAACCTACTATTATTTCATGTAAAACGAAAATTGGATATGGTTCACCGAATAAATCAGGAAAGTCATCATCACATGGGAGTCCGTTGGGATTAGATGAAATCAAACTAGTAAGAAAAGCCTTAAAATGGAAAAACAAACCCTTTAATATCTCAAGTAAATTTTTAAAAGATTGGAGAAAAATTGGTCAAAAAGGTGAAGCTACAGAAAAAAAGTGGAACAAAATATTTAAGAAAAAAAAAATAAAATTTAATCAAATTTTAAAAAATAATTTTACTGCAACGTTAAGGAAAGAAAAAGAAAATGCAATAAGGGAACCAAAAAGCTTAGCTACTAGAAAATGTTCAGAAATGACATTGAGCGCATTAACTAAACAAAAAAATAATTTAATTGGTGGCTCTGCTGATTTAGCAGGATCAAACAATACAAAAACAAAAAACCATAAAATAATTAAACCTGGAGATTTTACTGGAAACTATATTCACTATGGTGTCAGAGAACACGCAATGAGTGGAATCATGAATGGTATTGCACTTCACAGTAATCTAATTCCCTATGGAGGTACTTTTTTAATATTTTCTGATTATTGCAAACCCTCAATTAGATTGTCCGCGTTAATGAAAAAAAGAGTCATTTACGTTATGACTCATGATTCTATTGGGCTCGGAGAAGATGGTCCTACTCATCAACCTATAGAACAACTTTCAGGTTTACGAGCCATTCCTAATTTAAATGTATTAAGGCCAGCAGATAGAATTGAAACTATCGAATGTTGGGAACATGCCTTAAAAAGTTTAAAAACACCTAGCGTACTATCTTTAACAAGACAAAACTTAAATCCAGTAAGAAAAACACCTTCTAGTAAAAACTTATGCTCATTAGGAGCTTACGAAATTTTAAGAACAAATAAAAAAATTAATCTAACAATATTAGCGAGTGGGTCTGAGGTTAATCTAGCAATAGAGGTAAGCCATAAATTAGCCAAAGATAAAATATATTCTAAGGTGATATCAATGCCTTGTATGGAACTTTTCGACTTACAATTAAAATCTTATAAAAATAAAATTTTAGAGGAAACAAAATTTAAAATATCAATCGAAGCAGGATCAAGTGATTGTTGGAAAAAATATGTAGGTAATAACGGGATTACTTTTGGGGTTGACGAATTTGGCAAAAGTGCACCTTACAAAGATATTTATAAATATTTTGGACTAGAAAGTGGAAATATAAAAAATATTACAAAAAAATTATTTAAAAAATAAAATGACAATTAAAATTGGTATCAACGGAATGGGACGTATTGGTCGTATGGTGTTAAGATCAATTATCGAAAGTGAAAATAAAAATTTAAAAATTAATCATATAAATAATAGGTCAAATTCAGAAGTTACATCCAAATTAATCAAATACGATTCTATACATGGAAAATTAAATGCAGATCTAAATTTTGATCTAAATAATTTAATAATAAATAAAAATAAAATCACATTTTCTCAAGAAACTAAAATTGAAGATATTTATTGGAATAAACATGATGTTGATTATGTTTTTGAATGTACGGGAAAATTTAATTCAAAAGAAAAACTTGATGCACATATAAAAAATGGTGCAAAAAAAGTTATTGTTTCTGCTCCGTGTAAAAATGCTGATAAAACAATTGTATTTGGTGTTAATGAAAATATGATAACTAAAGAGGATAAAATAATATCTGCTGCCTCATGCACCACTAATTGCCTAGCACCAATAGCTAGTGTGCTTAATGAAAATTTTGAAATTGAAAAAGGTTTTATGACGACAATTCATGCATTTACAAGCGATCAAAGAATTTTGGATAATTCTCATAAAGACCCAAGAAGAGCAAGATCTGCAAGTCAATCTATAGTCCCTACCTCAACAGGAGCTTCGAAAGCAATAGGGGAAATAATTCCAAGCCTTAAAGGTAAATTGGAAGGAATAGCGATGAGAGTACCTACACCCAATGTTTCTCTCGTTGAATTGGTCTTTTGTACAAAAAAAGAAATTGATGTAAAAAAAATTAATGATGCTTTTGAGCAAGCATCAAAAAATAAATTAAAAAATATCTTAGAAGTTACTCACGAAAAATTAGTATCCATAGATTTTAATCATCATTCTGCCTCTGCAATTTTAGATGCTTCTTTGACAAATGTGGTTGGAAGTAATATGGGTAAAATATCAGCGTGGTATGACAATGAATGGGGATTTTCTAATAGAATGTGCGATATTGCTGAAACTTTGCATAAAATCTCTTAAATGAGAAGTATAATAAATGAAAAAAATCTAAAGAATAAAATAGTATTATTAAGATTAGATTTAAATGTTCCTTTAGAAAAAAACAAAATAACTGATACAACAAGAATCGACAAAATTCTTCCTACTTTAAATTTTTTAATTAACGAAAAAGCTAAAATTCTAATTTTATCACATATTGGAAGACCAAAAGGTAAATTTGTTAAAGAACTCTCCCTAGAACCAATTTGTGATGAATTGCAAAATAAATTGGGGAAAAAAGTAAAACTTATTACTAAAAATGTTAAAGAAATTAAAAAAAATAGTTTTTTCAATAACCATAATGAAGAAATTTTTATTTTAGAAAATATAAGATTTTATTCTGAAGAAGAGCAAAATGATAATAAATTTGCTAAAATTCTATCAAATCTTGCAGATATTTATGTTAATGATGCTTTTTCTTGTTCACATAGAGCACATGCATCTATTTATGAAATTCCAAAATTCTTACCTTCGTTTTCTGGATTACAGCTAGACTTAGAAGTGAACGCACTCAACAAAATAACTTCTGAAATTACAAGACCAATTACTTGTATTATTGGCGGTTCTAAAATTTCTACTAAGATTAATGTAATTAAAAATTTAGTCCCTAAATTTAATAATATCGTAATTGTCGGAGGTATGGCTAATAATTTTATAGAATTTTGTGGAAACAATATTGGGAAATCTATTAAAGAAAATAATTGTGATCAAATAATTAAGGAAATCATCGATCTTACAAAAAAAGAAAATTGCAAAATATTTTATCCTGAAGATGTAATTGTATCAAAAAATTTAAATGGAACTCCCAAAAAAAGAGAGGTAAACGAAATATCGTCTGATGAAATGGTATTAGATATTGGTCCAAAAACTATAGAAAAAATAAAAAATATCATTGATGATAGTAAAACCATACTTTGGAATGGACCAGCAGGATATTTTGAAAACCCAAATTTTGCTAAAGGAAGTATTCAAATTGCAAAAAAAATAATTGAAAATAATAAAGTAAACAAAATATTTTCAGTTGTTGGTGGTGGAGATACAGTTTCTTTATTAAATAATTTAAACGCTGTTAATAATTTTAATTTTGTTTCAACTGCAGGTGGAGCCTTTTTAGAATATCTTGAAGGTAAAAACCTTCCTGGTATAACTGCATTAAATTAAAATGACCGAGCTGAACAAAATCGCACTTAAAATAATTTCCAATGGCAAAGGTATCCTTGCTGCTGATGAAAGCAATGGGACCATGACAAAAAGACTTGAAGCAGTAAATATAACCTCAACTCCCAAAAATAGACTTTTGTTCAGAGAAACACTTTTTTCATCAGACAGTATGAAAGATTGTATTGGCGGTGTAATTCTTTATGACGAAACAATTAAACAAACTTCAAGTATAGGAAAATCAATACCTAACTTAATATCTGATTCAGGAGCATTGCCTGGAATTAAAGTAGATACTGGAGCAAAAGAATTAGCAAATTCTTATGAGGAAAAAATTACAGAAGGTTTAGACGGTCTAAGAGATAGATTAAAGAAATATTATGAACTTGGAGCAAGATTTACTAAATGGAGAGGTGTTTATTCTATTAGTGAAAAATATCCAAGCCAGTTAGCAATAAAAAGTAATGCCCATGCGCTTGCTAGATATTCTGCTTTAGTTCAAGAAAGTGGAATGGTTCCAATAGTAGAACCAGAAGTTTTAATGGACGGTAGTCATTCTGCAGATATTTGTTTTAAAAAAACTTCAGAAGTAATAAAAAAATGTTTTGATGAATTAATATTTCATAAAATTGACCTTACAGGAATAATTCTAAAACCAAATATGATATTGGATGGGAGTCTATCAAAAAATAAAATTTCTAATGAAGAGGTTTCAATAAAAACGGTTGAATGTCTAAAAAACTCTGTACCAAGTGAAGTTCCTGGAATTGCATTTTTATCTGGAGGTCAATCTGAAATAGATGCAACTGAAAACTTAAATTTAATTAATAAAAATAATGATACAAATTTTATAATGACTTATTCTTATGGAAGAGCACTTCAGCAAGGTGCTCTAAAAATATGGTCAAAGGATATTAATAATATTCAGACAACTCAAAATACTTTTAATCATAGGGCTAAAATGTGTACTTTGGCTGCTCAAGGAAAATGGTCTAGCGAACTTGAAAATAAATAAAAAAAAATTTATTTATCTCATTTCTCCTAACAAAATAACAAGATATTTTTATCAAAATCTTAAAAATGCGTTTAAAACTGGAAAAATTAGTTTTTTTCAGCTGAGACTTAAAAATTACTCCCTAGAGAAGAAAATCAAAATTGGAAAAAAAATTAAAAATTTATGCAAGCAAAGTAATGTAAAATTTATAATTAATGATGATCCTTTACTTGCTTTAAAATTAAATGCTGATGGTTGTCATTTAGGCCAAAAAGATATGGATATAAAAAAAGCAAAAAAAATACTTGGCAAAAAAATAATAGGGGTTACATGTCATAATTCAATTCACTTAGCAAAAAAAGCAATTAAAGCTAATGCAAGTTATATTGCCTTTGGTGCTTTTTTCTCGTCTAAAACTAAAAAAACTAAATATGTAGCATCTATAAATATTTTAAATAAAGTAAAAAAATTTACAAAAACTCCAATAGTAGCTATTGGTGGTATCAATTTTGAAAATTATAAAAATCTGTTATTGAACAATGCTAATTTTTTAGCTATTTCAAGCTACATTTGGAAAAATAAAAAATATAAACCATTGCAAGCTATAGAAAGATTAAAATGAAAATTAATGCTGGAGAAATTAGAGTAGGAATGCTTTTAGAATATAAAAATGATTTATGGCAAGTTTTAAAAACTCAACACGTAAAACCAGGAAAAGGTGGTGCATTTGCTCAAGTTGAAATGAAAAGTGTAAATAAAAATACAAAATTAAATGAAAGATTTCGATCTAGTGAAAATGTTGAAAAAGCATCTTTGGAGGAAATAACTTTTAATTATCTTTATAATGACGAAAATAGTTATTTTTTCATGGATCCTAAATCATTTGAACAAATAGAAATCAAAAAAGAGCTGGTAGGAGATAAAGGTAGACTTTTGACTGAAAATCTAGAAGTCTCTATTAGCTTTTATAATGAAAATCCAATTTCAGTAGAACTTCCTAATCAAATAAAATGTAAAATAAATAACACAGATGTGGCATTAAAGGGTCAGACTGTATCGTCTTCCTATAAACCAGCAAAACTTGATAATGGATTACATATCCAAGTTCCACCATTTATAGAATCAGGCGACGAAGTAATAATTGATACTAGGACATTAGAATACATTAAAAAAAATTAAAAATGATATCAATATCATCAAACTTAAATATAATGATTAAAGCTGTTGAGAAAGCATCAAAAACTATAATTAGAGATTTTGGAGAAATTGAAAAATTGCAAGTGTCAAAAAAAGGACCTAAAGATTTTGTTACAAAAACAGATAAGCAAGTTGAAAAGATTTTAATTGAAGAGCTATCTAAAAAAAAAAATTATTCTTTCTTTTGTGAAGAGGTAGGAAAAATTAATAATAAAGATAAAGAAAATATTTGGATAATCGATCCAATTGATGGAACAACAAATTTTCTTCATGGTATACCACACTTTGGAATTTCTATTGCACTTCAAACAGATGGTGAAATAGTAACTGGTTTAATTTTTGATCCTATTAAAGATGAAATGTACTATTCTGAAAAAAATAAAGGAGCTTTTTTAAATAATCAAAGATTGAGGGTATCCAACAAAAGCTCTTTAGATGAATGTTTATTTTCTAGTAATCATGAAGGAGTTAAATTTAGTAATTTACACATGAGGTACAGTGGAAGTGCTGCACTAGATTTAGCATATGTGGCATCAGGTAGGTTAGATGGATATTTTCAAAATAAAATTAATCTTTGGGATGTTGCTGCAGGTGCTTTAATGGTTGAGGAAGCTGGAGGTATTGTAAATGATCTAAACAAATTTAATACTAATAATATTGATATTAGGGCATCGAGTGGTGCAATTAATGACAAAATGCTTGAAAAAATAAAGAACTTTTAATTGTGTTCTAAAATTCTTTTGCTATAAGTCTCGATATGAAAAAAGACATACACCCAAACTACCATACAATAAAAGTGGAAATGACAGATGGTACTCAATTTGATACAAAATCAACTTGGGGTAAAGAAGGCGAATTATTAAAATTAGAGATTGATCCAAAGTCACATGCTGCTTGGACAGGTGGCAAACAAAAGCTTATGGATAAGGGAAGAATTAGTAAGTTCAATAAAAAGTTTCAAAATTTTAAATCAGAAAAGAAAAATTAAATGTCAAATGCACCTTTAATGCCAATGGCTACAGCTGTTTGGCTTGTAGAAAATACTACTTTAACATTTAAACAAATTGCAGATTTCTGCAAATTACATGAGGTTGAAATACAGGGGATTGCAGATGGCGAAGTAGCTAAGGGTATTAAAGCATATAACCCAATTATATCTGGACAACTTTCAAGAGAAGAAATTGAATTATCTTCTAAAGATGAATATCGACCATTGCAAATTAAGAGTAGTGATATTGAAATATCTAATAATGAAAAAAAAATCAAAAAATATATCCCACTTTCAAAAAGACAAGATAAACCTGACTCTGCATTATGGTTGTTAAAACAACACAATATTCTTAAAGACTCACAAATCGCAAAATTAGTTGGTATTACAAAAAATTCAGTTACATCAATTAGAAATAAAAGTTACTGGAATTATAATAACCTTAATCCCAAGGACCCAGTAGCATTAAACTTGTTTTCACAAAAAGATTTAGTTGAAGCTATTGAAAAAGCTGAAAGAAGAATAAAAAGAGAGAGAAAAGAGAAAGAAAAACAATCTAAGACTAATCAATCAACTATCTAATGAATAAAATAAATAGACATAGATATATAAAAGTGATAATTAACCGCTTTTTTGGAGGTAGTTATTAAAATAGAAGTTAAAGATAATAATGTTGAACAAGCTTTGAGAGTTTTGAAAAGAAAACTCCAAAGAGATGGATTTTTTAAAGTAATAAAACTCAAAAATACTTACGAAAAACCTTCTGAAAAGAAAAAAAGAATTCTGCAAGAAAATATTAAAAGAGTTAAAAAGTTAAACAAACTTAAAAATAGAATTTAAGAATTATCGCGGGGTGGAGCAGTCTGGTAGCTCGTCAGGCTCATAACCTGAAGGTCGGCGGTTCAAATCCGTCCCCCGCAACCAATTAAATTTTAAACTTTGATTTCCTGCTATCAACTAAAAAAGCTTTTACAGTTTCTGTTGTAAGCTGTTGAAATGACTTACCAAAATTTTCAATTTTTTCGATGATAGACGGTGGTATTGTGATTATATGGCAGCCTATTTGTTTTGCTTGAACAAAATTATAGGGTTCTCTTACACTTGCCCACAAAATTTCAACATTTTTGAAACTTTTTGCCATCTTTATACTTTTCTTAAACTCAGGTATGGGATCTTTTCCTGCATCTCCCGCTCTACCAGCAAAAATTGAGATGATAACTTTTGTTTTTTTATTTATTTGTTTTAAAATTTTCTTAGTTTGTCTTGCTGTATAAACCGCCGTTATATTTAAATTTATATTTTGAGAATTTAATTCCTTTATAACCCTTCCTGTAAATTTATTCTTTGAATTCACCACAGGTACTTTGACATAAATATTTTTACCCCATGTACTTATTTTTTTACCTTGATTAATCATACTTTTATTGTCATCTGCAAATACTTCAAAGGAAATGGGTTTTTTTTTACAAAACTTAAGTATTTGTTTTGAATATGAATGGTAATCTTTTGCTCCTGCTTTTCTCATTAAACTTGGGTTAGTAGTAAAACCTTGCACAGTTTTTTTTTTATTGAATTTTTTTATAGACTTTAAATCTGCTATATCGCAAAAAATTTTTATAGTCATTCTATTCTATAGATTTTTTGTAATATCCTCTGTCATTTTTTTAGCATCTGCAAACAACATTAATGTATTCTCTTTATAAAAAAGGTCATTATCAATTCCAGCATAACCAGGGGATAGGCTTCTTTTTACAAATAATACAGATTTACATTTTTCTACATCAAGAACAGGCATGCCATATATTGGACTTTGTGGGTCTGTTTTTGCGACTGGATTTGTTACATCATTAGCACCAATAACAAAGGCAACATCTGCATTAGCAAAATCGTTATTAATTTCCTCTAATTCAAATACCTCATCATATGGAACATTTGCCTCTGCCAATAAAACATTCATATGTCCAGGCATCCTTCCAGCTACAGGATGTATAGCATATGATACTTTAATATCATTTTTTTTAAGTGTATCTACCATTTCTCTTAAAGCATGTTGGGCCTGAGCAACAGCCATACCATACCCTGGAACTATGATTACTGAGGATGCATTTTTCATTAAAAAAGCAGCATCATCTGCATTACCGCTTTTAACTGGTCTTTGCTCTTTTGTTAAATTCGAATTATTATCCTCTGTTGCTCCAAATCCACCCAAAATAACATTAAAGAATGAACGGTTCATTCCTTTGCACATTATATATGACAATATCGCTCCTGAAGATCCAACTAATGCTCCTGTAATTATTAATGCCGTATTTTCTAGGGTAAAGCCTATCCCTGCTGCAGCCCAACCTGAATATGAGTTAAGCATAGAAATTACTACAGGCATATCTGCTCCGCCTATAGGGATAATTAAAAGGAATCCAATCAAAAATGAAATAATCAAAAGAAACCAAAATAAATTAGATGATTGAGTTGTGCACAATAAGTAAATTAAAACAATTATTGAAATTAAAATAGTTGCATTAATAAAATGTTGACCTTTAAATGTAATTGGCGAACCAGACATAATTCCTTGTAATTTTAAGAAAGCGATTACAGATCCTGAAAATGTTATCGCTCCTACAGCGGCCCCTATAGACATTTCTATTAGACTACCAAGTTTAATATTTCCAGGTGTTCCTAAATTAAATGCTTCAGGATTTAAAAAAGCAGAGATTGCTACAAATACAGCTGCAAGTCCAACTAAGCTATGAAAACCAGCAACCAACTCTGGCATCGCAGTCATTGGTATCCTATATGCTATAAAAGCTCCAATAGAACCGCCAAACAAAATAAATATTAACACAACTATAAAACCAGTAGAAAAATTACCTATAGATAGAAATGTTACTGTTATTGCAATAATCATTCCCAAAATTCCAAACAAATTACCCTGCCTAGAAGTTTCAGGTGATGACAGGCCTCTCAAAGCAAGAATAAACAGAACACCTGAAATTAGATAAAAAATTGCAGATAGATTTGCTGAAATCATTATTTATCCTTTTTCTTTTTCTTATACATTGCTAACATTCTTTGAGTTACAAGAAACCCACCAAAAATATTAATTGCCGCCAAAGCTATTGCTAAAAAACCGAAAATGCTTGAGGTATTAAAAACACTTTCAGAACCTCCTGACAAACCTGCAATTATTGCACCTACAATAATTACAGAGGAAATTGCATTAGTTACAGACATTAATGGCGTATGCAAGGAGGGAGTAACACTCCATACAACATAATATCCAACAAAAATTGAAAGTATAAATATACTTAACCTAAATATTAAAGGATCTATTTCCATAATTTATTTTATTAAAGTTTTTTCTATAATTTCGTCTTCTAAATTAATATTAATTTTTTTTTTCTCTTTATCGAACAAATTTTCTACAAAATTAAAAACATTTTTTGCATATAAACTTGATGCTGAAACAGGTAACCTGTTTAAAATGTTGCTTTCACCCATAATTTTTACACCATTTTTTTCAATAATTTTGTTTACTTCAGTATACGCTGTATTTCCACCTTGAATTGCTGCTAGATCATATATAACAGAACCTGCTTGCATATTATTTACCATATCTTCTCTAATTATTAGAGGTGCTTTTTTTCCTGGAATTAAAGCTGTGCAAATTACAATATCAATTTTTTTTAAAGTTTCTGATAAAAGTTCTTCTTGTTTTTTTTTAAAATCATCTGAAGCTTCTTTTGCATACCCACCCTCAGTCTCTAAATTCTCTGAACCCTCAACCGTTAAAAATTTTCCACCTAAACTTTCAACTTGTTCTTTGGATGCCATCCTTACATCTGTAGCAAACACTATTGCACCCATTCTCTTTGCTGTTGCAATTGCTTGTAATCCAGCGACACCTGCACCAACAACTAAAACTTTTGCAGCTGGAACTGTGCCTGCTGCTGTCATCATCATTGGTATAGCCTTTTCAAAATTTGCAAAAGATTCAATTACAGCTTTATAACCAGCAAGATTTGCTTGTGAGGATAATATATCCATTGATTGAGCTCTTGTGATTCTTGGAAGAAGTTCCAATGAAAAAAGATTAATTTTTTTTTTTGATAAGTTTTCTAATTTTTCTTTATTATTATATGGGTTTAAAACTCCAATTAATGTTTGACTTTCTTTTATATTTAAACTTTTGTCATCAGATAACATTTCAAGCTGAACTATTATTTCAGATGAATTTAAAATTTCGATTTCATCTTTTAAAATTTTAGCACCCATTTTTGTATATTGCACATCGCTAATTCCAAGATGTAAAGCATAATTTTCACTTAGACATACCTCAAACCCAAGAGAGATATATTTTTTTGCAGTCTCTGGAGTTATTGCTACTCTTTTTTCAAGATTTTTATTTTCTGATACCGAACCGATTCTCATTACAAAAGTTTATAGCAAGAATAATGCCATTAAAACTAAAACAGATATAACAGCGACAGTTCCCCACAGAACAAATTTGGTAAAATTATTCCAAGTATTTTTATGGTTTTCATTGTCCATAAAATTTATTTCTGTCGTGCTTTAAATTTTGGATTTGTTTTATTAATAACGTATACTCGACCTCTTCTTCTTACCAACTTTGAGTTGAGATCTCTTTTTTTTATAGACTTTAAAGAACTTTTAATTTTCATAAATATTATTTAGCCTGGCAATGTCCTACTCTTCCATGTCTTAAGACAAAGTACCATTGGCGCTGAAAGGCTTGACTTCCGAGTTCGGAATGGGATCGGGTATTACACTTTCGCAATAATCACCAGGCAGCGCTTTATACTTAAAAAAATTCTTTTGGTAAAGTATAAAATTATTTAATTACTATATAAATATCTTAGTTTATTCAGAAAATTGCAAATTTTTTACTTAACCTTCTTTGCTGCACTCCATATAAAAAAAGGTAAATATAAAGACATTATTATAGATAGCCAGTTATTAAAGAAATTTCCACTTGGAGCAAAAGGCCATAAATAAATTAATAATCCTGATAGAATACAAATTTCAAAATCTGTAAACAAATACTTTTTTTTTATTTTTAAAAACAGGTGAATAATAACATTTTTACTAAAGTAAAAAAATGCAACTATCAGAAATAAAAATCCAATAATACCAATTTCAGATAATATTTGAAGATATGTATTATGTGGATGTGAAGAACAAGACAAATAACTTACAGCATATTTTTCTCTATCACAAAAATTTCTAAAATTTTTTACACCAACTCCAAAAATTTTATTATCTAAAAAAATTCTATATGCAGTTATGTAATGATGTGTATGTTGTTTTGAAAAAATATAAACTGTTTCAGTATTTTTATTTTCCACAATATTAGTTATGTTCATTTGTTTAATGGTTGTGTCAATCATCCTTTGTTTAGCTATTGGATTCAAATAACTTATTAAGACAATAAAAGCTAAACTTGATATTAAAGTAATTAATCTTAAATAAAGTAATTTTTGTGAAAAAATAATTACAAAAATTGCAGATAAATTTATATAAAAAAATGCTACTCGTTCTCCGGTTAAAAATATTAATGTCTCAGATAATACAAATATCAAAATTAACAATAAAAATAATTTATCTTTCTTTTTGAAAAATAATATTGCTAATCCAAAAAAAATTGGCCAAAGCCTACATATGTAACTTCCTAAAATTTTTTCATCACCAAAAAAACTACTCAACCTTGTGTGGGTTCCCCAACCTAAAATATTTTTTTGAAAAAAATATTGATAATATCCATCAAATATCAAAACTGTAAAACAAATAAAAATACAATAAAAAAAATATTTAATAATTTTCTCGTCATTTTGCATATAAGCAGTCACTGCAACAACAAACACACCATACCTAAAATAGAAAAATGAAATTTTCAATGAGTCTAAATTGAAGTTATTAATTAAACTATTAAAAATTAAATAAAGCCAGAAAATTAAAAAAAAATAAAAATATTTATTTTTAAAAAATAAAAAATTTTTTTTTTTATAGCAATATAATAAAAATATAATGCTAATTAATGAAATAGATAAATCAGGCAAAAAAGGGCCTGTTATTAAAAAGAAAGGTATTAAAGAAAACAATACAGCAGGAAAATAATAAAAAATGTATTTTTCTTTGTCCGAATTAAAAATCATAATTTAAAATATTTCATAAATTATTTAACATTGTACAAATTTCCTCATTCGCTTATGAGTAAAAAAAGTATAAATTTAAAAGTTTTTAAAGCTTTTAAATTCAGGATATAAACCTTATATTTTGATAGTTCAAAATATATAAATAATATAGCCAATAAATTTTATGTATAATACTATAATAATATTTTTATTATTTAGTTTTTTCTTGTTGCTTTTATGTGGAGTTATTTCATATAGATTAAATTTTGTTGATGTGCCAAATGAAAGAAAGATTCACTCTAAACCAACGGCATATACTGGTGGTTTAGCCCTAAGCGCATCATATTTAGTTGCTCTTCAATTGTTCAATATTTTGGATAGTAACTTAAACTTAATTCTATCGATATCGAGCTTAATAATGTTTGTGGGTTTTATTGATGATAAATACAACTTAAATACAGGTGGCAAGTTAAGTTTACAAATTCTTCCAATATTTTATTTAATTGTAGTAGAAAATTTAAAATTAACAGATATTGGAGATTATTATTATTTTCATTGGCTCTTAAACAGCATTGAAATACCTTTTACTTTAATTTGTGTGTTATTTTTAATTAACGCATTTAATTATTTTGATGGAATAGACGGAAGTCTAAGTTTTTGTTTTATTTCAGTATTAATTATTTTATATTTTCTTGGCAATAATGAAAGTGTAAGACTATTCTTATTAATACTAGGTTTGCCAATATTTGTTTATTTATTTTTTAACTTTGGATTGTTTAATCTTCCAAAATTATTTTTAGGCGATAGTGGGAGTTTATTACTAGGATTTATAATTTCATTTACTTTAATTTATTTTGCAAAAATGAAAATAGCTCACCCAATCTTACTGGCCTGGTCAGTTTCCATATTTGTTTTTGAGTTTTTATCAATTAATTTGCAGAGAATAAAAAATAACAAAAACCCATTTAAAGCAGGGTTGGATCATCTGCATCACTATATTTTTAATAAAACAAATTCTATTTTTCTTACCAATTTTTTATTATCAATCATTAATATTATTTTTTTTATTATAGGGTATATTGCTTTTAAATTTTCAAGTTCGATTGTATCATTATTATTATTCATAGTTTTTTTTATAGTTTATTTCATATGGAGAAACGTGAGTATATATGAAAAAAATTAAAAATTTCTTATCTTCTTCTTAACATTCTCATAAATCCACCAACTCCATATCGTGGGGAATCGTCAAAAAAATGAGCTAATAGTGTTAATCTATAACTTTCGCAAACTTTTAAAACTGGATAATTGGTGTGCAGCGTAGTTTTACCAAAAAAAAGAAGGGGCTCATAATCTAGGAAATTTTCTACATGTTTTTGATGAAAATTAGATAATTTTTCAATACCTATTTTGGATGCATACTTTTTATAATACACTTTTCCAATTAAATTATTTATTTCATTTGCTGGCATCTTTCTGATTTTAGGAAAATAAATTAGCTCTCCAGATATACCTTTTACAGAAGAGCTTGGTATTTTAATAGGCAAAACCATAGTAAAAAGATGGGAGTCAAAATGTGCTCTGTAAATTTCCTTTGAGTTTCCGGGTTCAACTTTTCTTGCAATATGATACTGATTGGACATATCTCCTTTGTAATTAAACAATTTTTTAGCTATCTCAAATAACTTAGGAACTAAGTATTTGTTTATATCAATATAATTTATAAAATTTTTGTGAGCTGAGGATAGTTCTTTAAACGTACTACCTTTCATTTCCTCAGAAATTTCTTTTGATAGCTTTTCTAAACCAAACTGTTTCAAAGATGGTAATTTGACTGCCCCAAATTCAATCAATTTTTCAAGTCTTGTGTCTAAATCATTCCAATAATTTTCTACATTATGTTTCATTTTATTTTATTTCCTTAAAATATTTTTTTATGTCTATTGAAGGAAAAATAACGACAACCATAGTTAATAATATTAATTTAAAATACAAATATAAAGATTTATTTTGAACATACCACTTCTCTAACTCAGCTTTTCTTGGTGTAATTTTTTCCTTGTAAGTTTTATCCGGATCACCAACGTTCTGAAGAATTTTCTCCTCATCCCTAAATACAATTGAAGCTAATCCTGATAATCCTGGTCTAATTGAAGAAATAATCTTTTGATCATATTCACTATAAAAAGAAAATTGTTTTATATGTAATGGCCTTGGCCCTATAATACTCATTTGACCTAAAAATATATTAAATAATTGAGGAAGTTCATTTAATTTAGTTTTCCTCAAAATTCTACCAAAAGGCAAAACTCTAAAATCATTTTTTAATGTAACTGTACCTGCGCCTTGATTTTCACTATTTTTTAACATAGTAGCAAATTTAAGTAATCTAAAATTTATTTTATCTTTACCAACACGTTCTTGCCTATAGAATATTTCTCTTTCTCCCGTTAAGCTTAATACTAATATTATTATAATTAAAATTGGTATTAAAATTATTATTGCTAAAGTTGAAAATAAAATATCAAATAATCTTTGCATCAATTAACCTGTTGTATAAATAAATTTGAGTTAATATTTGAATGAATTTGTATCTCGGTTACTATTTTTGCACCCTGTTTTTTATAAAATGAATTCGCATTAAGAGATTGACCGACAATTATAACAAACTCAGAAACAGACTCTGATTTAAAAAATTTTGATAATTTTTTATACAAATCAATTCCAATACCTTGTCTATGGTAATTTGGATGAACACAGATAGTTAATAATTCTGATTTTGGAAATTTACTTCTTTTAGAGTCAGAAGTGTACCTCAAAATATTAACAATTTTTTTTATTTTATTTATTTGAAATATCAATGGAATTAATACAAATATTAAGTCTAATGGATGAGAAAGCATTGCTTTAAAGAGATTTGATGTGCCAAGTGTACCACTAACAAAACCTCTTAGTTTATAATCTTTATAATTTGTTATTAAAATTGAAAATTTTGCTTCATCGATACACTTATACATAAGAGCTAGAAATTTAATACCAAGAGTGGGTAAAAAACCAGTTTTGATTGTATCAATATGAAGTTTGGCTACATCTAAGTAAATTTGATTTTTGTCGATTACTTTATGAATCGTTTTATTGCTCATTAAAAAATTTATTAGGAACGCTTGATGGAATATTTACTACGCGTTCCTGTAGCCACAAAGAATTTTTGAGACCATCGTTTTGACAATTTTTAAACATTCTAAGCTCAGACATTAGTCTCCATATCGGACGGGTCATTACTTTTCTTTTGTTGGTATATTTTAAAAATCTTTCTCTTTGTTTTTTTGTTTTAAACACTAAAGTATTTAACCAATAATTTGCTGATGAACCCTTAATTGGTTTTACAAAATTAATATTATTTTTTTTGAAAAAAAGTGACCAATGATTAGACAAAATTTTTTTTATATCTAAATAATTTTTTAAATTTTCCATTTGAGCACAACCCAGCGAAGCATTTAAATTGGGCATTCTATAATTGTAACCAATTTCATCATGAACAAATTCATAATCATGAGGAATTTTTGCTGTAGTAGTAATATGTTTTGCTCTTTCTGCTAATTTTTTGTCACTTGTTATTAGCATTCCACCACCTCCGGTAGTTATTATTTTATTTCCGTTAAAACTTAACGCAGATATTGAAGCAAATGTGCCTGTATGCTTTTTTTTAACATAGCTACCTAATGACTCTGCTGCATCTTCTACAACTGATATACCCCACTCCTTGCAAATATCACAAATTTTTTTTATTCTACATGGAAAGCCAAAAGTATGCATGGGCAAACATGCTGATATTTTTTTTCCAGTTTTTTTGTTGTAGGTACCATTAGATCGTTTTTCAGCATTTTTTCTTAAAAAATTTTTTAACGCTAACGGACTTAAACCCATCGTATCTATATCAACATCCACAAAAATTGGTTTTGCTCCAGAATATGTAATTGCATTGCATGTGGCTACAAAAGTCAAAGCTTGAGATATTACTTCATCACCAGGTTTTACTCCGGATAGTTTCAGAGCGATATGAATAGCATTAGTTCCATTCACAGTCGCAACTGCATATTTTGAACCAACAAATTTTGCAACTTTTTTTTCAAATTCATTTACTCTGTTACCAACAGAAGAAACAAAGTTTGAGTCAATACATTCTTCCAAATATTTTTTTTCATTCCCATTAAATATAGGTCTATGAAGTGGAATGAAATCTTCCCCAAATATAATTTTTGCTTCTTTTATAAAATTATTAAAAAAAACTTTCATTGGTATATTTTATTTTTATAAATATCATATTTTTATTATTATAAAAGTCAGTAAACCACTTGCTAATATAAATTATTAAAATTACATTTTAATATGTATCTTTAAATATTATTATTTTTTTAAAGTGGAATAAAATGACAATATTTCATTGTGAATCTTATCTTGTCTAAATCTTTTAGTTATATTTTGTCTAGAGTTTTTTGCTAGTGATCTAGCTAAATTTTTGTTTAGTAATATTTTTTCCATTGCTAAGTAAAGACTTTGAATATTTTTAGGTTTTATGTACAGTCCATTAACTTTGTTTTGAATAATCTCATTACAACCATTTATATTTGAAACAATTGAAGGGATTTTCATACAACCAGCTTGCAATACTACATTTGGAAACCCTTCTCTATATGATGGTAATACATGACAATCACTTGCGACTAGAAAAGAGCGAATATCTTTTTTAAACCCTAAATTAATTATAGAATTTTTAGACTTTATAATTTTTTTTACCTTATTAGAAATAGGATTTAAATTTTCTTCCCAGCCTATTAATAATAATCTAGTAAATTTATATTTTAAATTAATCTTACAGAATGCTTCAATTAATTCGTCAATTCCTTTATCTTTTACAAAACGTCCAATGAAAATAAATGAAAACATTTTATTCAAGCCCAATTCTTTTTTTATTTTAAGAGAGGATTTATAAATTTTATTCGTTCTATCAAAATATTTAGTATCTATCCCATTTGTACTACCAGATCCCAATATAGTAATTTTATCCTTAGGAATTTTTATATTTTTTAAAATAAATTTTTTTAACCCAAAAGAGTTTGAAAATATTTTGGTAGAGCATTTATAAGTTAACCATTCAACTTGTAAAAGAATTTTTCTCTTAAAACCTTTAGTTTCCATTAAAGGAAGACCTCCTACAGTATGTAATCTGTTTGGAATCCCACATAATGCTGAAGCCAGCATAGAAATTAAACCAGCTTTTGGTGTATGAGAGTGTACCACATCTGGTCTCTCTTTTTTTAAAATTCTGATCATATTTATTAGTGAAACCAAATCTTTTATTGGAGATATATTCCGATTCATTTTCAGTGCAATGATTCTAGTACCCTCTTGATTTTTAATATCCTTAAGTTCTTTTCCTGGACTTGAAACTGCAATTACATCATGATACTTATTAATAAATTTTAGTTGTCCCTTTAGAAGAATTTTAAGTGCAATAGGTTTTGTTGTTACTCGAAAAATTTTAAATTTTTTTTCCACTATAGTCTCAATTTTACAAATTGAATTTACAATCTTAAATCAACTTTACTTAAAGGAAATAAATATTTTAAATCATAAATTACATGATTTTTTTTACATAAATTTGAAATAGTTTTTATTCCTAAAGATTTAAATTTATCATGTGCTACAGCAATTAAAATTCCATCATAGGTATTTTCCTGTAATTCTGATATAGGAGAAATACCATAAATTTTTTTTATATCCTCAGGGTCAGCCCAAGGATCATACAGATCTAACTTGCAATTTTTGATATTTAATTCTTTAATTACATTTTTAACTCCAGAATTTCTTGTATCTGCGCAATTTTCTTTGAAAGTTAAACCCATTATTAAAATTTTAGATCCAAAAATTTCAATTCTTTTTTTTTTCATTGTTTCAATTAGCTGATTTGATACAAATTTGCCCATATTATCATTAATTTCTCTTCCAGCTAAAATAATTTTGGGCTCATAACCTATACTTTCAGCTTTGTGAGTAAGATAATAGGGATCAACTCCAATACAATGTCCACCAACTAAGCCTGGTTTAAAATTTAAAAAATTCCATTTACTTCCTGCAGCTTCTAATACTGCTTGAGTATCAATATTAATTTTACTAAAAAATATTGAAAGTTCGTTTATTAAAGCAATATTTAAATCACGCTGTGTATTTTCAATAACTTTAGCTGCCTCTGCAACTTTTATACTTGGAGCCTTGTGGGTCCCCACTATTACAATTTCATTATACAAATCGTCTACAAATTTTGCAATTTCTGGGGTTGATCCTGATGTAATTTTTTTTATGTTTGAAACTGTATGATCTTTATCGCCTGGATTAATACGCTCGGGACTATAACCACAAAAAAAATCTCTATTAAACTGATATCCTGATATTTTTTCAAGTAAAGGAACACATTGCTCTTCAATACAACCTGGGTAGACTGTAGACTCATATATAATTAAATCATTTTTCTTAATGACCTTACCAATAATTTCTGTTGCCTTGAACAAAGGTTTTAAATCTGGTTTTTTAAAATCATCAATAGGCGTAGGAACAGTTACTATGAAAATATTTGCTGATTTAAGATCCTCTTCGTTGTTGGTAAAAAATATTTGTTTAATAGATTGAATTTCTTTTTCATTTATTTCCAAATTTTTATCTAATCCTGATTTTAATTCTTTTATTCTTTCCTCTTTAATATCAAAACCAACTACTGCCCGTTTTTTTGCAAATTCCAAAGCAAGCGGTAGGCCAACATAACCTAATCCAATAACAGCTAGTTTTGTATTTTTATTTAATTTACTCACAATTTATAATATTCTTTGTACCATTTAACAAACTTGGAAATTCCATCAATAACAGTTGTTGATGGTTGATAATTAAAACTATCTTTTAAATTTTCTACATTTGCAAAAGTATCTGGAACATCGCCTGGTTGTAATGGTAAAAAATTTATTTTTGCTTTTTTACCTAAAGCTTTCTCTAATGCATCAATGTATTCCATCAATTTGACTGGTTTGTTATTACCTATATTGTAGATACACCAAGGAGACAAACTATTTGCAGCATCTGGTTTATCACTTTTCCAATTTGGGTTAGGGGTCGCAGGGCTATAAAGAGTTTTCATTACCCCCTCAACAATATCATCAATATAAGTAAAATCTCTTGTATGATTACCATAATTAAATACGTCAATTGGTTCATTATTCAAAATAGATTTAGTAAATTTAAATAAAGCCATATCAGGTCTTCCCCAAGGACCATAAACAGTAAAAAACCTTAAACCTGTAGTGGGTAATTTATAAAGATAACTATAAGAATGTGCCATCAATTCATTTGATTTTTTTGATGCAGCATAAACAGATAAAGGATGATTAGCACTATCATGTTCTGAAAAAGGCATTTTAGTATTTGCCCCATAAACACTAGAAGTGCTAGCATAAACCAAATGTTCAATTTTATAATGCCGGCAGTTTTCTAAAATATTAGAAAATCCAACAATATTGCTATTAATATAAGCCAACGGATTCTGCATTGAATAACGAACACCAGCTTGTGCAGCAAGATTAACCACAATTTGAGGCTTATGTTCTCCAAAAATTTTACTTAGGCTAGCATTATCAGTTAAATCCAAACGACAATGTTTATAATTAGGAAATTTTTTGAGTAAATTAATTCTTGCATCTTTAATTTTAGGATCGTAATAATTGTTATGATTATCAATACCTACTATATTTTTACCATTTTCTAAAAGTTTTAAACATAAAGAAAAACCAATAAATCCAGCTGAGCCTGTAATAAATATTTTTTTTAAATTATGATCCATTTTACTATTTAATATTCACAAATTATATTAAGCAATTAGAAAATATAAATATCGAAGTAAAGTATCATATAATTCTTTTATGATATTTGTTCAATTTTTTTATTAAATTTTGGACCATACTTTATTGTATGATTTAATCATTTTATTAATCCCAAAATTTTTTTTAATTCTCAATCTCGCCCTGTTAATTCTTTTACTCCAGCTTCTATTTCCTAATTGAAATATTGCTTTTTCAATCATCCTAGCTAATTTTAAGGGGTTTTTTGTTGGAGCTATCCAGCCAGTTTTTCCAACAATATATGCTGCATCACCTGCATCTGTTACAACACAAGGTGTTCCGCAAGCCATAGCTTCTGCAATTACATTGGGGAATCCTTCTGTGCTGCTACTTTGAATATGGATATCTAATCCATTCATTATCTGAGAGATATTGGTATTTGGGCCTAATAATTTTACATAATTACTTATTTTTAATTTTTTAATTTCATCAATTAATTTTTTATTTTTATTAATATTTGTACCAATTAATAAACAAAATAATTTTGTTTTTTTATGATTAATTAAAGCAATAGCATTTAATAAATTCATATGATCTTTTCTTAGATCGTATCTTGCAACTTTTCCTATTAATGCTATATTTTTTTTTATTTTTAATTTTTTTTTAAAATGTGACAAATATAGTTTATTAGGTTTTAGAATCTTTAAATCATATCCATTAGGAATCAAATATAACTTTTTTTTACAATAACCTAAACTTTCAAAAGTTTTTTTGGCTCTTTTTGAAACAATTACAATTGATTTTGGTAAAAAATACGAAAGTTTTGCTAATATTCTTATAATAAAAACTGTTGATAATTTTGCAGTTCCTGTGTCAATATTTGAGTATCGAACATTCCACACAATATTTTTAATTCCTGCTAATCTTGCGGCAATGCCTCCAACAAAATCACCATGTACAAGCCAAGTTTGAACTACATTAGGTTTTAATGAATTAATTATTTTAATTAGATAGAAAAATTTTAAAATAGACAAAATACTTTTCATATTTAAACAATAAACTTTGACTCCCAATTTCTTTAGTGGTGCAAAATATTTACCAGGAGCTTTAAGTGCAATAACAACATGTTCGTTTAAAAAATCATACTTACAAACTTTATATAATGAATGCTCAGCGCCACCATCACCTAATGTAGTTACTATGTGAACAATTCTCTTCATTTATTATACTCAATATTTTTTTTTCGATAAAAAAAGAACTTTGGTATCAGTGGAGCTATAAGTAATAAAAATGCAATAAAAAATTTTGCCCTGTGTCTTATTCCTGTTCCAAAATTACCAACTCCTATAGCAAATACAAAAATAAAGCAAATAAGTATTATAGAGATATTTCTTAGACCAGGATCTTCAATAATTTTTTTTCTATTAATATAAATTGAAAGTAAAATGAAAGTATATATAAGTCCATCAATGAAACCGAGTATATGAATTGTTTTTCTAATATCCCATGGCAAAGGTGAGATAAGAAAATAAATACTACGTAGAGGACCTTTGTAAATAAGTTCAGTTGTATTTTTTACCTGCAACCATTCAGGATAAGAAGCATCACCTCTAGTTGTATGGGATGTCATATAAGTAATACGAGAAAAATCTAAAATATCATCAATAGTTCCTAATTTTGGAACATGAACCTTACCTGAAAAAAAGTAAGATGAGCTGATTACTAAAAGAATAATTATAAAAGAAGATTTTAGATTTATCTTTCCACGTCTTAATGAATGAAAGCTTTTTTTAAAAGTTCTAAATCCTACAAGTGCTAGAAATGCAATAAGACCTACAAACATACCCCCATGAAAATGCATTGCCGCATAAAAACCTAAAATGGCTGTAAAAAAATGTTTTTTTCCTCCATAATTAGACCAATTATAAGTACCTAAAAAAGCTAATAATAAAAAAAAGTAAATGTAAGTTTCTCGCATAACCAAACATGAATATAACACTAAAGGTGGATATAGGGCTGCTAACCATCCTACTTTCATCGCAATTTTTTCACCCCAAAGATTTCTTGCTATATACCAACCTAAAAAGATAGCCAATATACCAAATAATAAACTTAATGACTCTGCCATTATCAAACTTCTTCCAAATATTGAGTAAATAAGTGCAACTGGCCAAGTAACAAAATGAGCTGAAGGACCATCATAACTTAATAATATATTTATAAAACCATCCTGCGCCCAAACCCAAGCATGGTTTTCGTATGTTCTTGCGTCAGCAGTACTATCGAACAAATCTCCTACATAACTATTATAAAAAATAAATATTACCCTTACAAAAAATGCTAATAAAAATATGTTTAGAAAAGACCGCCAGCGAAAACTTAAAATTAAGCCTATTGTAAAAACTATCAGTAATGAAAAAAGTCCAGTTATCATTGGCGTTACTTATTTATGCTAGTAAATTAAACTTATAACTTATAAAATAAAAATTCATTAACTTTATTTACAAACTTTTATTTTACATTTTGCTCATAAGACCTTCCGCTCTATGTTTCCATGAATATTTTTTAAAGTCTTTTAAAGCATTAGAACCTAATTTTTCTCTATATTCCTTTTTTTTAAAAGTTGAAATAGCTTTTACTAAATCATCTATATCTTCAGGTTTTATAAGTATTGAATTTTCCGAATTAAGAACCTCTCTCAAAACAGGTAGATCTGAAGCAATTATAGCTTTTTTATGTGCCATATATTCAAAAATTTTTAGAGGAGACATGAATTCACTTGTATTTCCAGAATCTTTAAAACCAAAAACCGAGACTTGCTTTGCATACAAAGCTAATAAAATATCAAAAGAATTACGATAATTTACAGTTTCATTCGGTGGCACAAAACCATAAAAAAAAATATTAGATAAATTCAAATTTTTTATATATTTTTTCCATTTATTAATATCTTCATAAGTACCTCCTACGATATGAAAAGTAACATCATTCATTCGCTTTGCACATTCTATAATTAATTCTATACCTCTACCTTGATATAAATGACCTACATATCCAACCTTTAAAGTTTTTTCATCACCTTGTAATTTTATTTTACTGTTTAAATTTAAAACCTCATCCGCACCATCATGAGCTACTTGAATTTTTTCAGTATTTAAGTAACCATTTCCTAAATAAATATTTTTAAGAGCTTGAGATATAACTATAAGTTTTTTAAAATATTTACTTTTAATTAATTTTTTAAAAATTATTAATCTATGATTTTTCATTATTGAAACATTTTCATGAGTTTCAAATATTACTTCATTCTTAAGAAGTGTAGCTATATAACAGCCATGTAAAAATCTTCCATATACTAATTGAAACTTCCTATTAGTAATTAAATAATAAAAAATACCTAATAAATATAATAAGGCTCCACCTTTCAAATCTGGATGCCAAATTTTTTTTATTAAAAAATTTTTTTTTACACCGTAATAATCATAAACATTGTAAACACTATTTTCATATTGTTTTTTTTGATTTGGAGCTAGCAAAACCACATCATGACCATTATCGGATAGTGCTTGACACATCTTCATTACATGAATGCTATTTGCTGTTCTTGAGGGTATAATAGATTTAGATATGTAGAGTATTTTCATTTTTTTTACCCTAAGAAAATATATAATTTTACTTATCCTTTTAACAATTTTTTTAAATACATTTTTTTTAAAGTATTTTCTATTTTGTATGTCTTTGGCATAAATCTATTAATCTCATTGGTACTAAAGATGCTATCTAAATCATTTGTACTTTTTAATATGGTTTTATAATTCAAATCATCAAGATTTAATAATGTATCACTGTTAAAACTATTATTTCCACCAAATGGTATAGAAAATACTTTTGACTTATTTATATCTATTGTATCTATAAAATTTTTACATTCAATTATTTCATCATATTGTTGCTCTTTAGTTAGTGAAGAAAGAACATAATGATTAGCTGTATGATTTCCATAACTTATTAGAGGGTGTTTAATTAAATAATCTTTATTATCAAAACAAAATTCATATCTGTTATTCATTTTTAAATTTTCTCTTAATATAAATTGATCTATTTCATTTTCTACTTCTATACTGTTGTAAATAGGATTTTTCGAAATTGAATAAAATTTATTTAAATGTTTTTTTTCAAATAAATTAGAATTATTTATAAATTCATCCACTTTATTATTATCAATAAGATATCTTACCTTATCTCTCCAAAATATTTTTCCTTTAAAAGTAGAAGAATTAACAAAAATAGTAATTGGAATTTTAAGATATTCAAATACCTCTAATGCTTCATCTATAATATTTTTATATCCATCATCAATTGTTAGGCTTGCAAGACCTTTTTTATTTTTTACATCAACATATTCGTCAATAGGAATAAATTTCCAAAATTTTTGAATTGTTTTAAGCTGAGTTTGTAAAATTTCTAAATTAATATGATCTATATTATCTCTAAATTTTGAATTTAAACCTATTGAATGATACAAAATTATTGGATTGTAACTTTTTGTTATTAACTTGATCGGAACAAAAGATGCGGCTAAGTTTTTTATAAAATTTATCATTTAATTTTTGTTTGAATATTATCATAATAAGGAAAAGTATTTTTTAATATATTTTCAAATTCTTTTTTTTCTAAATCACTCCAATTCTTATAATGATACATTTGAGCTAGGCCTTTATTTGGAGCTTTGTTTATTACATTATAAAATTGTTTCTTCGACAATATTCCTTTAAAGTTGAACTTACTTGTTAACTGTTCATAAATCTCATAATTTTGATCTACATCTTCCAATTTCACTAAAGATTTGCTGATATTTTGTATTTTATTGAAATCTTCATATAAAGCTTTATTAACTGTTGCCCAAAACCAGGTAATTTTTCCTATCCTGGTCAACTTATACCAATCAGTTAAAAATTCATTATCAGGAATTATCCTGGAAAAAGTTCTCCTTAAATTATTTGAAAAATCAATTGATGGGCCTTGTTTAATTATACAATCGTCAAAATTTAGATACCATCCTTTTCTATAAAAAGATTCTACAGATTTAACTGGATTTCGTATGTGGAAAAATAAATAGTCTGGATAAAGTCTATTACACAATTCTTGAACACCAAAAGAAAAATAAGGTGAAGCAATAAATGTATTTTGATATTTTGCCATGTCTCTTTTTGAAGCAAGTTCAAAAAGTTTAAAAAATCCTTCCTTGTTAATTGGCAGTTTAAAATAACTAATATATCGATAGAATGATTCAAAATCACTAAATCTCTCACAAGTACCTATCCAATTAGTATGGCTATTAAATATTTTAGCAAACCAATTTTGACCACACCTTCCAGATCCAAAACTAAGTATAAATTTATTATCTTCACTTCTTTGGAAAGAACTGTATTTATTTAATTCCTCATAAGATGGTCTTTCTAATTTTACAGCTTCTTTAGATAGTCTAAATAATTTATTTTTAATTTTATATATCAAATTTTTCATTAATTTTTTCTAATTTTTTTAAATCATCTAAACTGTCAATTTCAACCCATCCTCCATCAATAAATATTGGTGTAACGTTTAATAGATTATCTATAATCATTTGAATAAAACTAGTCATAAACATATTGTCAAAATTTTTTCCATCATAAACACCTGCCTTATTCAAATTATGATAAAATTTAATTACTTGATGAATTATTTTTTTTGAAATTTTAAAAAGACCAATATATTGACCTTCTATTTCGTAGTAAGAATTTGCTTTTTTTCCTATTTCAATAATGCTTCCATTTTTAATTTTTAATGTCTCTGCATCGTCGAGTGGGTTTTCCATTCTAAGACTCCAAAGTTCTTTCCACTTTCTATCAACTACAACGCTAAAATTATCTTTAGAATTCATTAATTTTTCTAAAATTTGTTTTTGATATATAATATCTGCATAAGAAATTATTAAATCATCATCCATAAATTCTTCTGCGCAGAATAAAGAAGAAACCATATTTGTCTTGTCATAATTTTTATTATTAAAAAATTTAAGATTTTCTGACTTAAGGTATTTTTCTAAAACCTCAAATTTATAGCCATTTATAATTGCTATGTCATTAATTCCACAATTTTTAGCAGCCTTAAGGATATAATCTATAATTGATTTATTTTTAAATTTAACCATGCATTTTGGCATTTCATTTGTCAGGGGTCTGAGACGAGTTCCTTGACCTGCGGCTACTATCAGCATTTTCATAATTAAAATATAGTCATCTTAAAATTTTTTTTGAAAAAAATCAGTTTAAATATTTAAATTTATTAAAATGAACTATAATTTAAAAAAATTTCTTAATTAAATTCATTTGGTTTTTATCAAATAATTTTTCTCTTTCACTGTGCCACATTTGGCCAAATATTTTATATTTTTTATGCTCTATTGCCTTTATAATTCCATTGTTACTCCTAGCTGATACAATTAAATCCTTAGGCATTTTATGAATAGCATAATTATGAAAAGAGTTTACAGTTGATATCTTATTTAGCTGATTAAAATACTTAGATTTTTTATTAACATCAAGCACATGCCTAATACCTACTTGATTTTTAACTTTTTTAAAATCTGCTCCAAAAAATTCTCCAATTATTTCCATGCCTCTACACATACCAAAAATAGGTATCTTTTTTTTTATTGCATATCTTATTAATTTTTTTTCAAAAATATCTCTTTTTAAAGACAGCTTATTTTTATTTGAGTTATTTAAATCATTACCACCTGTTAAAATAATTCCATCAATTTTTATAGAATTAAAATATTTCTCATATTCAAATTCAATAGGTAAAATTACTGGTAAAAAATTTATTTTTTTAAATAATTTTCCCCATTTAACATCAAGTGCTTCACGCATCTCATAATAATTTTGATTTAATACTAATCTTTGCGTTACAGCTATAATTTTCATTACAGTATTATGACCTGTTTATTTGCTGCGTCTATTTCTAAATTTTTTCTCTGACAATATTTTGTAAAAGAGTTTTCGCCACATCCAATCACCGCAGGTATACCAAGTTCAGCACATCTTATTGCCATATGAGAATTGGCACCTCCATAACAAGTAATTAGACCTCCAATATTTTTTGAAAACAAATAATCATAACCAGGATCTGCGGATTTTATACAAATAATTTTACCCTTAGTATTTAATGACATTATATCTTTTTCTCTAACCACAGCAGACTTTACCCTTTTTAAAGTAATAAAATTTGGCTCATTTTCCTCTAAGAAAAATGAAAAAATATCTTTTTTATTCTTTATTACATTGGGTAATTTTATCGCTTTTGTATGTAAATAAAACTCTTTATTCTTTTGAATGTCATTTATTAATATATTTTTTAAATCTCTGTGATCTAAAGAAGCATATAAATTTATTATTTTTTGAATATCCAAATAAGCTAGATCATTTTTTTTAACTTGATATTTGTTTCCAAGTTTTTCAACATATTTTAGAATCTGACTTAAGTGCCTTGTAAATAAAAATTTTACATACTCTCTTCCTTCAATAGCCTCTTTAATAAATATAATTAAATCTTTAAAGTTTGTATCAATTTTATTTTTGTTAATTAATTTCTGGATTTGATTTTTTTGAAATTTTGAAAAACGAAAAAAACTGTTTTTGGAATCATTAAAATTATTTTTAGAATCAAAGTACATCTCATAAAACTCATCATATCTCGGGGATAATATGTCATAAGTTCCTGGCCTTAGATGTCCATATATTTTTAAAAAATCTTTTTTCTTTAAAAATTTAAAATCCTTTGATAGCTGCTTAGATATAGTATTAATAGATTTGAGAAATTTATCATATTGTTCATTTGTAAAAACATTGGCATAAACAAAAGATTTTAAAATTTGTATTGCTATAAAACCAGCTCTAGCAACTCCAGCAAAAGGTAAAGTCCCATACCTTTTAACATCTTTTATTAACCAGTAAATCTTATCAATTAATGATAAGTCAGAATTAACTATTTCATTAAATTTTTTCTCTAATAAATGAGACTTTTCTAAATCTTTTTTATAGAGACCATTTTTTACATTTATAATTTTATTTGTAATACCTAGAAGAGATTTTTCAATTTTATTTAATTCATTTTTTTTAAAACCATATCCTAAAAGGTTTAATAACTTTGTTTTTAAACCAAAATAATAACAAGAATAGATAATCTCAAATTCAACTTTATCATGTTTATTTAAATTTTTTGATAATTCATTTAAATAATGGTTAACTAACTTTGTGGCTATTTTTTCATTTAAACTCTTTGGTATAAAAGAATTAAATGAAACTCTGACATCAATATATGGAACTCCAAGAAAAGAAACTAGAAGAGGATGTGACCTGAGCCTTCTATAACCATAATTGTCTCTTTGATATGCCCATGTTTCATCGGTGATTAATTCTTTATAAAGTGATAGAGCCAATCTCTTGGGTCTTAAGCCTATAATTTCTGCTGGATTCCAATCTGTCATAACACTAAATAAAGTTTTATCCCCTAATAGATTTGGATGAGGTTTGTTTAGTTTTTCAATTTTCTTTTCTAGTTTATTTAAATTTTTCTTTAAATTGATATTTGATAAGTTTTCTTTTTTATTTTTAACAATTGCCCTTACTTGTAAAATATATAATTGATCATTTGAAAATGCGAACTCAATATCTAAAAATTTATTTTGAAAAATTTTTTCACACTCGTTTGAAGCAATGATTATTTTTTTTATTCTTTTATCTTTAAATATAATTTTTTCTTTAAAACAAACAAAACTTTTAAGATTATTGCTAGTTCCACTAGTAACACTACTTGTGCTTCCACTTTCATCATAATTTATTATTAAATATGGACTTAATGTATCTATATCACAACTAAAAATTACTCCTGACATTGTTACATTTTTAAGCATTGGTTGTATAAAAATTTCATCTTTATTTTTTTTATTTTTTCCAAAAGAGGCAATAACTTTTTCTATAGATCTCTTTACAATATCCATATCATTTACATCTATGTCTATTACTGAAAGAAATTTTCCTGCGTTTGAGTTTTGTAAACTGTCTTCGTTTTTAGATGATGATCTTATTATTAAATTACTTTTAAACTTTTTATTTATTTCCTTTAAAATTTTAGATTGATTTTTTTTATAGCTTGATAAATTAAATCTATATAAAGGAAGAACTTTTGCAGATTTAATTATGTTTGTTAAATCTTCTAATGTCTTTGATTTTGTTGAAAGTTTAATTTTTTTCATAATAGTTTTCTTCGTTCCTAGAATAACTTAAGTTTCCCTATTATATTTAATAATTGATATATGCTTTAAAAGAGGATGAATGATATAAAAAGTTGATTTTTTTTCATTACTATTTTGTTGAGTTGATTTAATTTTATCTATTTTCAAATATTCAATTAATGCTTTTGCCCTTACTAAAGGATCTAACACATAATCAAAATCAATACCTTTTTCTGAGATTTTATATTCTTTTTTATAAAGCAATGGACCTTCATCTATACCTTCATTAAGAAAAATTACACTACAACCAATTTTTAACTCTAATAACATTGAATAATATATTGTTGTGCTGCCCCTATACTTTGGAAGTAAACCTGGATGAACATGAATAAATTTCTTATTTTTTGATAGTATTTCTTTACCTAATATATAACTACTTGGACCAGAATAAATAATATACTTATCCTCCATTTTTGTAACTTCTTCTATTACATCTTTTGAATTAACATTTAGATTATTAATTTCTACAAATTCAATATTATTATTTTTTATCGTCTTTAAAACATGCTCTTTTTCATCAAAAGAAATATCTAAATCAATTAATTTCCTAACAAATTTCTGATTTGTGTCTTGAGAAATAAGTTTATCATTTTCCGTATGTTCTATTAAAGTTACGTTATTGTCGTTTAAAAACAAAATTTTATTTGGAATTAAGTTATTTTTTATTAAATTTTGCAAATATGCTTTTGAACGATTATTATTAGTTACTAACATAGAAAAATTCATTTATATATAATCTCCAATAATTTTTAGTTCACCATTTATTGCTTTAATTGAAAAAAAAATTTCTTTATCATTTGCTATACTAGTTGATATTGAACTTATAATATCGTTCACTTTTAAAATTGTGTTTAGAAATATCAACTTATTTTGATCATTTGCATCAAAGTAATACTTTTGTAAAACAAGGGAAAATAGAGGGTACACAAGAAGTTCATCAAATTTAGACGATTGTTTTTTTAAACTATTCACATCATATTTTAAAAAAAGTTTTTTACTTACTTCAAATCTTTTAATTAAAACTTCTATAGTTTTAACTTGGTTTTTAAGTTCAATGCTATTTGAGTTATATAAATAAATTAAATATTCTTTTAAAGTTAATTTTCCATCTTTTAGATATTTTTTATTTGTTAATTTAAAATTTTTTTTGCTTTCAGTTTTAAGTTTTTTAAAATTTTTATTTAAAACATCTAAATTTTTAATTCTATCTTTTTTATATATTTGAAAAAAATCTTTTCCTTGGAACTCAGAATATTGATATGCATTTGGAAATTTTAATAAATTTTTTGATGAATAAATATAATTATCATTTATATTTATATTAAAAGTATCGATTACTTTTTTTACAAATGTTTGATAATCAGGGTTTTCTGCATTATTATCTATAATCAAATCTGGTGATAGAGGTGGCTCAAATTTAATATCAACTCCCACTACATTTTTAATTTTGCCATCTATTGCCTTTTTATATAATTCTTTGTTGTCTCTTTTTAATAAATTTTCGAACTTTACGTCTATGTATATCTCTTTATAGTTGGGAATATTTTCTTTGTTGTATTTTTGGTTATCATGAAAAATAGAAAGCACACAAGCTATAACGTTTATGTTTTGTGAACTTAAAAATTCACAAAATCTACTTATTCTGTAAGCATTTTTTCGTCTATCTTCTATACTGTGTCCTAAATCTTCTCCTAAAATATTTCTAAAGATATCTCCATCTAAAAATATCCATTTTTCATTAGAGTTTTTAAGTTTTTCATAAATTTTTTTTCCTATAGTTGTTTTACCAGAAGCTGACATTCCTATAAGCCATATGATCATCTTGAACCTCTTTGCTTATAATATTTTATAGGATTTAAATACACTTAAAGAAATATTCATTAAATTTTATTTTTTTAAAATCTTTGAACTATCCTGAAAATAAATGCATCAAAGAAAGATTGAATATTTCAGTCAAATTCATTTGATATTTAGAACTTGTTATTAACAGGTTAATTGATTTTATTCTTTTTTAAAGTAAATTTAAATAAAAAAATTATAGATGTAACAAAAAATTGTTAAATTAACTGATGTAACATTGCTTTTATAAAGTAATGTGTAAAGTTTAATATTTGTATTTATGGAAAAGAAAAATATTTCATGTGTGATAACTACTCACAACAGAGATGCATATTTAAAAGATGCACTTTACTCTGTAATTAATCAAACAACTCCACCATTTGAAATCATTATTTCAAATAACCTTCCAAATAATAAAACACAAACACTAATTAATACCATCTCTGAAAAATCTACTGTGCCTATTAATTACATAGAACACACAATGAAAGGCAGAGGTTCTATTTCTGCTAATTTAGCAGCCTCAAAGGCTAAAGGAGATTACATTGCTTTTTTAGATGATGATGATATGTGGGAAACAGATTACTTGGAAAAAACACAAAATTTAATTTCAGATAAAAAAAGCAAAATTGTTTATACTTGGTTTCTTAAACTTCAAAATAATAAAAAAATTCCATACAAACAGTTAAAAGATAATATTAAAATGAAAGATATATTATTAGTAAATCCTGGATGTGGTATATCTAACCTCATAGTTGAAAAAAAACTTTTTGTTGGCTTGGGTGGTTTTGATGATTATATACATCTATCTAATGATAAAGATTTTTTAATTAGAGCACTTTATTATGGTTATGAATACCATGTATTAAAAAAAAATCTTGTAATCCAACGTAAACACAACAAAGAACAACTGACAGACATCAATGAAGATTTTCTTATTGGTATGAAAAGGTTTTTTAAAAAACATGAATGGATGTCAGACCCTATGATTAAAATTAAATTTTGGCTTAAATACTGGAAAATGTATTTAAAAATGTTAAGATTTAATAGAAGTAAATTAAAAAATAAATAATACTTCTTTCCACATGATTTCAAAAAAATAAATATATAAATTTATGAAAAATATTCTTTTAACAGGATCCACTGGATTTGTTGGCAAACAGATAGCTAGAGCATTAGCAAACAAAAATTTTTCTACAATTCATGTATGTCGCCCAGGAAGTGAAGTGATGCTAAAAGATATTTCTAATATAAAAAAAATTATTAAATCAAAAGATATATTTCAAGAAGATGAAATTTGGTGGGAGACGCAGTGTAAAAATGTTGATATCATAATTCATAATGCATGGTACATGGATCATGATCATAAAGAATCACCAAGAAATATAGAGTGTTTAAAAGGATCGCTCAATCTTGTCAAAGGTGCAGCGAACGCTGGTGTTAGACGTTTTGTTGGTATTGGCACATGTTTTGAATATGATTTAACAAAAGGAGTTTTATCTGTAGATACTCCCTTAAAACCATCGACAAATTATGGGGCTACTAAAGCTGCATTATATATTTTCTTATCACAGTGGCTACGTGAACAATCAATTGAGTTTTCATGGTGTAGACTTTTTGCTCTTTATGGAGAGGGAGAAAGTGAAAAAAGACTCACGGCTTATATTCATAAACAACTAAAGAATGGTGAAAATGCTGAATTAACTACTGGAAAGCAAATACGTGATTTTATGGATGTAGCTGATGCTGGAAGAATTATTGCTGATATTTCAATTGGAAATAAAATTGGTCCAATAAACGTTTGTACAGAAATACCTATGACGGTTCGACAGTTTGCTGAAAATATTGCAAAAAAATATAACAAATTAGACTTACTAAAGTTTGGATCAAGGCCTGATAATCCTGTAGATCCTGAATGTATTCTTGGAATTAAAAACTATTAAAGTTTAAGAAATATTGTACAAAATTTATTCAGTTTTCTTTTGTATTTATAAAAAGTAATGTAGTCTAACTAACAATATTAAAAAAAATAATATCAATGAAAGCAGTTATTCTTGCTGGTGGTTACGGAACTAGATTAAGTGAAGAGACAGAGTTAAAGCCTAAGCCTTTAGTTGAAATAGGTGAGAAACCAATTATATGGCACATTTTGAAACATTTAAATTATTATGGAATAAATCATTTTTATATTTTATGTGGCTATAAAGGATACTTAATTAAAGAATACTTTTATAATTACGCACTACATAACTCAGATGTTGAAATAGATAATAGAAATGGAAATGTAAAAATTTTAAAAAAAAATAAAGAAAATTGGAAAATAACAGTTATTGATACTGGTGTTGATACAATGACTGGAGGTAGACTTCTTAAAATTAAAAATTATTTAAAAAAAGATAAAGATTTTATATTTACTTATGGAGATGGTTTGTCAGATGTTAACATTAAAAAACTCTTACAATTTCACA
>CACOMI010000002.1 GCA_902628275.1 uncultured Pelagibacteraceae bacterium | reverse complement strand
TTGAAAATATATTGACCCTCTGGTGAAATAGTAGTCTCAGCATTCACCGCTGTTGTAAAACTGATCATAGCGATAAATGATAATAAAATTAAATTTATTTTTTTAAAAAATTTATTCATAATCTCCTCCGTTATGAAGTGCTTATATTTTTTAAAATTTTAATTAGAAACGTTTATATGGAAAATTGGCTATGCAGTTTTTGCATATAGAAACAGCCCTAGACGAGTTTTTTAAAAACGTTAGGGCTGTTGAAATATTTTATCTATTGAATACTTCTTTTAAAGCTTTAGCTGGTAAGAATTTTACTTTTTGAGAGGCAGCAATTTGAATCTGCTCACCTGTTCTTGGGTTTCTTCCAACTCTCGCTTTTCGCTTAGCAACTTTGTATGTACCGAACCCAGCGATTTTAACTGAGTCATCACCTTTTAGAGCATCTAAAATAGTGTTGGTAATTGTATCAAAAGTTCGCTCAGCATCTGCTTTGCTCAAATTTAATGAGCCAGAAAGCTTAGCAATTAGTTGTTTTTTGTTCATTTTAGCTCCGGTTTTGTTGGTTGATATTTATACTTGTCATAAACGTTGATAAATCAAGCTTTTTTTTAGTGTTTATTATTTTAAAACACACAATATCTTGTAGAAACCTAAATAAACGTTGGTTTTATTGACTTTTTTAAACGTTTTAAAATGTGAATTATCTAAATAAACCTAGGTCTTTTAGATCATTAAATGTGGTGAAAAACATCAATGATAGCAACAAAAACAATCCGATTCGAAAAAAACCTTCTTGAGTTTTTTGTGATAAAGGTCGGCCTAAAACTTTCTCAAATGCATAAAACATTAAGTGTCCCCCATCTAACATTGGTATTGGAAATAGATTAATAAGTCCTAAACTTATTGAAATATAGGCCATCATACTAATGAATGCCAACACTCCAAAGGTTGCAACTTGTCCTGAGATTTTTGCAATTCTAATTGGACCTCCTAATTGAGAAGTATCTGCTTTACCTAAAATCATTCCTCCTATGTATTTAAGTGAAGAAACACTTACAAAATAAACTTCATAACCTGCGTGATATAAAGCCTGAGCAGGTCCTAATTTAACATGGTTAACTTTATTATTATAGGCACCAAGCTTAATACCAACCATTCTTTTATTAATTTTGTTTCCCAATCCATCATCACCCTCAACTATATTTGGCTTGATTTTTAGAATTAACTCATCGTAAGAACGCTTAACCTTAAAGTCTATAACATTACCAGTAGACATAGTGATAAACTTAGAAACTTCCATAATGCTTTTAACTTCATTACCGTCTATTTCTAGAATTATATCTTTAGCTTTTAATCCTCCTACCATTGCTGGACTATCTTTTTGAACTTCATTTATGACTGCAGGAGTAAAATCTTTACCTATAAATGTATAAATTGAGAAAAATATTACTAAAGCTAGTAAGAAATTAGCTAAAGGACCACCAAATACAATTAAAACTCTCTGATATAAAGGTTTTAAAATAAATAATTTTTCCCGCTCTTCTTCGTTATATTTTTCTAAAATTTCTTGATGGTCTGCTTGTGAATAAACATTCCTATCTCCAAAAAATTTTACATATCCACCTAGAGGAATTGCACATATTTTCCATCTTGTACCTGATTTATCATTCCAACCAAATAACTCTTTACCAAAACCAATTGAGAAATCCGTTACACCTACTCCATATTTTCTTGCAAAATAATAGTGTCCATATTCATGTATAAAAACAACTACTAAGATAAGTATTAAAAATGGAATGATATAACTAAGCATACTTTAAATATATTATTATTTACAATTAACTCAATAAGCTAAAATGCCTTATTATTACTAAATTTTATAATTTAGTTTAAATTTTAATCATTAATACTGTATAATATATCCATGCCTTCGTTTGATGTGATAAGTAAAATTAATTATCAAGAGTTTGATAATGCTTTAGCTAATTGTTTAAGAGAAATCAGTAATCGTTATGACTTTAAAGGGCTTCATATTTCAATTGAGCGAAAAGATAAATCAGTCACCACTTATGTACCTGATGAATTAAAATTAAAACAAGTAAATGAATTATTACAAACACATTTAGTTAGACGAAAGGTAGATCCAAGGGTTTTAGAGGTTAAAAGTTCTGAAGGAGCGTCAGGAGGATCTATTAGACAATTAAGTGAATTAAAAGAAGGAATTAGCCAAGAAAATGCTAAAAAAGTTATTGCTGACATTAAAAAACTAAAACTAAAAATTCAAATCAAAATTCAAGGTGATGAATTAAGAGTAGATGGCAAAAAGAAAGATGATCTTCAAGAGGCTATGGCTGCGATCAAAGGAATTGATATAGGTCTTCCAATTGATTTTGTTAATTTTAGAGACTAATTAAACTTTTTGAACTAAGGATGCGCTATTGTTTGTGGGCTTATTTACATCTTTTGATACTTCATGAAAAATTAAATTTGGAATTTTACGTTCTTTTAAAAATGCAGAGCCTTGTAATTCTAAATTTAAATAACGATTAATATCAGTTTGATTAAGGATGACAGGTTGTCTGTGATGAATTTCATTTATGTTTTCTTTTGCTTCTTCAGTTATTAGACAAAACTGATCATTTTCAAAGATACCAGCAAAATAAATAGAATTTGTATCTTCACGGGTAAAATAATGAGGAGTTTTTTCTTTCTCTTCCCTTTTCCATTCATAAAAACCATCTGCAACTGCTACACATCTATTGTTTTTAATTAATTTTTTAAAAGAGACTTTTTCATCAATAGTCTCTAACCTTGCATTAATCAAAGCTTTAAAATCTTTATCTTTAGCCCATCCTGGAACTAAACCCCATTGTAGATTTTCTAAAGTATTTCCATTTTTATATTTTTTTATGACAGGAAGTTTTTGATATGGATGAGCATTATAGTTTTCGGTATCATCAACTTGAATTGCAGATTTAACTAATTTATTTGTTTTAGTTACTGGGTTTTTTACTACGTATCTTCCACACATTATATTGTTTGCTGTTTCATTAATTCTTCTATTTGCTTAATCATTATTTTTGGTGATCTCATAGCAGGATAAATTTCTTGTGCTTGTTCATAACTTCTTATAGCTTTTTCATAATTCTTAAGTTGAATATTTACTAAACCCTGTCCTGCTAAAGCTCCAAAGTGTCTTTGTTCTAAGGCTAGTACTTGATCTATATCATCTTGAGATTTTTGAAATTCTCCTAGCATATAAAGTACAGTTGCTCTTTTATTCCAAGCTTCAGCCCAATTTTGATCAATATTAATAACTTCAGTAAAGATATCTTTTGCCTTTATATAGTTTTGGTCTCTCACAAATTGAGAGCCCTCCTCTAATCTTGCTGTAAGTTTTTCATCTGTTGGATGGGTGCTCCATAAAGCCCAAATTTCTTGTTCAATTGTAAAAGCTACTTTCGATTTATTTGCTTTTAACTCATTAAACAGTTGGTTCAGTCTAATATCCCTTTCATTTGCTAAAGAGCTAACCTGTGAAAATAAATAAAGCAAAATTAATAGGAATACCTTCTTCATAGTTAGATGTTATCAAATATTAGAATTAGAGTCTTTGGTCTTAAGTGTCTTTGTTGTTATTTTTACAACTATAAAAAGAAATATCTTTTTCTTTTTCCTCTTGTTTTATATTAGTTGTGATTTCGTGAATAAGTTCACCTGTTTTTCTAGTATAGACTGCAGACTCAGAATAATTCCTTTCTTTATCGAATGCTTGGATTAAGAATATATCTTTATTCGAAATTTTAACCTCTAAATCAATTTTATTAAAAAATTCTGATAAATTTTTAACACTTAGAACGTCTGGTGTTTTAGACTCGATTATTAACTTATTTATATCTTTTCTTTTAATTTGATCTTTTGTGAAAGATACAAAATTATGGTCTGGATTTTTTAAAATTACTTTTTCAAATTTACAATTTAAACTTAAATCAGAATTTAGAGTAATATTTGTATTTTGAGCTTGAGCATAACTAAAGCAACATAATAAGCTAAATATTGATAGAAAGATTTTCATTTACTTAATTATATTAATAATACTTTTTTTTATTGTTTCACTTACTTTAATTGTTCCATCTTTGTTGGGATGTATACCATCTTGTTGATTCAAACTTGGATTAAGTGCCACACCTTCAAGAAGAAATGGGATTAATGCTAAATTATACTTTTTTGATAACTTTGGATAAATAGCATCAAACTCATTTTTATATTTTTCCCCATGAGTATCTGGCGCCACCATGCCAGCTAAAATAATTTTAATCTTTTTATTCTGAGCAACATTTATTATTTGTTCTAAATTTCTTTCTGTTTCTTCTGGTTGAATTCCTCTAAGCATATCATTAGCACCTAATCCTAAAATAATTAAATCTATTCCTGGTTCGGATAAACTCCAATCAGCTCTATTTAATCCACCTGATGATGTGCTTCCAGAGACACTTCCATTAACAACTTTGATGTTTAAACCAGCCTGCTTAAGATTATTTTCTAAAACTATCGATAAATGATGTTCTTTAGGTAATCCGTATCCAGCCATCAAACTATCACCGAATAAAACAACCTTTTCTATTGCACTTGCATTTATGTGCACTAGAAAAAATATCAAAATTTTAATAAATATAGTTTTATTCATGAGTGCTCTTCTTAAATTAAAAAAAATAAATCTCAAATACCAAACTGGTAAAGATAGTATCAGTGTTTTAAAGAATATTGATTTAAATATTAAGAAAAAAGAAACTGTTTCAGTGGTTGGAGAAAGTGGCTCAGGGAAAACAAGTTTAATAATGTTAATTGGGGGCTTAGAAAAACCAACCTCTGGTAAAATAATTTTTAATGATCAAGAAATAACAGGCCTTAGTGAAGACGAAGTATCGGAGATAAGAAAGAAAAATATTGGAATAATATTTCAGTCTTTTTATTTAATTCCTAATTACACAGCAGTTGAAAATGTTGCTTTAACTCTTGAACTTAATAATTTTAAAAATCCAGAAAAAGAAGCAAAAATTTTATTAGATCGATTTGGTTTGAAACATCGTTTTAATAATCTACCAAGTCAATTATCGGGTGGTGAACAGCAACGAGTTGCTATCGCTAGAGCAATTGCGATGAAGCCTGAATTAATCTTAGCAGATGAACCAACTGGAAACTTAGATACTGAAAATTCTATCATGATTGCAAATATTTTATTTAAATATGTAAAAGAAGAAGGTTCTTCTTTAATCATGGTAACCCATGACCCCAAACTTGCTGACAAAGCTAAAAGAAAAATAAAAATTAAAGATGGAAAAATTAAATAATCCTTCAGAACTTAGTTTGATTTTTAAATATGCTTTAAAAGACTTAAGCAGAAATTATCATAAAATTTCTAGTATCATTGTTACGCTATTTATAAGTCTTTTTATTTTAAGTGCTATTTTCACAATTGAAGATAGTCTTAAAAAAGAACTTAATGATAATGCCAAAGCACTTTTAGGTGGAGATTTGGAAATTGATTACAATCGTAATCAAGGGAATTTAGATCTAGTTAATCAAGTAAAAGAGTTTGCAACTGTTTCTCAAATGATTGAGTTCAGTACTATGCTTTCAACTACTGCCAGAGAAAAAAATAAATCATTATTTACTAGAATTAAAACTGTAGATGAAAAATATCCTTTATATGGAAATGTTGTTTATGAGCCAATTGGTGCTTATGAAAGAATGCAAAAAGAGCCTAACACTATCCTGATCAATGAAAGTTTATCAAAAACCCTAAATATTAAAATTAATGAAGTAGTAAAAGTCCAAGATCAAAATTTTACAGTAATTGGAATTATTAAATCAGTGCCTGATGTAAGCGGATTTGTTGCATTTGGTGATTGGGCTTTAGCAGGAAAACAAACTTTAGAAATTTTGAAACTAAATGGTATTGGAAGTTTTTTAAACTATGAATACAAAGTTAAATTTAATGAGAATGATAAACCAGAAGAAATTGAACAACGAATTGAAGAAATCTTTAATGATGACCAAAAAGTAAAACTTAGATATCCAGAGAATTCTGCAAGTGGGATAAAAAGAATTATAAATAATTTTTCTCAATTTTTATCTCTTGTATCTATAAGTGCAATGTTGATAGCAGGTATTGGTATAGCAAATACCTTGCTTTCTTTTATTAATCAAAACAACATGTCAATAGCTGTACGAAAAGCAGTTGGCTTTTATTCAGGCAATATTAAAACACTTTATTACCTGCAGCTATTTATACTTTTATTTATCATCACTGTTGTTGCCTATGGATTGAGTTTTTTAATTGTACCAATAGCAGATAAATATTTATCTGATGGATTGGGATTGAATGTTTATCCAGTATTTTCAATTATTAATTTTTTAAAAATATTTTTAGTGGGGTTATTGGTTCTGGTAATTTTTTCTATTCCAACAATCAGTTCTATTGATCAAGTTAAAGCATCTAATTTATTTAGAAACGTATTCCAAAACCTTCAATTTTTTTATTCTAAGAAATCAGTTTTTCTAAGCTTTGGTTTGTTATCCATCTTAATTTTATTATTCACAGTAGGATCTGAACAACCTTCTTATAGCTTGGGTTACTTTGCTGTTTTTTTTGTATGTTTAATTGTATTTTTCTTACTTTCAAAATTAATCATTTTTTTCTTAAAAAAATTCAAATCTAGTCCAATAATTTCTTTAAAAGTTTCAATCAAAAATATTACCCAAACAAAAAGTATAACTCCCATTACAGTTATGTCTCTTGGCTTAGGAGTTACTTTATTATTAACATTGGCTTTAGTTGGTACAAATTTTAAAAGAGAAATTGCTAAATCTATTCCAGATATTGCGCCTGATTATTTCTTTGTTGGTATTCAAAAAGGAGAAAGAGAGAAATTTGAACAAGGTATTTTAAATATGGATCCTAATGCATTTATTGAAATTGTGCCAATGGTATCCTCTGGAATTGTAAAAATTAATGGTGTAGATCCTAACACTTATATTAAACCAGATAATGATAGTTACTGGGTAATTGGTAGTGAACGAAGATCTTCATGGGTGGAAAATATACCTGAAGATAATCCAATTTTAGAAGGTAAATGGTGGGATTTATCAAACCCAGATCAACTTCAAATATCTCTAGATGCAAAAGTTGCTAAAGATTTTAATATTCAGTTAGGTGATATTTTTACTTTAAATGTTTATGGACGAGAAATTGAAGGAGAGGTCATTAATTTTAGAGAAGTAGATTATCGAGATTTAAGTATCAATTTTGCAATGTTATTTAATCCTCAATTTGCAAAAAATATACCTCATGAATATTTAGCTACTGCAAAGTTTAATTCAAATAAATTTGATGAAACTGAGATGCTTGAAATCATGCCGAGTTTATCAATGATAAAAATTGCAGATTATTTATCTAAAGTTACAGCTGTTTTAAATAAAGTATTTATTGCAGTTACTTTAATTTCAGCGGTTACGATTGTTATAGGGTTAATCGTAATTTCGAGCGCAATTATGGTTCAAGGAAAAGTTAAAGAATATCAAAATTTAGTTTTTAAAATTTTGGGTTTTTCAAAAAAACAAATTGTTTTTTCATCCCTTATTGAGTTCATCATTATTTTTAAATCTGTAATTTTAATTGCAATATTGTTTGCAGTAATTGGTTCAAAATTTATTATGGAAAATATTTTTGAGCTAGTGTGGATGTTTGACTTTAAAGTTTTAATTTATTTAGGATTTTCAATTGGCTTTGTTACTTTAATTTTAATATTGCTAACAAACTTAAAATATCTAAATCCTAAAGTTTATCCACTAATAAGAAATCAATAATTAGAATTTAGTAATTTTACTATCCAAAGAAATTAGATTTAATTCTACTTTTAATTTTGGAAATCTTTTTTTTATTTGTCTTTTAATTTTAGAGAACGATTGTTTATGAATTTTTTTTTCGTTTACTGGACTAAATTCTTTTTTTCCATTAGCAATTTGTGCTGCCCCACAATCTAAATGATTTATTACAATTAACTTTTCTATTTTATGTAATTGAATTGACGTTGCTAAATTATCATAAAAAGTTTTATGCCATTTTTTAAATTTATTATGTGTAACACCTATTGCAGCACCCGCAATTGTGAAAGCACTATATTTTCCTGTTAATTTTTTTTTCTTTAAATGATCATGAATTAAGTGTTGGAATCTTGGATCTATACAAGATAATACCATTGCTTCAAATTTTGATTTCATTAATTTATTTTGACTTTGAACATAGCTTCGTTTCTTCGATTCATCGGAAGCGTAAAAGGACTATCATAAGTTGCTCTTATCGGTGGGCTTATAATTGAAATATTATTTTTTTTTAACTCTTTTTCTAATATCTCCATATGTTTTACAAAGTTTTTATCTGATGCTCTACCAGAATACCTAAGCGCTGCATAATAACCTCCTTCAACAGTGATTAAATTTACGTCTTCTCTTATAGGATTAGGAGCATTACTAGAATTATATTTTGAGGGCAAATAAAATTGCATAGTCATACTTCCATTTTTTTCAACCTGTGTAACAGGTGTTGTCATACTAATTTTTTCGTTATTTTTATTTCTACCTGAAATATAATTGAATAATTTTCGAAAATTATTTTCTGAACCTGATGTTGATGTTTCTACGGCCAAACGATCAGCATATTTTCTAATTTCGTATACTTCATTTTTGTTAATAATATCATAAGGAGCCTCTTCATTTGACATAGCAATAGGATAAGGGGAAATACAAAAAATACAAAATAATACAAAGTAAAATTTAAAAAATTTCATCCTTTACATCACTTTATACTCAAAATTTTGAGTATTTTTATTTATTTGAATTAATTTTGCTCCATTTCTTTTATGAAAATTAGTTGCCATTTCTGTTAAGGGTGAAAGAGTTACAAGACGATTTAAATGATTTGATTTTTTTATTTTTTTAAAAACTTCTTTTACTATTAATTTTCCACCTCCCCTTTTTTTTGACCAAACTGTATAAGCAATTGCAATTTGACCTCCTTTTTGATCTCTCATAGCACTTTGTAGGAAGGCATCAGTGCTTAATTTTTCTAGTTCATCAACACTTTTTGGTATTTTATTAACATATGCAAAACACATTACGGCGTGAATTTCATTTTGGTACTCTACTCCATAAATTTTTCTGCCAAAACCTGTTCTAAAATTATTATCTAATTCAGGTCTAACAGGATCTTCTTCTGGGTTACAATTTTTAAGCTCAACTAACTTCGCTCCTTTAACCCATCCAAAAAAATTATCTATATTTTTGTTTAATATTTGTTTATTTTTTCTTAATCTTGCTTTTATTCTGGTTTTAAACATATTTTTCATATTTGATGAGTAAGTTTTCTAATTTACACAAAATTATAAATTTTCAAATGTGTCATATCAGATAATCATATAATAGCTTTGAACTCGTAATAAAAATCAAAGCATATAAAATATTATAGAATAATTTTTCCTCAATTATCTTAATCAGCTTATATCCCATTAATATTCCAGCTAAAGCTAGTGGAAATAAAATTAACGAATTTTTGAATGTATCAAAATTTGTCATAGATAAATTGATATAAAGTGGAAGTTTAATTAAATTTACAAATGTAAAGAAAATAATTCTTGTACCTACATAAATTTCTTTCTTCATTCTTAAAGGAAGTAAGTAAAGACTTGTTGGAGTACCACCTGCGTGAACACAAAAACTTGTAAAGCCTGCTGCAGTAGAACAAATTCCTCCTTTAAAAAAATTTTTATTCGATTTTGTCTCTTTATTTTTTTTTAAAAAGAAATAATGTCCTGCAAAAAGAAAACCCATTAATCCAATAATAAATTTCAATAGCTCTTCAGAAAAATAAGAAAAAGTTAATGACCCAATAATTATTCCAATCACTGCAAAAGGAACCATTAATTTTAATGTACCAAAATCAAATTCTTTTCTATATTTGTAGATTGCTATAAAATCTGAAAATATAAGAATCGGAAGAATAATACCTAATGCTTGATTTAAAGGCATTACAATTGTCATCAGGGGCACAGAAATTAAAGTCATGGATCCACCTAAGCCTGATTTTGCAATCCCATATAAAATAATCGCAGGAACAACTGTAAAAAAAAATAATAGATTTATCTCCATTTTAAAGAGGTTTAATTATTTAAAAGAAAAAAAATAACCACTAATATTAAACTTATTAGTATGACCACAATATAATTTAATCTTATTTTAAATTTCTTGTAAACGGATTCTGTAATTTTTTCCCAAAATAAAATTATCAAAAAAATAATTATTGCCGGTAAAATATATTTAATCATTTCTTAGAATATAATGTAATTAAGCTTTAATATTGTAACCTCTTTTTAGTAGGTTTGTTACGAGAAAAATACAAACAAACAAGAATGACAACATTAACCCTACACTAATCCATATGTTAAAATCTGAAACACCATAGAACGCATATCTAAGTCCATTGATTAAATAAACTACAGGATTAAAATAAGTTACAATCTGCCAAAACTCAGGCAACATATCAAGAGAATATAAACTGCCGCCTAAAAAAACCATAGGGGTTATAACTAAAGATGGAATAATTGACATTTGCTCAAAATTTGAACTCATTAGACCAATTAAAAATCCAAATAATGCAAAAGTGAAAGAAACTAAAACTAACAAAAAAATCATTAATAATGGATACTTAACTTCAACTTCAACAAAAAATGTTGCAGTCAAAAAAATCATTGCACCAACAATTAATGTTTTAGTCGCACCAGCTCCAACAAAAGCTAAAACTATTTCTAATGTTGATATTGGAGCAGCTAAAATTTCATAAACAGTTCCATTAAATTTTGGAAAAAAAATACCAAAAGATGTATTGCTTATTGATTGAGTTAACAAAGTTAACATTAATAATCCTGGAACAATATATGAGCCATAACTTATTCCATCTATGTTCTGAACATAGCCACCTATTACCGATCCAAAAACGATAAAATATAACGAGGTAGATAAAACAGGAGATAGTAATGATTGCGCCAAAGTTCTTCTGAAACGATCCATTTCATGTAGATAAATTGCTTTTAATGCATAATAATTAAATTTCATTATTTTCCTTTACTAAACTAACAAAAATTTTTTCTAAATTGCTTTGTTCTGTTTTTAAATCTCTTAATTTTAGACCAGAATCTTTTATATCTTGTAATAAATTTGTAATACCTGTTTGTTTATCTCTTAAATCATACTTATAATTAAGTGATGTATTGTTATCACCTACTGTTAGATTATACTTTTTAAGTGTAATTGGAATTTCACTTATTTCTTCCTGTAACTCTACTTTTAATGTTTTGTTTCCCATTTTTTTTAATAATTCTTTTTTCTTCTCTACTATAATCAGTTCTCCCTGGTTTATAACACCAACTCTATCTGCAATTGCTTCTGCTTCTTCTATATAATGAGTTGTTAAAATTATAGTAACACCTGTTTCCCTTAGGTCTTCAACAACTTTCCACATTTCTTTTCTTAATTCTACATCTACGCCAGCAGTTGGTTCGTCTAAAAATAGTATAGATGGTTCATGTGATAATGCTTTTGCAATTAAAACTCTTCTTTTCATTCCTCCAGATAATTGTCTAAGCCCTAAGTCTTTTTTATCCCACAGACTTAGCTGCTTTAAAACTTTCTCAATATATAAAGGGTCAGGTTTTTTTCCATAAAGACCTCTTGAATATGAAACATTATTAAATACAGTTTCAAATTGTTCTAACGTTAGCTCTTGTGGAACCAAACCAATTCTTGATCTTGTTTCTCTATAGTCTTCAATTATGTCAAAATTTTCAACCGAAACTTGTCCTGATGATGGCTTAACAATACCACAAATAATACTTATTAGAGTTGTTTTGCCTGCCCCATTCGGTCCAAGCATAGCAAAAATTTCACCTTTTTTTATGTCTAAATTTATATTTTTAAGAGCTTCAAATCCATTATCGTAAATTTTTGATAAATTTGTGATATTTATTTGATTATTAGACATTATAGACAATACGTATATAGAGACAATTTAGTGGATTACAATCTAATAAAATTATCATAAATAAGTTATTCAATGAAAAAAATATTATTATTAATTTTTTGTATTTCTGTATTTAACTTTAACGCGATTGCAAAAGAAACTACTTACAACAAAGTAGATTTTGATAAAGCATTATCAGAAGGGAAAGTGGTAGTAGTAAGTTCTTGGATTAAGTATTGCACATCTTGTGCCAGTCAAATGAAAGTTTTAAATAAAGCTGTTAATGATTTTGATAATATTGAATATTTTGCTTTCGATGTAACAAATAAAGAAATTGCAAAATTCTTTAACGTACAATACCAGACAACTCTTTTAATTTTTAAAGAAAATAAAGAAATTTATAGAAGTATTGGTGAAACATCAAAGGATCTTATTTATAAAGCTATAAGATCATCAATCTAGGTTTAAATATTTTTAATTCTTAAAATTATTGCAGGTATAAAAGTTGCAAAAAGAAAAGATAAAAATAATAGAGACTGAGTTATAAACGATGAAAATAATTCTTTAGATAAAAATACTCCAACTAATAAACTTTTAGAAAAATCTGGAAAAGGAAACATTAAAAAACCTCCAACCAAACCAATTATAATTGAAATAAAAGCAGTTTTTTCATCTATTTTTTTATAAAAACTATAAAAAACAGTTATAACGAATGCACAACAAAACAAATCAGCTAATAAAAATAAATACAAAATATCAAATCCTTTAGAAGCTATACCAAAAGCAATTATAGATAAAAGAATAATAAAATATTTTGATATTTTTAAATAATCTGTATTTTTATTTAATCCAAAAGTTGCTTTACCGTCAACAACAAACAAGCTTGAAATGGCATTTACTAAAGTATCTACTGTAGAAATTGTAAGTGATAATCCCAGTATAATAATAATTAAAGATATAAGTTCTTTTTGATCTTTTAATAACAAAGTAAAAAAACCTAAATCAGCTCTTGTACTTGAGTCTATAGAAAATGAAACCATTCCGATAAAACCCATTATAAAAATAATAGGGATAACTATAAAAAATGAGATGATCAAACTTGTTTTTAAAGTTTGGTAATTTTTTGCTGCATATACTCTTTGCCAATTACCCTGATGAAATAAATTTGTTGCTGCGACAGCTATAAAAAAAGTTAGCCCAGCTGTATAATTTGGAATATATGATGAGCTTAAAAGTTGTGGATTTTTACTCTCAATAAATTCGAATGAAAAATTACTTCCACTTGATGAACTAATTATTAAAATTAAAATAAATAGTAATATTCCGATTACAACCATTTGAATGTTGTCAGTAAATATTGATGCTCTTAAACCACCATACAGCGTATAAGTCAGAGTTGATATCAATACAATTAAAGCCGTAATCCAAAGTTCTGTTCCTGATAGATAATTGATTAAAACTGCCACTGCAGTTACTTCAGCGCAAAGGAAAATAAACATATAAAAAATTGTCATTAGTAGAATTAATTTAAATAAGCTCTTGCCAAACTTTTTTCTCATAAATTCAATTAAGGAAGATCCTTTAGGAAAATCACTTCTTATTTTTTTTCCTAAATAAATTAAAAAGATCATTGGAAAAGCTGTTCCTAATGCATAGCCAATTACTGCACCTAGACCACCCCATGTCGCAGCAGCAACAGGACCAAAAAGAATCCAAGCACCTAATGCTGAAGCAACTAGACTTGTGGTCAAAGACAATAATTCTATATTTCTATTCGCTGTTAGGTAATTATTTATACCTTGAAATTTTTTTGAATGATAAAGACCTATTATTGCAAATATAAAACTTATTGAAATAACTATAACTAAAGATGATTGTTGACTTAAAAAATATACTTTATCCATTTTATCCCTTTCTGAATTACCGGACAGGTTCTTAGGGTATAATCTCAGTCTGTTAAGACACCCCTTAAAAAGATTTCTATATTAAATTAATTGATATGGCTAGTAATTTAAATTTTATTTCCTTAATTATTTTTGGTTCTTATGATTCATTATTTCAATCATGCATTGAGTTGCATATTGTCTCCATTCAGAGGAGTTTTTATTCTTCAGACTATTTAAGTGATCACGATTGCTTTGAATATCATCTTTATGCTTTAACTTGTCAGCTCCATTAAGATTTTTTTCCATTTCAGATAGATTTGTCTCCATCGCTTTTATCCATTCTTTACCTAGCTCCACACATTTTTCATCATTCTTTTCATCACAAATTTGTTTAAAAAAATTAAAAATAACATCGTCAGTATTAACTGATGTATTCATTGATTACTGTTTACAGGTACCAATAGACTCAGGACCGCAAGTTTGACCATTGGTCCAAGTAGCTCCGGTTAAATTAGCTCCATCAAAATTAGCATTAGTAATGTTAGAGGATGTAAAATTAGCTTCCATTAAATTAGAATTTTGAAAATTTGCTTCAATTAAAGTCGCACCCATAAAATCAACTCTAGTTAAGTTAGCTCCAGTAAAGTTAGTTTTTTCAAAATTTGCTCCTATAGAAACAGACTCATATAGGTTTGCTCTTACAAATGTAGACTCAGGAAATGTTCCAAATGACAAATTTGAAGTCATCATGATACTTTTATCAAAATTTACTTGAATGAAACTTGCAAATGAAAGATTCGAGTTTGGCAGATAGCTTCCCTGTAAATCTTGTGAGTCTGAAAATCTACAATTTGAATAATCTACACCTTCGGTTAAAGGATCATCGCAAGCAGCATTTGAATTTGTGAAAAATAATAAGCTAAAAAAAGTTATAAGAATTATTTTTTTCATATTCAAAGCTAACAAAAAAATTATGTCAAAACAATGGATCTTTATAAATTTAAATAAAATTTAACATTACTATTTGCTAATAATTGATTAAGTGATCTTAATTTTGGTAAAGCATGTGTATTTTTTATTAGGTTTAATCAATGTGCTTGGAAAATTTTTTTTATTGGGAGTATCGGGAAAATATTGAGTCTCTAAACAAATACCTTGATATGGAAATAATTTTTTTTTGTACTTCAAATTCTGTGCTGAATAAAGTTGAACACCAGGTAAATTTGAAAAAAAATTAACTTCAATATTACTTTTATTATTTTTTAAAGATCCAACAAAATTTCTGGAATTTTTTTTAATTACAAACGTAGTATCAAAACCTTTAAATTTAGCATTTAACTTTTTCTTTTTAAAATAATTCAATTTTTTACCAATATTTTCAAAACTTAAAAAATCATAAATAGAGTTTTTTACCTTTTTAAAAACACCTGTTGGAATTAAATATTTATTTATTTGAAGATATTTATGTGAGTTTAATTTTAAATCATGATTATAAATCAATTTTTTTTTATTTTTTTCCAAATTCCAATAACTATGATTTGTCAAGTTTACATGAGTACATTTATCTGATTTATATTCATATTTTATAATCAGATATTTATTTCTAATTTGATAAGTACAACCAACTGTTAGATTCCCTGGGAAGCCTTGATCATTATCTCTTGAATGAAGTTGATATATAATTTTATCTTTTGTTTGATTCAATTTTTTCCATGGATAGTAAGAGAAACCAACTTTGCCGCCATGCAGTATATTTTTACCCTCATTTGAACTTAAAATGAATTTTTTATTTGCAATTTTAAATTTTGAATTAGAAATTCTACCTGCATACCTTCCACATGTTGATCCAACGCTTGGATGCTTATATCGATAATTTTCTTTTGATCCTAAATTTAAAACTAAATTTATTTTTTTTTTCTTATGATAAATTTCAAAAAGACTAGCTCCATAATTTAGAGTTTGGACTCTAATAAATTTATTTTGAATAATTGAGCTTTTAACTTTCACCTAGAGCAAGTTATACCACCATAAATTATAAAGCTCCAATAACAGAGACTCTTTTTACAACAAATATTTTTTTTATTTTAAAACTTTTAATTTATCTTATTAAATTGACTGTCTTCCTAGATCAGCGGCTCCTCTTACACCGCTAGAGTCTCCAAATTTATTTTTTACCACTTCGGTATTCACTGTGTCGCTAAAAACATATTTTTTTAATTTTGGATTAATATTTTCATAAATTTGTTTCATATTAGATACTCCTCCTCCTAAAACAATTGCTCCTGGATCAATAATATTTATTACTTGCGATAATCCTCTTGCTAAATAATCTAAGTATTCAAAGATAAATTCCAGAGCTTTTTCATCCCCTTCATTAGCATTTTTCTGAATAGTTTTTGCATCTAATTTAACATTATGAGTATCAGAATAATGTTTGGAAAAACCAGGGCCAGATAAAAAAGTTTCTATACATCCTTTTTTTCCACAATAACAGTCATGTCTATTCCACTTATCATTAGATCCAAAAGGCATTTGGTTATGCCCCCATTCACCTGTAATATTGTTAAAACCATTTATTATTTTTTTATTAATAATTAAACCTCCTCCAACACCGGTTCCAATTATTACACCAAAAACAATATTATGTTTAGATCCAGCACCATCATAAGCTTCTGATAAAGCAAAACAGTTTGCATCATTCTCCAAAATAATTTTTCTGTTCAATCTTAATTCAATATCATTTTTTAAAGGTCTCCCGTTAAGCCACGTGGAGTTTCCTCCTTTAATACAATTAGTTTCTTTGGACAATGCACCTGGAGTTCCTACACCTACAGTACATTTTTTTTGATATTTATCCTCTAAGTAATTTACTAAGCCACATAATGTATCTAAAGTACCATTATAATTTTGAGGAGTATCTTTTCTCAGTCTTTCAATCTCTTTACCATTTTCATCAAGAATTATAGACTCGGTTTTTGTTCCACCAAGATCTATTCCTATATACATTTTAATATGTGGCTCTTCCACCACTTAAATCAAAAACAGCTGCGGTTGAAAATGAATTTTCTTCACTTGCCAACCAAGTAACTAATGAAGCAAGCTCCTCTACTTTTGCAAATTTGTTTCTAGGAATTTTTGATAACATGTAGTTAATGTGCTCTTCGGTCATTTGATCAAAAATTCTCGTTTTTGCAGCTGCAGGAGTAACACAATTTACAGCTATATTTTTTTGTGCAAGTTCTTTACCCAAAGATTTTGTTAAACCTATTACACCAGCTTTAGAGGTGCTATAAGCACTTGCATTAGGATTTCCTTCTTTCCCTGCGATTGATGCAATATTTACTATTCTACCGTAATCATTTTTTAACATAAAAGGTACAACTGCTTTACAACAATAAAAAACAGAATTTAAATTTAAATTCATTACCTTTTTCCATTCATCTAAAGGATATTCAGCTAAAGTAGCATTCATGCCTGTGATACCTGCGTTATTAACAAAAATATCTATTTTTCCATATTTTTTTTCTACTTCCTCTAAATTTTTATTAATAGTTTCAAAATTAGTTACATCTACTATTTGATGACTTAGGTGTTCTGATTTTAGTTTATCAATAGCTACTTTAGCAGCACTCTCATCAATATCCCAAATCACAACATTTGCACCTGCATCTAAAAATCTTTCGGTTATTGCTAAACCAAACCCTTGAGCTCCACCAGTAACAACTGCAATTCGATTTTTTAAGTCATACTTAATCATTATTTATTTTTTTTTGATCTTATTAAAGGAAAAGCTAAAGCAATTAAAGACAAAATAAAGAAAGTTAATGCAATTGGTCTTGTAAAAAACATCAGCCAATTTCCATCAAATATTACCAGAGATTGTCTTAGTGTTCCTTCGACTAACTCACCTAAAATTAATCCTATGATAACTGGAACAACAGAAAAGCCATATCTTCTCATAAAAAAACCTAAAACTCCAAAAAATAACATAATCCAAACATCTATTATAGATTGATTTAAAGAATAAGTTCCACATACGGAAACTGCAAATATCATTGGCCATAAGATTTTGTTAGGTACCAAAGTTATTCTTGCAAATATTTTTGCTCCAAAAAATCCAAAAATAAAAAAGAGAATATTAGCTATTAGCATTGCACCAAAAATGCCATATAAGAAATCTGGTTGTTCTCTAAATAAGTCTGGACCAGGTCTAACCCCATGAATAATTAATCCAGTGAGAATAACTGCTGTTGTTGCGCTACCAGGTATACCAAGCGCTAACGTAGGAACCATTGCACCTCCAGTTGCTGCATTATTTGCTGCTTCTGCACCAGCAATACCTTCTATTGATCCTTTGCCAAATTCCTCTGGATTTTTTGAAAATCTCTTAGCTTCAGAATAGCCAATTAAAGATGCAACAGTTCCACCTTCTGCTGGTAAAACTCCTATAAAAGATCCTATTCCACTTGATCGTAAAATTGTCTTCCAAGTTTTTTTATAATCTTCTTTAGTTGGAAGCTTGATTGCTTTTAAAGCTATTCTGTTAAATACTTGATTAATAAGTGTAGATTGAGTCAACATCTCACTCATTGCAAATAAACCAACTACAACTGGAATAAAACCAATTCCTTCGGTTAGTTCATTTATACCAAATGTAAAACGATCAATCGAAGTCATAAAATCTTTTCCAACTGTTGAGATCAATATTCCAAATGCTCCTGCAATTAAATTCTTAATTGGGCTACCCTCACCTATTGAAGCAAGCATCGTTAAACCAAAAATGGCTAATGCAAAATATTCTGGTTGACCAAACTCATAAGCAAGTTGTGCAAGTATAGGTGCAAAAAAAACTAATATAATAACACTAAAAATACCTCCAACTGTACTTGATACAGTTGCCATACCAAGAGCTCTTCCAGCTTCACCTTTTTGTGCTAAAGGATAACCATCTAAACAAGTTGCTGCAGCTGCTGGAGTACCAGGAGTATTTATAAGCACAGCTGTTATTGCGCCACCATATGTTCCAGCACAATAGATAGAGGTCAATAAAACAATTGCAGACAATGGATCTAATGTCATAGTAAATGGTAAAATTAATGCTCCACCTGTTGTTGGTCCTAGTCCAGGCAACACTCCTAAAATTAATCCAAACAAAGTTCCAAAAAACAAAACTAATATTAGTTTAGAACTGAAAAGTGGTGCCAACATTAAAAGTAAATTATCCATCTAGCTATAGTAAATGTTGGTAATTATACCTGGAGGGAATCTTAAACCCAAAATTGTTTCAAAAAAAATAAAGACAATAATTGGAAAAATAATTCCAACTAATAATAAATAAAACAATCTTTTTTCACCCCAATAGTAAGAAACAAAAATTGACAAAGCTGATATGGCTAAAAAGAAATCTAAAGTTTTAGAAACTATTACAAATAAGATAAAACTAAACAATGTTAAGAAAAATGATTTTGGTAATTTTTTTTCATTTTTCCAGGGATTTTTGGTTGCTAAATAATAAACAAGTAATGTCATTGTAATTATCAAGACTAGTAATGCTTTTGGAAATGTTGCTGGTTGAATTCCTCTATTCAAAATTGGAGGAACAACGTCAAACGTAAAAGTAGTAAGAAGTAAGATTATTGATACAAAAATAATTACAAAAGAAACTTTAAATTCATCTTTAAAAAAAAAGGGCAAACTTTTGTTTGCCCTTTTTAATTTTTGTACATTTTTCATATCAAATGTACTTTTAATTAAATTAGTTAATGTAACCTAAAGCTTTAAGCTGTGCAGTCATTTCAGCAAGCATTTCTTCCATTTGCTTACCCCATTCATCCGCACCAACTACACTAGTTTCATCAAGACCAATTTCAGTTAAGAAATTTTTGTAATAGTTGTGGCTCATAGCTTTCATCATTCCAGCTTCAAGTTGTTTAACCCTATCTGCTGGAGCACCTTTTTTAGTTACAAAGCCTCTCACAGTAGATAAAGAAACAGGAATACCTAATTCTTTTGCTGTTGGAGAGTCTCCAATTTTAGCCATTCTATTGTTTGCTAATACAACTGAAACACAAAGTTTACCTTCATTTATTTCAGTTAATGCTTCACCTAAGTTTAAAACACCTACATCAATATCTCCTTTGATAAGATTAGTTTTAATTGGTGCAACACCTTTGTACGCAACTATGGTTGGATCTTTTAATCCACCTTTTTTTGTAAATGCGATTGCACTAACATCATCAATACCACCAGTATGAGTAGTTCCATATTTTAGTGATTTTGATTTTTGCGTGCTAATAAATTTTTTAGCATCTTTGATGTCATTTTTACAACTTACAACAAATAATTGAGGGTCGTCAGTACCTCTAGCAAGTGGTTGCATATCACTTAACTTAACTTTAGTTTTTCCTAAAGCCATAGATACAGCATGACCTGTTGTCCAAGTTAAAGTGTGATTTCCATCAGCCGGTAAAGACATCATATAATCCATAGATGCGGCTCCACCACCACCTTTTTTGTTCACTAATTGCATGTCTTGCTTAAGGACTCTTCTTGCTCTTAATAACATCATTCTTGTTGTAACGTCAGTTCCACCACCAAAACCAGCGTGAGTTATTGCCTGTATTGGATGACCATCAGCTTTAGCTGAAGTAATCATTAATGGAAGAGCTACAACAAAAAATTCAGTTACTAGGAAAGCAGCTGCTAAAAATAGTTTAAAGCTTTTTTTCATTATTTCCCTCTTTAGTTAATTTATAAATAATTATATAAACATAATCTAATACAAAGCGTAAAGAAAAAAATGTCCCAAAATAAAATTAATATAGCACTATTACTAGGCGACCCTTCAGGTATAGGGCCAGAGCTAGTATCTAAATTATTAAATGAGAATATAACCAATAAGGTTAATATAATTGTAATAGGTGAAAAAAAAATATTAGAGAGTGGAAACAAAATAACTGGTAATTCTCAAGATTTAATATTTGTAAATAATTTTGAAAATATTAATTTTGAACAAGGTAGTAAATTCTTTATTGACATTTCAAAAGGTAAAAATCATGAATACAAATTATCTGAATGTTCAAAAGAGTCAGGTGAAAGCGTTCTATCTGCGCTAAATTTAGCTCTAGAACTTGCTAAAGAGAACAAAATTCACGCTATTAATTTTGGTCCATTTAATAAAACAAGCTTAAAACTTGGGGGAAATAAGCACTCAGATGAATTGCATTTAATGGCTGAAAAGCTAGATGTTGAAAATTTTTTCTGTGAATTTAACGTTATAGATAATTTTTGGACTGCAAGAGTTACATCTCATATACCGATTAGAGAAGTAGCTAACCAAATAAAAAAAGAAAAAATTATTAAGCCAATTAAACTAATAAATGAAACAATGAAATTAAATGGAATTGATAAACCAAGAGTGGCAGTTCAAGCTCTCAATCCTCATGGAGAATTTGGTACTGAGGAAAAAGATGAAATCTTACCTGCTATTGAGGAGGCAAAAAAACAAGGAATAAATGCTGATGGACCGTTGCCCTGTGATACGTCGTTTATAACAGCATATAAAAACAAAAATCATGATTGTATTGTTGGTATGTATCATGACGCTTTACAATCAGGTCTAAAAGCATTTGGATTTGATAAAGGAGTAACTGTGCAAGGAGGTTTGCCGATACCTATAACCACTCCTGCTCATGGTACAGCTTTTGATATTGCTGGTCAAAATAAAGCTAACTTAGAACCTACTTTGAATTCATTTAAAATTGCATTAACAATGGCTGAAAATAAAAATAAATAATGACTAAAATAAAAAATATCAGAACAAAAGTTTATCAATGGAATGGAAAAACTGTTCCTCCTCAAAATAATTTTTGCACAAATGCATCCGATCTTCTTTATGAAAAATCAGATGCGATGGGATCATTTAGATTTCATGAATGGTTAATTTGTGAAGTCGAAACTGACAATGGAATAATTGGAATAGGTAATGCGGCTCTAGCACCACAAGTTACAAAAAAAATTATCGATACATATTTAAAACCTTTAGTAATTGGTGAAGACCCTTTTGATTATGCTTACCTGTGGGAAAAAATGTATAGGAGAACACATGCTTGGGGACGTAGAGGAGTTGGTATGGTTGCTATTTCTGCAATTGATATTGCGCTTTGGGATATTATGGGAAAGATTACAAAAAAACCTGTATTCAAATTACTTGGTGGAAGAACGAAAGAAAAAATTCCTGTTTATGCGTCTAAGCTTTATAGTCAACCAATTAAGGAACTTCAAATAGAGGCTGAGAATTACGTCAATCAAGGTTTCAAAATGTTTAAGATGAGATTTGGCTGGGGTCCCAAAGATGGACCAGATGGTATGAAAAAAAATATAGAGCTTGCTAAAGCAGTAAGAGAAGTAATTGGTGAAGATACAGACCTTATGATGGAATGTTATATGGGATGGAATTTAGACTATACAAAAAGAATGATACCAAAACTAATGGAGTTTAATCCAAGATGGCTAGAAGAACCAGTTGTTGCAGACGATATACATGGATATGCGGAATTAAACAAAATGAACATGATACCTATCTCAGGTGGAGAACATGAGTTTAACTTATTTGGTTTTAAGCAATTGTTAGATTTAAAAGCTGTTAGTTATATCCAATACGATAATAATAGAGTTGGTGGGTTTACGATTGCACAAAAAATTAATGCATTGGCTGAAGCCTATCAAGTGCCAGTTATACCCCATGCAGGTCAAATGCATAATTATCATTTAACAATGTCTAATTTTAATTGTCCTATATCTGAATTTTTTCCAGTTCATGATGTTGAAATAGGAAATGAACTTTTTTATTATATTTTTGAAGGCGATCCTGCACCAAAAGACGGATTTATTGATTTAGACGATAATACTCCTGGTTTAGGTTTATCAATAACAGATAAATACAAAAAAGATTTTAATATTATTGAATAAACTACTAAGTTAATCCTGCATCAACTATGAAATTTTGTTTAGTGCAACCTGAAGAAATATCTGATGCAAGAAACAAAACCATTTTTGATATATCGTCAGGCAATAATTGTTTTTTTAAACACTGATTTTTTAATATTTCTTTTTTTAATTTTGTATTTAGCCAAAGTTTAGATTGTCTTTGAGTTGCAACAGATCCTGGTGATATAGAATTTATTCTAATATTATATTTTCCTAGGTCTCTAGCTAAAGATCTAGTTAATCCATGGATTGCTGCTTTAGCCGTACTATAAGCTGGGAACATTACAGCGCCTCTTATCCAACTTACTGAGCTAAGATTTATTATTGATCCACCCTTGTTTTTAATCATGCTTTTCTTTACTGATTGAATAGCAAAAAGATAATGTTTTAGATTAATTGTCATTCTCTCATCCCAATATTTTTCTGTGATCTGCTCTAAGTTATGTCTTTGATCATTAGAGGCGTTGTTAATCAAAATATCAATTGGGCCTTTTCTCTTAATAATATTTAAAATTAAACTCCTATATTTTTTAATATTTTTAACATCACACTTAATAAATGTTGGAATTTTAAAATTTTTACTTTTAATTCTTTTTAATGTTTTTTGAGCTTCTATTTTATTTATATCAAAAAAATAAACCTCAACACCTTGTTCACAAAGATGTTCTACAATTGAAGATCCTATACCAGAAGCGCCTCCAGAAATTACTGCACGTTTATTTTTTAAATCAAAATACTGGACTTTCATTAGTATATATTTGAGCTACCTTAGTATCCTCTTTATTTCTGTTAAAGTAAACGGATTTGGTTTTTTGCAACTTGTTTTGATTAATTGTGGCTTATTTTTTTTACAAGCTCTCATAGTTGATTGAATAATATCTAAAACGTGCAAAGATAATTCTCCATTGCATTTATTTAATGTTTTATTTTCTATTGAATAAGCCATTTCTGATAAACCTACTCCTCTATAATTTGCATTAGTTGGACTTTCGTTTGCTCTAGAACTTTGTGTTCTTATATTAATTTTTCCTAAAGGCATTTTGTTAGTTTTGAATTCTTTCCATGGATTACCTAGCTTTTTGCAAATATAAACCGAACCTCCAAACATATTTGGATCTGGCACAACCATTGAACCTTTATCCCCATATAATTCTATATGATTTCTTTGATGAGCAATAACATCAAATGATAACGTTAATCTAATAATTGTTCCATTTTCAAATGTAATAGTACACAAATATGTTGTTGGACACTCAACTTTGAATGTTTTTTTCTTTCTCGGTCCAATACCAATAGTTCTTCTTTTCACTCCATTAATGATACTGCCATTAACTTTTTTTGCTGGTCCCAACAAATTAACCAAAGCTGTCAAATAATAAGGGCCCATGTCTATTACTGGACCACCTTCTTTTTTGGAAAACCATGGTTCTGGATTCGGATGATATGATTGTACTCCAGGAAATGCAAAAATAGCATTTCCTAAATTAATTTTACCAATTATTTTTTTATCAATTAATTCCCGAGATTTTTGAATACCACCGCCTAAAAATGTATCTGGAGCATTACCTATATAAAGTTTTCTTTTTTTTGCTATTTTAATAAGGTCTTTTCCATCTTTAAAATTAATTGCTAATGGCTTTTCGGAATAAACATGCTTTCCATGAAGCAAGCTTTGTTTTGCTACTTTGTAGTGAGCTTTGGGAATGGTTAGATTAAGAATAATCTCAATTTCTTTATCTAGTAAAATTTCTTTTACAGATAATGCTTCTATCTTGTATTTTTTTGCACATTTTAATGCATTGCTATGATTGATATCTGCACATTTAACTATCTTAATATTATTGAAATATTTTTCTGCTCGAAAATATGTTTCGGAAATATGCCCACAACCAATTAGGCCTACTTTAAAAATTTTATTCATAAAGAATTACACGCCTTGTCTTTGTTTGCTTTTTCCCTCTTTATACAATCTTAAGGCTTCTTTATTCTCTTTGGTGGTTGGAACTTCTAATGTTGGACTATCCCAAAATGCAGAACCTTCTAACCATTGATAAGCGTGAGTTTTAATAGAAATGACATACGTAACTTTTGATTTTTTTGCCCTTTTAAATGCTTCTTCAAGATCTGAGATCGAACTAACATGTTCTGACTTAGCTCCCATACTTTCTGCATGTTTTGCAAAATCTATATCAACCAAACCTGGTGTATTTGAACTTTTTAGTAAATTGTTGTATTCATTCCCGCCTTTAAATAGTTGTAGTCTGTTAATTACTGCAAACCCTCCGTTGTCACATACAATTATAATAAGTTTATTATTTGTAATCACAGAGGAATAAATATCTGTATTATTCAATAGATAAGATCCATCTCCTACAAAAGAAATTACCTCTTTGTCAGGATTAGCCATTTTAATTCCTAAAGCTCCTGATATTTCGTAACTCATACAACTAAAACCCCATTCCGTCTCATGAGTGTTTAATTCTCTTGGTCTCCAAACTTGAATAACCTCTCCAACCAAACCTCCTGCAGCAGTGACTGCAATATCTGATGGATCAGAATTTTTGTAAATAGCACCTATTACCTGAACGTAACTTGGTACTTCTTGATTTGAGGGAGCGCACTCTTTGTCCACATATTCGTTCCATACTTTTAATTCTGCTTGGGATTTTTTATTCCATTCTTCTCCTGCTTTCCAATCTCCTAATGCTAAAGAAAGGTCATCTAATGAAACTTTTGCATCACCTACTACTGCTTGAGCTAAATGTTTGTTTGCATCAAATCTAGAAACATTAATAGATACAAGTTTAAAACTCTCATTTTCAAAATTTGCCCAAGACCCTGTTGTGAAATCTGCTAGTTTGGTTCCAACAGCTAATGCAAGATCAGTTTTCTTTGCAAGTAAATTAGTATTTTTTCCACCCAGTCCACCTATTTGTCCAGCATAATGTGAATGATCTCTTTTCATTGTCGAATATCCCATAACAGTTTGGGTGACAGGTATATTGTGTTTAATTGCAAATTTACTCAATTCTTCCATGGCATCAGAATAAAAAACTCCTCCACCAGAGATAATAATTGGATTTTTTGACGATTTAATTTTTTCAGCTGCTGTTTTAATTTGAAATTCATCTGGTCTTGGTCTTCTAATTGTATGAATTGTCTCTTTAAAAAATTCCTCAGGATAATCAAATGTTTGTCCTTGAATATCTTGACTTAAAGCAATACATGCTGGTCCACAATCAGCTGGGTCTAACATCGTCTGAACTGCTGTAGGGAATGATTGTATAATTTGTTCTGGTCTTGTGATCCTATCAAAATATCTAGTCACAGGTTTAAAAGCATCATTAACAGTAATTCCAGGATTATTAAAATGTTCTACTTGCTGTAATACAGGATCAGGCATTCTATTTGCGTAAGTGTCACCTGGTAAAAATAAAATTGGTAATCTATTACTCATTGCGACTGCAGCAGCAGTAACCATATTTGTTGCACCTGGTCCAACTGAAGAGGTAGCTACAAAAATTTGTTGTCGTCTTTTAGCTCTTGCATATCCTATTCCAGTAAGAGCCATATTTTGCTCATGGTGGCCTCTAAAAGTTGGTAGTTCTTTTTGATTTTCTTCAAGAGCTTGACCTAAACATGCAACGTTACCATGTCCAAAAATACCAAACACACCTGGAAACAATGGTTCTTTTTTACCGTTAATTAATATCTTTTGGGAAATTAAATATTTTACAATTGCATGAGCACATGTAAGGGTAATTTTTTTCATAAATATGTTATCTTTAAATATTTAAAGTGTGTATATATAATTATATTTATAAATTAAAAAACCTAATTAAGTAAACTTAAAAATAGAATCTATGTACGAAAAATTTGGACAATTTATTGAAGGTAAATGGCAACATGCTGAAAAAAAAGAAACTTACGATGTAATAAACCCTGCAACTGAAGAAGTAATTGGTAAGGCTTCAAAAGCTTCTTCAATTGAAGTTCAAAGAGCATTAAAATCAGCGGAGAAAGGTTTGGAAGTTTGGAAAAATACTGCACCTTGGCAAAGGGCATATATAATTAGAAAAATTGCTGATCTAATGAGAGAGAAAAAAGATGTTCTTGCCAAATGGTTAACTCTTGAAGTAGGTAAACCTCTTGCAGAAGCAGTAGGTGAAGTTGGTGGTGGTGCTGATATTTTTGAATGGAATGCTGAAGAAACAAAAAGAATTTATGGTCAAACACAACAAAGTAGATTTCCAGATACACGAGTGCATGTGTATTATCAGCCAGTAGGTGTAGTTGCAGCTCTAGTACCTTGGAATTTTCCAATAGTTCTAGCGTCTAGAAAAATATCAACAGCTTTAGCAGCAGGATGTTCTGTAATATGTAAACCAGATGTAATTACTCCTGGTTCTGTCATGGAATTAGTTAATATTTGTAAAGAAGCTGGAGTTCCAGATGGTGTTGTAAATCTTTTGTCAGGTGACCCTGCTGAAATTTCAAATGAATTAATGGACTCCGATATTATTAAAAAAGTTTCAATTACTGGATCAACTAGGGTTGGTAAAATAATATTAAAAAAAGCTGCTGATAAAGTTCAAAGAGTTACTATGGAGTTGAGTGGACACTCTCCTTTCATTGTATGTGAAGATGTTGATATGAATAAGGTAGCAGATATAGCAATTACATCAAAATTTAGAAACAATGGTCAGGTCTGTATTTCTCCAAACAGATTTTATATTCAAGAAAATAGAAAAGATGAATTTATAAATGCTTTTATTGAAAAAGCTAAAAAACTTAAAATAGGAAATGGTATGGATGAAGGTGTTGAACTAGGACCTTTAACAACTGCTAAAAGATTAGAAGAAGTTGAGAAACTGGTTGAGATTACAAAAAAAGAGGGTGCAAAAGTTTTAATGGGTGGAAAAAGACCCTCCGATTTTAATAAAGGTTTTTATTATGAACCAACTGTATTTGATGAGGTAAAAGATAATTTTACAATAATGAAAGAAGAGCCATTTGGACCATTAGTCCCTGTTTTAACATTTAAAAAATTCGACGAAGTCATTGAAAGAGCTAATGATAATGATTTAGGATTATGTAGTTATTTATATACTAACTCAATGGATCAAGCTAATAGAGGATCAGAAAAATTAGAATCTGGTTGTGTTGCAGTCAATACTGGAGTTGTTGCAATAGCTGAAGCTCCTTTTGGGGGTATTAAACAAACCGGGTATGGACGTGAAGGTGGCTCTGGAGCAATCAAAGATTACTTAAATGTCAAATATACTCATATGGGCTTAAAAATATAATTGTGAGAAAAAATAAAGTAAAAGAAATGATGAAAGCAGGGAAACCTGTTATTAATGGTTGGCTACAAATACCAAGTACGGTTTCAGCTGAAGTAATGGCTCATCAAGGCTGGGATTCTCTAACGATTGATATGCAACATGGATTAGTAGATTACACCAATGCCCTTCCAATGCTTCAAACTATATCTACAACCAATGTTACTCCTTTGGCTCGAGTAAACTGGAATGAACCAGGACAAATAATGAAAATTCTAGACGCGGGATGCTATGGTATCATTTGTCCAATGGTGAGTAATAAAGAAGAAGCAGAAAAATTTGTTCAAGCTTGCATGTATCCGCCTCGTGGTTACAGAAGTTTTGGTCCAGTTAGAGGTTTAATTTATGGTGGCTCGGATTATGCAAAACATGCAAATGATGAAATGCTTAAATTAGCTATGATAGAAACAAAAGAATCCCTTGAGAAATTGGATGATATTATGTCAACTCCTGGTCTTGATGGTATTTATATTGGACCAGCAGATTTAAGTCTAGCTCTTGGTGAAGAACCAGGATTTGATAAACCAGAGAATACAAAAGCTTATTCCGAAATTTTACGAATTTTAGAACATGCAAAAAAAAATAATATTTTTGCAGGGATACATAATGGAACACCTGAATATGCTCAAAAGATGATTGATAAAGGTTTTAATTTTGTAACAATTGGATCTGATCAAAGAGCATTAGGAACAGGCTCGAGGATGGAAGTTGAAAGAATGAAAGGTTCATTGAAAAAAGAAGAGTCTAAAGCTTATTAATTTATTTTTTTAATACTCTTATAATGACTAAAATTTTAATAACTGAATTCATTAATCAAAATAGTCTGGATAATTTAAAAAAAAAATTCGATCTAAAATATGATGAAGAGCTATATAAAAACAAATTAGAACTAGAAAATATTATCCATGATTATGAAGGTTTAATTGTTAGAAATAAAACACAAGTGAACAGTGACGTTTTAAAAAAAGCAAAAGAACTAAAATTTATTGGAAGATTGGGTGTTGGTTTAGATAATATTGATACAGAATATTGTAAAAATAAAAATATTCATGTTCAACCAGCAACAGGTATGAATGCGGAATCTGTAGCTGAATATGTTGTTTCTTCATCTATGTCCCTAATAAAAAAAATTCCAATATTTCATAATGGAACTATTAAAGGTGAATGGCCAAGAACATCTATTAAGTCTAAAGAAATAAACCAAAAGTTTTTAGGACTGATTGGATTTGGTACAATTGGAAAAAAAGTTGCTGAATATTGTTCAAAAAATGGCTTAAAGATTTTAGCTTACGATCCTTATATTAAGGAAATAATTAATGAAAAAATTTATGCCAAATTATCAAGTTTAAATGAGATATACGAAAAATCAGATATTATTTCTATACACTTGCCTTTAACTAATGAAACAAAAAATATCATAAATAAATCTTCATTTTTACAAATGAAAAATAAACCAATTATAATAAACACCTCTAGAGGAGGTATCATTAATGAGAGTGATCTAATTGATGCTTACTATGAAAATATTATTTCTGGCTTTGCTCTAGACGTTTTTGAAAACGAACCAATAGAAAGTGAATTTTATAGTAAAATTAAACCAGGTATGAATTGTATCTTAACACCGCATATTTCTGGAGTTACTACAGAGTCAAATATTAGAGTAAGTGATTTTATTGTTAAAAAAATCACAAATTTTTTTAATTAATTATTTCTTTTAAATTTATTAATCGTCCTTGTTTTATTGATTGTTCAGCAGCCTCTCCTACAGCAACTGCAATTAAACCATCATCTATTGAAACTTCTGGATTTGAACTATTTTCAATAGTTTTCAAAAAAGCTAAATGTTCATAGTATGTGGATCCATGATGATGACCAGCCTCTATAATTTTTTTATCTACTTCTATATTCTCAATGTGTGTTTTTCCTTCTCTCATTCCAATTCTTAAATTCGATGAAGTTTTACCTGACTCATTAGAGGGGACTGAAGTTTCAATTTTTCCTTTATTTCCAGTTGCTACAAGCTCCTCTTGCATATCAGAATTTTCTGCAAACATACAAAGCTCGAGCAAACTTCTTGCTCCATTTTCAAAATTTACAATAACATATGCGTTATCAATTATGTCAGGTTTTTTTCCGTTGTAGACTTCATCTAAATGGTTCACATCTTGACCGCCACTTGCATAAACACTAAGTGGGTCACTACGAATAATTAATCGCATCAAATCAAAAAAGTGGCAGCACTTTTCAATGAGTGTACCACCAGTATTTTCCTCAAAACGATTCCAATTTTCTACTTTTTTCAAAAAAGGAAATCTGTGTTCTCTTATAGTCAAAGTTTTTAAATCACCAATTTTGTTATTATGAATTTCATGAATAAACTTTGAGACTGGCGGCATATATCTATACTCCATTCCGATCCAAAATACTGAAGGATAACCTATTGTAAGATTTTTTATTTCCAAGCAATCTTTTGTATTAGTGCATAATGGTTTTTCTACTAATATATGTTTTTTAGTTTTAATTACATCTTTCAAGATTTGTATATGTGTAAAGTTCGGAGTTGAAATCAAGTAAACATCCACATTATTTTCTTTAATCATTTCTAAATGATTTGTGAAGTAAGAAACTTCAGTTTTTAGAATTTCTTTACATTGATTTAATGAATCTTTATGAGGATCAGCAAGTGCAACTACTTCTGCATTATCAATTAAAGATATATTTAAAATATGTTCTCTGGCCATAGTGCCTGCTCCAATAATTCCATATTTTATTTTTTTCATATTCTGCTTGTATCAGTTTAATTTGAAAAATTTAATCAATACTTAAACCACTTGGCACTTTATCAGGTTTGCCAAGAGGTCTTTGATTTCCACTTCTGCCAGTTAAAGATACGAGAAAAGAAACAAGTTGATCAATTTCTTTATCATTCAATTCTACTGGCAGAATATCAATACTTGATAGTATTCTGTCTTGTTCTCTTTTGTCGGAAAAAGTCACAAAATCAATTTCCTTTAACCAAGGTGCCTTTGGTAAATTTGCGAATTCAGGTTTCCAACTCTTATTCATTTTTATTGGATTTAAATGATGTTTTATTATTGATTTTAGAGTTGGGTAAGCACCATTGTGACCGTATGGAGCTGTTAAAGAAACATTTCTTAATGCTGGCGTTTTAAATTTATACATGTCGTTTATATTGTCTGTTTCAACCATGCGTCCTACATCTCGTGCATATGGATCAAAAGGTCTTGTTCTTCCTGGTCCAAACTGTGGAATACCTATTGAGTGAAATTTTTGATCTGATAACAAAGAACCAGAATGACATGAACTGCAATTTGCTTTTCCATAAAATAAATTCATCCCTTTGATTTGTTCTAAATTTAAAGCTTGTTTGTTACCATTTAAGTATTCATCAAACGGTGAGTCAAATGAAGTCCATTCATGAATTTCAAATGCAGCAATTGAATTGACTATATGTGTAATGTTAATATCTAAAGCGCTATCAACATCATCAAAACCATTTTTAAATAACTCAACATATTCTGGAATCCCTCTAATTCGATGGGTAATTACAGGCCAAACCCTGTCAATTCTCATGCTATCTTTTCCAACTTTTGAGACTAAACCTATAATTTCATTTTCTCCTGGATTTCCTGCCATCTCAAACTGTCTAGTCATCGGAAATAAGGCTTGAACAGCAACTATATTATTAAGCCCCTTAGGAAGCGCTTCTTGAGCAGGTGTATTAAAACCATTACCAAATATATTTGATTTAGTTACTCTTCCATCATGTAGTAAAGTGGTGATATCTTTAAATCCTAAATTCCACAAAGCTAGGGCATTTCTTGGAACACGTTTTTTAATTTTATCATCACCAATACCAGCTGTTCTTTTTAACCCTATTCCAGATCCACCTTCTCCAATTCCTAGAGAAAGTCCATCCGAACCACCCAAATCATGACTATGACATGTTGCACAGGCTATATTTCGATTTGCAGATAAAATTTTATCATGAAATAAAAGTCTACCTATTTTTACTTGTTTCATGTCAACTTCATGAAAATCATCGATAGTTAATGGTTTTGGTAATTCAACTGCGTATGTTTTATTTACTGAAATAGAAAATGGAATTATAAATAATATTATTTTTATATGGTTAAATATTTTTTTATACTTTTGCTCCTTCCATCTATAGTTTTTGCAGAAATTGAAAATGCTAGAGATTTGATGGAGGAAGGTAAATTTAAAGAAGCTATGGAAGAGCTTATGCCAGCTGCTAGATCTGGTAATGCTGATGCTGAAGAGCTTATTGGTATTATGTATGCAATGGGTCTTGGTGTTGAAAGAGATGACATTAGAGCTTTTGAGTGGTATCTCAGATCCTCTATGAAAGGTCATCCTGGTGCTCAGTCTGGAGTTGGGTGGTATTACGAAATTGGCAGAGGGCTTCCTGCTCCTGATCTTGTTCGAGCTTATATGTGGTATGGTTTGTCTGCTATTGGCGGAGACCCCGATGCAGCAATTTCTCAGGAAGAGGTTATTAAAAAAATGACTCCTGAACAAATTGAAAAAGCTCATATTCTCATAAAAGATTACAAATCATGGATTTATCCTTTTAGATAATGAGGCGAATTAAATCCGCCTCATTAAATAATCTAAAAATTATAAATCTTTTTTGTATGCGCTCGATGCTCTTTTTTCTGCACTTGCTACTGCTTTTGTTAAAGCGTTAAAAATTTCTTTTCCACCTTTAACATTAGCCTTAAACCAATCATACACAGGACTAGCTTCTTTTTTAAAACTAGCTTTTTGATCTGGTGTAGGAACATATAAATCTCCACCACCGGCCACAAAGTCCTCATAAGCTTTGATTGATTTTCTCTTTGGCGAAGCAAAAGTTGCTTGTTGTAAAGCATAGAAACCATCAGTCACAACTTTTTTAAGGTCTGACGACATTGACTCATACTTTGCATTATTCATCCACCATAATGCTCCCATATATGCGTGACCATCTAAAGTAACATATTTTAGACCTGCATCAGGAAACTTCATGTTCATAATGTCTGTTATTCCATTTTTAGAACCTTCTACAACACCAGTTTGAAATGATGTAAATAATTCAGGCCATGGAATAGGAGTTGGAGATGCGCCTAATGCTCTTACAAGCTCTTGTGGTAAATCAGCTACAACCGTTCTGATTTTTAAACCTTTCATATCAGATGGATTTGCAATTCTTCTTTTTGTATTTGCAAAATTTCTCCATCCTCCAGTGTTTCCAATTGTCATCAATCTAATTGAATCATTAGAATCTTTTAGAGCCATTTTTCTCATAGTTCTTACAAAATCACCTTGCATAACATCTTCGGCAATTCTGTCATCAGCCATTAGGTATGGTAAATCTAAAACTTGAACATATGGAAATACACCTGCTGCTCCTCCAGAAGTTGATATATAAATATCAATACTTCCATCAGATACACCTTGTAAACATTCTGCACCTTTGGAACAAAGCTGAGTCCCTACAAATAACTCTACAGCTATTTTTCCATTTGATGCTGCCTCAACATAGTTTTTAAAAACTACTGCACCATCATAATCTTCATCTTGATCATTTGAGTTCATTGTCATTCTCAAGTTATAGTCTGCAGCTGATACAGATGCAGTAAAACTGATTAAGAATAAAAATGAAAAAAATGACTTAATTATTTTATTCATAATTATTTCCCCCTGATTAATATTTATTAATAAAACTATACTTAAATTGAATTCACGAGTCTATGAATAGTAAAAAAAATATTTAAATTTATTTTGCGAATCCAGTAAGCAAAGGTATCGTCATCGAGATTGATGGAAAATATGTTATCAAAAATATAACTATAGCTTCTACTGCTAAGAATGGCAATATAGCTTTTGCAATTGTTTCAACTCTTTCCCCAGATACAGAGGATGCAACAAATAATACAAGACCCATAGGTGGGGTTGCTAATCCAACTGTCAAATTAACTGACATAATGATTGCAAAATGCACAGGATGAACTCCCAGTTCAACAAAAACTGGACCAAGAATTGGTCCTAAAATAATTATCGCTGGACCTGCATCTAAAAACATTCCAACAACAAATAATAAAATATTTATAAGAAATAATAAAACATAAGGATTATCAGTAAGACCTAAAACAAATGCAGCAAGATGCTCTGGAGCATGTGATAGGCTCACTACAGTTTTGAAAGCCATCGCAGCACCAACTAAAAGTAGAACTACTGAAGATACCATTGCTGCCTTAGTCATAACTTTAGGTACATCTTTCCATTTAAGTGATTTTAAAACAAAAAGACCTATAAACATTGCATAAGCAGCTGCAACAGCTGATGCTTCTGTTGGGGTAAAAATCCCGCCAAGAATACCTCCTAAAATTATTACAGGTGTCATTAAAGGAAAAAAAGCTTTAAGAGATGCCTTGCCTCTTTGGCTCCAAGTTGTTTTTTCAGTTACTGCAGGAAAATTATATCTCTTGGCCATAAATTTTATTGTAACCATCAAACTAACTCCTACTAAAATACCAGGTACAATCCCTGCTAAAAATAATGCAGCAACACTCTCTCCCATCACATAAGCATAAATAATCATTATTCCTGAGGGTGGAATTATAGGTCCAATTACAGAACTCGCTGCAGTAATAGCTGCTGCAAATTTTTTTGTATAACCTTGCTTTTCCATTGCAGGAATCAGCATTGATCCAATTGCTGATGTATCAGCTACCGCTGAACCAGATAAACCTGCAAATAACATTGAAGTCAATACATTGACATGAGCCAATCCACCTTTTAAGTGACCCATCATCGCCTGACTAAATTCAACTAGTCGATGGGTTATTCCTCCCCTATTCATTAATTCCCCTGCCAACATAAAAAATGGTATTGCCATCAAAGGAAAGCTATCTATTCCATTGTAAATATTTCTGTACAACATTGCACCATCTCTAGCTTGATCATTTAACCAAAGTAAAATTCCTGGTGCAGCTAACAAACCAAAAAATACTGGTAAGCCAATTAATAATAATAATAAAAACAAAGGAAGAAACCAAACTAGCATTATGGAGTCTCCAGTTTTTGTTTATCAGGATCTTCCAGTAACTTCAATTTTGTAAAATTACTAAGGATATTTCTTAAAATTAATTCTATGTTTACAGATATTAAAAAAATAATTCCAATTGGTAATGACATGTACATCCAAGCTAATTTTATTGGTTCTGCTTTCCCACCAATTAAATGAAACGGAATCTTTATTGAGGATGAATTAAATATCCATCCAGCACTAATATGTTTAAATCCTAATTCTAAACCTATAACTAGGACAAAAAGAGATACAATTAACAAAAATAAAGTTAATAATGTTGAAATAAGTTTTGGCAAAAATCTTTCTATTAAATCAATAGATACAAATCCACCCCATCTATATGCAGAGGGTGCAATCAATCCTGTCATCCATAACATTAAAAATCTAGCAACCTCATCAGGCCACGGCAGCGCATTGTTTAACACATACCTAAAAAATACTTGTATCAATATAACAATCACCATCAAAAGTATTGCTATCCATGCAAACTGTCTGCCAATTCTTAAAAAAAAGGTATTTATTTTCTCAAGGATATTAAAAGCAAATAGGAGAATATTAATTGTCAAATTCACAACTAAATTTATTTTAAATATTTAATAAATACAACTTTAATCAAAAAACTAATTTACTTTATAGAATAATTTTCGTATTAAAATTGCTCTTTAAAAAATTAATATAGAGTTATGAGTAATAAAAAAAAGATATTAATTATTCAAAAAGTCCATGAAAAAGGTATGGAATTAATTGATAATCATCCTAATTTTGAAGTTGAGGTAACTGAAGACACTTCAGTTGAAAATTTAAAATCAAAATTAAAATATTGCGATGGTGCATCAATAAGAATTGCAAATCTACCTGGTGAAACGTTTGAAGAGGCAAAAAATTTAAAAATTATTTCTAGACACGGTGTTGGTTATGACAACATTGATTTAAAAAAAGCTAAAGAAAAAGATATAAAAATTGCAATAACAGCTAACGCTAATGCTGTTACAGTTGCAGAATATGTAATGTTCGTTTTATTAAATATTGCAAAAGGAAAAAGCTTATTTGATAAAACTGTAAGAGATGGAAATTTTAAGGACAGAAATAAATTACCAAAAACAATAGAAGTTTGGAAAAAAAATTTTTTAATCATGGGTTTTGGAAGAATAGGAAAAGCTTTAATTAAAAGGTGTCTAGGTTTTGAAATGAATGTATTTGTTTATGATCCATTCGTAGATAAAGGCAAAATTGAAGAATTAGGTGGAAAAAAAGTAGAAGATCTAGCTGAAACAGTAAAAACTATGGATGTTATTTCCCTCCATATGCCTTTAACTGATAAAACCGAAAATTTAATTAATTATGATTTATTAAAAACAATGAAAAAAACTTGTATTATTATTAATGCAGCAAGAGGTGGCATTATTCATGAAGAAGATCTTGATAGAGCACTAAATGAAAATTTGATTTTTGGAGCTGGTATTGATGTTTTTAAAAAAGAACCGCCTGATAAAAATAATCCACTTCTTAAAAACGAAAAAGTTTACTTAAGTCCACATACTGCAGCTTTTACTGAGGAATGTATGACAAGAATGGGTAAAGAGACTATTCAAAATATTATTGATTTTTTTGAAGAAAAGTTAGAAAAATCTAAAATTGTTAAACTTTAATATGAAAATTAATTTAAAGAATTTTGGTTTTTTAGAGTTTTTGGTATCTGCCTCTGTAATTTTTGTAGTTGGAATGTTAATTTGGACAGCAAGCACAAGACCAGCGGTTGAAGCAAAAGCTAATTTGGTAAAAGAAAATCATAATAAAGTTGTTGATCTAATCAATGAAGAAATTAATAAATGTGGAAACAACGATGAGGGCAAATTCACTGTTTGGGGTGATCCATGTAATGGTGAATGGATAGCTGATAAGGTTGTTAATTATATCAATGATAATTTAAAAATTGAAAATCCATTTTCTGATGACTCAAAAGTGAAAACTGATCCTGATCCAAGAATAAAAGCTGAAGGTAAGGCTGGTCAAACGGTTGAAATGGGAGTTATCTTTGTTATGTCTTCCAACTTTTTGCCTGATCCAGGTTCTGAATGGATTGTTGGTACTTGTTTTAAGTCACCTTGTGTTGCTGCAGGAAATAACGAGCTTACTTCTATTTACAGATGATCAGTTTTTATAGATCTGTATATTGCTTCTATTTAATGTTTCAGTTAAATATTTATAACCAATCTTTGCGTACTCAAAAGGATTAGCTTTAGCTGGATCTTGCTCAGCTTCTACTACCAACCAACCAGAATAATTTCTTTGTTTTAAAATATCAAATATTGGTTTGTAATCTATACAGCCATCACCAGGAACGGTAAAAGCACCTTCTAAAAAAGCTGCCCTAAAACTTAAATCTTCTGTTAAAGATTTGTCTAAAACTTTTTTTCTTATATCCTTACAATGTATATGAGTTATTCTTTCATAGAAATCTTTTAATATTTTAAGAGAGTTACCTTGAGCAAATAGCATGTGACCAGTGTCTAAAGTAAGCTTAACACTGTCATGTGTATTTTCTAATAACCTAATGGTATCTTCTTCTGTCTCAATTACGGTTCCCATATGATGATGGTATGCAAGTGGCATTTCCTCATCCTCTAAATATTTTCCTATTTCAGATATTTTATGATAAAATTTTTTTGCTTCATCTAACTGCATCCTAGGTCTACTAGATAATTTTTTATTTGGATCGCCCTGGATAGAGTCAGAGACCTCAGCAAATACCATGCAAGGGGAATTACAGTCTTTAAATAATTTCAATTGTTCTTGAATATTATCCTTTTCCTCATCTACAGAGTTTCTTCTTAGATTTGCTGCATACCAGCCAGAGCAGAGATTTAATTTAAATTGTTTTAACTTAGGTATTAAATCTTCTGATTTTTTTGGAAATTTTCCGCCAGCTTCAACACCAATAAATCCTGCTTGGCTTGCCTCTGATAGACATTGTTCTAGAGATGTATCCCCGCCTAATTCTGGCATATCGTCGTTACTCCAAGCAATAGGGGCGATTCCTAATTTTACTGACATATTTTAGTCTTATATATATAAGTAAACTCATGAAAAATGTAGCATTAATTGGACTTGGAAGAATTGGTCAAATGCATGGAGAGAATTTAGTTTCTCATAGAAGTTTTAATTTAAAATATACTTTTGATGTAAATGATAAACTAAACACTAAATTTTCCAGAAAATTTAAAGCTACTAAAATCAATAATCCTTCTATTGCGTTTAAAGATAAAAATATAGATGTAATATTTATTGCATCAAGTACATCGACACACATTAATTTAATTGAAGAAGCTGCAAAATATAAAAAAGTAATTTTTTGTGAAAAACCTTTAGATTTAAATATTGATAAGGTAAATAAATGTCTAAAAAAAATTAAAAAATTTAATCCTAAAATACAACTAGGATTTAACCGAAGATATGATCCTGGACATAACTCTTTAAAAGAGGAACTTGAAAAAGGCAAAATAGGTAATTTAGAAAAAATAATAATTACCAGTAGAGATCCTGCGCCACCATCAATGAATTACTTAAAAATTTCAGGAGGAATTTTTAGAGATATGATGATCCACGACTTTGACTTGACTAGGTTTTATTTACAAAAAGATGAAGTTGAATCAATTTTTACAATTGCAAGTAATATTTCTAATAAAAACTTCAATAAAATTAATGATTATGAGCTTGCTACTTGTGTTTTAAAATCGAAAAAAGGTGTCCAATGTATAATTACAAATTCAAGGCACTGTAGTTTTGGCTACGATCAGAGAGTTGAACTATTTGGCTCAAAAGGAATGATTATTTCTGGAAATAAAAAACAAAATGAAACAGAAATTTTTACAAAAAAAAATACCTCACAAAAAAAACCATTGCTTAATTTTTTTATTGAAAGATATGTTGATGCTTACAAATTACAGTTAGATGAATTAGCTTTATATGCAAACAAAAAAAAGAAGCCTATATCAAGCTTTGAGGATGGAAGACGTGCCCTAATTGTTGCAAACACAGCTTTAAATTCATTAAAACAAAAAAAACAATTAAAAATTAAATTTTAGATGCAACTTTTAATTGTATAATATATTTTTTGTCCATTTTTAAAATTTAAGGTTGTCTTCTTTACAATACAGTTTTTTTTGTGTTAACTTTCACGCTTTAAAAGTTAACTTTTATAAACAAGAGGAAAAATAATGAGAACAATATACAAATCAATTTTAGCTTTTGTTGCGTGGATTATGCTTTCAGTGTCTGCTTTAGCAGTAGACGTGATTGTTGTATCACACGGACAAGCTAATGACCCATTTTGGTCTGTTGCAAAAAATGGTGTAGATAAAGGATGTGCGGATATGGGAATATCTTGTAAGTACACTGCACCTGGTACGTTCGACATGGTTGAAATGGCTAAATTAATTGACAACGCAGTTTCACAAAAACCAAAAGGTATTGTGATTACTCTTCCAGATGCTGCCGCTTTAGGAAAATCAGTTAAAGCTGCAATCGCTGCTGGTATTCCAGTAATTTCAATGAACTCTGGTTCAGATGACTTTGCATCACTAGGTATCAGTGCTCACGTTGGACAAACTGAGTTTGAAGCTGGTGTAGGTGGCGGACAAAAAATGAAAGCTGCTGGTGGAAAAAAAGCACTATGTGTTAACCACGAAGTTGGAAACGTTGCGCTAGACAGAAGATGTGCTGGATTCAAAAAAGGTTTTGGTGGTTCAGTTGATATCTTAGGAACTTCTAATGACCCAACAGAAATTCAAAAAGCTGTTGCAGCTAAATTGGGTGGTGGATATGACACTATCCTTACTTTAGGTGCTGGTCTTGCAGGTGAAGCTGCTCTTAAAGCTTTAGAATCTGCTGGAAAAGTTGGTAAAGTTAGACTTGGTACATTTGATATGTCACCAGGAATGTTAAAAGCTGCTGCTGCAGGCAAAGTAGAGTTTTTAATTGACCAACAACAATACCTACAAGGTTACTTACCAATAGCTATCTTTGGTCAGTATATGAGATATGGAACAATGCCAGCTGGTGTAGTTATGACTGGTCCTGGCTTTGTAACTCCTGACAATGCTGCTAAAGTAATTAAGTGGGCAGCTCAAGGTTATAGATAAAAAATACTTTAAAAAGGCCTAGCTAATTTTTTAGTTAGGCCTTTTTTTTAATAAAGATTCAAATCTATATGTCTGAAAAAGCAAAAAGTATCGCTTCAAAAAAAGTCTCAGGTCAAGACGAAAGACTTCAAAAAGTTTCAAAATTAAAATTGATTTTAAACAGACCAGAATTAGGTGCCCTTGGTGGTGCAATTTTAGTATTTATATTTTTTGGGATAGTTGCAGGCGATACTGGAATGTTTAGTGCGTACGGTATGCTGAACTTTTTAGATGTATCTGCAAACTTAGGTATTATTGCAATTGCAGCTGCAATGTTAATGATCGGAGGTGAGTTTGATTTATCGATTGGATCGATGATTGGTTTTGCTGGGATTTGTATAGCTATACCTGCAATTTATTGGGGTTGGCCTTTGTGGGTAAGTATAATTTTTGCTTTTGCGATGGCAGTACTAGTGGGATATTTCAATGGTATATTAGTAGTAAGAACCGGACTTCCATCATTTATTGTGACACTTGCAATGTTGTTTATTCTTAGAGGTGCAACTTTAGCTATAACAAGATTAATTACCGGAAGAACTCAAGTTCCTGGCTTAAGAGTTTTAATAGAAAATGATCCTATCGCATGGATGTTTGCAACTGATACATTTAAATGGTTGTTCACTTGGTTAGGTTCAATGAATTTAATTGCACTAAGAACTGATGGAACTCCTTTAGCTACAGGTATTCCTCCATCGGTGATTTGGTTTATAGCGGCAACTTTATTTGCAACTTGGATTTTAATGAAAACCAGATATGGGAATTGGATTTTTGCTTCTGGTGGAGACAAAAATGGAGCAACAAATGTAGGTGTTCCTGTTGGAAGAGTTAAAATAAGTTTATTTATCGGTACTGCAGTTGCTGCAACCATCTTTGCAACTATACAAGTTTTGGATGCTGGTTCAGCAGATACAATGAGAGGTAACTTAAAAGAATTGGAAGCAATCGCTGCAGCTGTTGTTGGAGGGTGTTTATTAACTGGTGGTTATGGATCAGCAATAGGAGCAGCATTTGGTGCTTTAATATTTGGAACAGTATCAATGGGAATATTTTATACAGATGTAGATACTGATTGGTTTAAAGTGTTTTTAGGTGCAATGATGTTAATTGCGGTAGTATTTAATAATTATGTAAGAAGAAGAGTAACTGAAAGTAAATAATGAGTGAAAATTTAATTGAGTTTAATAATATTAGTAAGTTTTTTGGAAAAGTTATTGCACTTAAAGATGTCACTATGAAGTTAAAAAAAGGTGAAATCATGTGTTTGCTTGGTGATAATGGTGCTGGAAAATCGACGCTAATTAAAACTCTTGCAGGTGTTTATAAACCTGATGAAGGTGAAATTTTAATCGAAGGTAAAAAAACAATTTTTGATTCTCCAAAAGACGCTTTAGATATGGGTATTGGTACAGTTTACCAAGATCTAGCTCTTGTTTCTTTAATGAGTATTACTAGAAATTTTTTTATGGGTAGAGAGCCCATTAAAGGAATTCCTTTTTTAAAAACTTTTGATATTGAAAAAGCAAATAAAATTGCCGCTGAAAGAATGGGGCAAATTGGTATAGATGTAAGAGATCCTTCTCAAGCTGTTGGGACAATGTCAGGAGGTGAAAGACAATGTTTGGCAATTTCAAGAGCAATATATTTTGGTGCAAAAGTTTTAGTATTAGACGAACCTACTTCTGCCCTAGGTGTACACCAAGCTTCAATGGTTTTGAAATATGTGGTTAAAGCGGCGTCTGAGGGATTAGCTGTAATTTTAATTACTCATAACGTGCACCATGCATATCCAGTTGGGAATAGCTTTACAGTTCTTAATAGAGGTAAAAGTTTAGGAACATTTAAAAAAGAAGATATAAGCAGAGAAGAGTTGCTTGGAATGATGGCAGGTGGCGAAGAGCTAGACAAACTTGAGGTAGAACTCAAGGAAATGAATAGACTTAATAGTTAAACTAACCGCAAATTTTAAATCATCTTTATATCACTAACTTTTTTAGGTGAAACAATTTGTACATTCTTATTTAACAATTTTTGAATTAGAGTAGATCCATAAAAAGGAGGTCTAAATGGCTAAATATTTTGTAATGGGAAAATACACAGCAAAAGCATTTCAAGGTTTTATTAAAGACCCTACTCAAGATAGATCAGCTGCTGTTAAAGCACTGACTGAGTCTGCAGGTGGAAAATTAGAATCTTTTGCAATCACAAGAGGTCAATATGACTTTTGTGCTGTAACAACTGGTGATATGCCTTTTGAAAATTTCGCAGGTGTTAAATTAGCTGTTGAAGCAAGCGGGACAGTTGAGGATATGGTTATCCTTGAGGAAATGGATATGAATAAAGCTGCTCAACAAGCTGCTAAATCAATGGCTGGTTACAAACCTGCTGGTTAAAACTTATTTTAACTTCCAGCTACCTAGCTGGAAGTTAAATTTTTCATATTTTGTTCACGTTAATATAATAATATTGTATAAAATTATAATATGAACATTCTAAAAGATAAGTTCGGTAGAACATTTCCTTATATTAGAATGTCAATAACTGATGTTTGTAATTTTAAATGTGGTTATTGTTTACCAAATGGTTATCAAGTTGACAAAAATGACAACAGAAAATTTCTCAATTTAGATGAAATTAGACGATTATCAAAATGCTTTTCTCTTTTAGGTGTTAATAAAATTAGAATTACAGGAGGAGAACCTACAGTAAGAAAAGATTTTTTTGATGTTATTAAAGTGCTAAAATTTGATTCTGGAATTCAAAATATAGCAATAACTACTAATGGCTATCATTTAGATCAAAAATCAGAATTACTTATAAAAAGTGGGTTAACTGGAATAAACATAAGTATAGATAGTTTAAATCAACAAACTTTTAAGAATATTACAGGCCACGATAGGCTACCAGAAATTTTAAGAGGAATTCAAAATTTACAAGATGCTGGTTTTGAAAATATAAAAATTAACGCAGTACTGTTGAATGGAATAAATTCGTCTCAAAAAGATTTTGACCAATGGTCAAAATTTATTAAAAAAAATAAAGTCGATTTTAGATATATAGAATTGATGCGAACTGGCGATAATCTAGAGTATTTTAAAAAATATCATGTTTCATCTAAAAAATTTAAAAAATATTTAAATGAAAATCAATGGATTTATCAAACTTTTGGTAAAAATGCTGGGCCTTCTTTAAATTATATTAACCCTAACTTTAAAGGTAGATTTGGTATCATAGCTCCCTACTCAAAAGATTTTTGTAAATCATGCAACAGATTGAGAATTACATCGAGAGGTGATTTGAGACTTTGTTTATTTGGAAATACAGGAATTAATTTAAGACATTTATTAAAAGAAGATAGTCAAATTGATGAATTAAAAAATTTAATATTAAAACAAATGCAATTTAAAAAAGAGTCTCATTATTTAGAATTAGGTGATACTGGCTCTACTAAAAATTTATCAAAAACTGGGGGATAAATTGAAATTAAAGGTAATTAATCAAAACTCATTAAAAGATTGGGCTAAAGAAATTTTTAAAGACAATTCTTTTCATATGATTGACGTATCATCAAAAAAACAAACTTTTAGAAGAGCGTTAGCCTCAGGTAAAATTTTTGTTGGAGAAGAAGTGTTTAATTTAATTAAAGATGAAGCCATGCCTAAAGGAGACCCTATATCCTTAGCTGAGGTAGCAGCTGTATTAGGAGTTAAAAAAACAAGTGAATTAATACCTTTGTGCCATCCACTATCAATTGACCATACGGCATGTAAAATAATTATGAACAACGTAGATAATTCGTTAGAAGTATTTTGTGTTGTATCTACGTATTCTAAAACCGGTGTAGAAATGGAAGCTATAATGGGAGTTAATGCAGCCTTAATTACGATTTATGATTTAAGTAAAATAGTTAACCCTAATCTAAAAATTGATAATATTAGATTATTAATTAAAGAAGGTGGTAAAAGCGGTTTATGGAAAAATCCAGAAGGTATTCCAGAATTCTTAAAAGATTTATTTTAAAATGAAAATTAAAGTTGAATTATTTGGTTCTAGTAGAGATTTTAGTGATAAAGATCACTTAGAAATTGAAGTTGAAGATAAAGCTTTAATGAAAGATTTAAGAAATGAAATCATTAAATATTTAGATAAAAATTTTAAGGGAAATATAAACTTCATTAAAATTGTAAAATCCTCAGTTTTTTGTAGTGAAACTAATAATATAGTAAGCGACAATTATAAAATAACAAAAAATGAAAAGATCGCTATTATTCCTCCTATTGGAGGAGGTTAATGCTTCACGCAAGAGTCATAGATATTAAAGAAAAAAAACTAACATTATCAGAAGCTGAAAAATTTGTTTCTTCATCAGATTTTGGTGCATCAATTTATTTCACTGGAACTGTTCGAAATCAAAATAATAATAAAAATGTTATTGGTATTACTTATGACAGTCACGACGCGTTAGTTTTAAAAAGTTTTAAAGAAATTTATAACGAGGCAGGTGAAAAATTAAAAATCAAAGATAAAACAGTATTTATTGAACATGCAAAAGGATATCTAAATTTGGAAGAAATAAGTATAATTATCGCGGTTGCTTGTAAACATCGAGATCAAGCTTATGTTTTATCGAGATATATAATTGAAGAAATTAAAAAAAAAACGCCTATTTGGAAAAAAGAACACTATGCTGATAATCAAAGTGAATGGTTAAAAGGAAACCCTTTAGTAAATGAAAAGATTTAAATATTCAGAAGTTACACCAGAAAAGATTTATAATAATAGACGTAGTTTTATTAAAAATTTAGGTCTTGCTGCAGGATCTATGCTTGTTGGCTCAAATTTATTTACATCAGCCGATGCCACTACAAATAAAGATGAGTTAAAATTAACAGATTATAGGTATGTCACTACTTATAATAATTATTATGAATTTGGAACCGGTAAATCTGATCCAGTTGAGAGATCACAAAAATTTAATACAAAACCTTGGGATATAGTAATAGACGGTGAAGTTGAAAATCCCATAACTCTCTCCATGGAAGAAATAACTGAAATGTTTCCCTCAGAGGAGAGAATTTACAAATTAAGATGTGTTGAAGGCTGGTCAATGGTAATACCGTGGCAAGGGTTCCCACTTAATAAAATTTTAAAGAAAGTTTTACCAACAAGTAAAGCTAAATTTGTAAAATTCATATCAGTTCTAGATCCAGAGCAAATGATTGGCCAAAGATTTCCAATTTTAGATTGGCCTTATAAAGAGGGTTTAAGAATAGATGAAGCAATGCATGATTTAACAATTTTAGTTACTGGATTGTATGGAAAAAAATTACCTAACCAGAACGGGTCACCTTTGAGATTAATGGTACCTTGGAAATATGGGTTTAAAAGTTCTAAAGCAATTGTAAATATAAAATTAGTTGAAAAAATGCCAACATCTTCGTGGATGAAAGCTTCACCTAACGAATATGGTTTTTATTCAAATGTTAATCCTAGAGTAGATCACCCAAGATGGTCTCAAGCAACGGAAAGAGTTATTGGTGGTGGTATTATAAGTCCAAGGATTCCAACTATAATGTTTAATGGTTATGGTGATGAAGTTGCAAGTTTGTATACTGGTATGGATTTAAAAAAATACTTTTAATGAGAAGTTATTTTAAGCCTAGTGTTTTTGTACTAAGCACAATTCCTTTTTTTTTAATTACTTACAAAATTTTTTTTAATAAGTTGGGCCCTGAACCTGTTAAAGAAATTACCCATTTTACGGGGGAATGGACATTAATATTCATATGTTTAACTTTATCAATGAGCCCTCTTAAGAGATTTACCAATTTTATTTTTTGGGTAAAAATTAGAAGAATGTTAGGCTTATTTGTATTTTTTTATGCTACACTTCACCTTCTAACCTATGTAGTTATTGATTATAGATTTGATTGGCAACAAATAACTGATGATGTAATAAAAAAAAAATATATTTTTATAGGTTTTGCGGCTTGGGTTTTATTAATCCCTCTAGTATTAACTTCCTCCCAAAAAATGATTATTGTTCTAAAGCATAATTGGAAAAAATTACATAAACTGATCTATGTAATAGCAATTTTCGGATCACTACACTACATTTGGCTTTCAAAAACTATTTTTTTTAAGCCTATGCTTTACTTCGTTATAATAACTGTTTTGCTAATTTTGAGGATTAATTTTAGAGGTATATTTAATAAATGAATAATTTTGCCGAAAAACAAATATTTGAAAAAGCTGATAATTGGGCAAAAAATAATAAAAAAATTGTATTAGCAACTGTTATTCAAACTTGGGGATCATCACCATTAGGTATAGGCAGTAGAATGATTATTAACGAGGATGGAAATTTTTTAGGATCAGTTTCTGGAGGATGTGTAGAGTCTAAAGTTATCGAAGAGTGTATTTCTTTAATCAAGAATAAAAAAAATTGTAAAAAAATAGAATTTAAAGTGTCAAACGAAAACGCATGGGATGTTGGCTTAGCCTGCGGTGGTGATATTTTAATTTATATTGAGGAAATTACCAAATGAAAATTAAAACAATTCAAGAAACATTAAAAAACAAATCCCTTAAAAAAGAATTTGCAGTAGTCACAAATTTATCAAATGGGGATAGTGAAATTTTTGTTCCAGGAATTAATCTTAAAGGAGTATTTTCTGAATATATAAGTAAAATTGAAGAAATATTTAATTCAAACAGAAATGGTATAATAGAAAATTCAGAAATTTTTGTTCAGACATTTAAAAACCCAATTAAAGTAATTATTGTAGGTGCGGTACATATATCAACATTTTTGATTGAATTTGCAAAAAATTTAAACTTTGAGATTATTATAGTTGATCCAAGGAGTTTTTTTGCCACAAGAGAGAGATTTCCACATACAAAAATAATTAATAAATGGCCCAATGAAGCTTTTGATGAAATTGAAACTAATACTAGAACAGCTTTAGTTACATTGACTCATGATCCTAAAATTGATGATCCCGCCTTAAAATATGCTTTAAAAAAAAAATTTTTTTATATTGGTGCTCTAGGAAGTAAAAAAACTCATGAAAAAAGATGCTTAAGGTTGATTGAAGCTGGATTTACAAAAAAGGAGATAGAAACAATAAATGGGCCAATAGGTATTAAATTAGGAGGTAAATCTCCATCTGAAATAGCTTTATCGATTATTTCACAACTTGTTTTTGAAAAATATAAAAATAAAATTTAAATTTATGTATTATCTTTATCGTTATCCACGACTAAACAAATTTCAGATTTTGTTAAAAATCTTTTTCCTGTTCCATTATCCAGTGAAAACATTCCACCAATTCCATTTACAGCGTCTATAGTTAGATCTGTATGTTTCCATTTTTCGTACTGATCACCATTCATATAGAAAGGTACACCACCAATTTCACCAAGTTTTACATCATTATCACCTAAAGGAAATTCACCCTCAGGAAAACACATTGGTGCACTTCCATCACAACAACCTCCGGACTGATGAAACATTAACTTTTCCCCATATTTTTCTTGGAGTTGAGACAAAAGACTTAGTGCTGATTTAGTTGCAGATACTTTCATTTTTGATGTTCGGCCCATGATTTAAGAATCATGGGCCATTATATATTATTATGTTTTAAAAGAAGCCTAATTTTTGCTCAGCATAAGAAACATGAAGATTCTTATTCTGTCTATAATGATTAAGCATCATTTTATGAGTTTCTCTTCCTACACCAGATTGTTTATATCCTCCAAATGGTGAGTGAGCTGGATAAGCATGGTAACAATTTGTCCATACTATTCCTGCTTGTATTGCTCTACCCATTCTATAAGCAATATTACCATTTCTAGTCCAAACACCTGCACCCAAACCATAAAGAGTATCGTTAGCAATTTCTAGTGCTTCCGCCTCATCTTTAAATTTAATTACAGAAACAACTGGACCGAAGATCTCTTCTTGAGAAATTCTCATGCTATTTTTAGCTTCAAAAATAGTAGGCTGAATATAGTTACCTTTTTCTAATCCACTATTTAATTTAGCTTCACTACCTCCAGTAAGAACTTTGGCACCCTCTTTCTTTCCAATATCTAAGAAAGATTTAATTTTCTCCATTTGCTCTACTGAAGCTTGAGCTCCAATCATTGTTTCCATTTTTAATGGGTTATCCTGAACAACTGCTTTTGTTCTAGCAATACATTTCTCCATGAATTTGTCATAGATTGATTCTTGAACTAAAGCTCTACTTGGACAAGTACAAACCTCACCTTGGTTTAGATTAAACATTACAAATCCTTCAATACATTTATCTAAAAAGTCATCATCTTTATCCATGATATCTTCAAAGAAAATGTTTGGAGATTTGCCGCCTAATTCCAAAGTTATTGGAATTATGTTTTGTGCAGCATACTGCATGATTAATCTTCCAGTTGTTGTCTCACCCGTAAAAGCAACTTTAGCAACTCTTTTTGATGAAGCTAAAGGTTTACCTGCTTCTAAACCAAAACCACTTACAATGTTTACAACACCAGGAGGTAATAAATCACCAATTAATTCCATCATTACCATTATTGATGCTGGTGTTTGTTCTGCCGGTTTAAGCACTGAACAGTTACCTGCTGCTAAAGCTGGTGCTAATTTCCATGTAGCCATTAATAATGGAAAATTCCACGGAACTATTTGACCAACTACTCCAAGCGGCTCAGGAATGTTATATGAATATTGAGAATTACTTATCTCAGCAACAGTCCCTTCCTCAGCTCTTATAACACCTGCAAAATATCTCCAGTGATCAATTACAAGGGCCAAATCAGCAGCCATACATTCTCTGATTGGCTTACCGTTATCCAAACATTCAGCAACAGCTAACATATCTTTATTTTCCTCAAGTTTGTCTGCTATTTTATTTAGAATGTTTGATCTTGTAGTTATATCAGTTTTACCCCATTCTTTAAAAGCTGCATGAGCCGCATCTAATGCTGCTTCTACATCTTTTTCATTTGATCGTGCTACAGAACAGATCACCTCATTGGAAATTGGGCTTGGATTATCAAAATATTTGCCTGATAATGGCTCAACAAACTTTCCATTTATGTAATTTCCATATTTTGCTTTAAATGGAAACTTAACATTTAAGTGAGATGTATCTAGCACTGAAGACACTTTCATAGCTTCTGCACTCATATTTTTAACCCCTCTCTTTGTTTTTTTTTTATTTAGCTTATTATTTTTTCTAGATTTATGTGAACGATTCTTAGTCGCAGACTTTTTTGCCTTAACTTTTTTTTTCGTTTTAGTTTTTTTTCTAGAAGATTTGGCCAATTTAAATTTTTTTTTCTTGGCCCTCGTTTTTGCTATTTTCTTTTTCCTAATAGCCATGAATAATTAAACTAATAAATATACATAAAGTCTATTTTTTAATATTTAAAATTTTCTACTTCTAATTGAATCAACACTATATCTTGTGCTAAATTTTTAAGACGTTAATAATTTACATATGAATGACATTGAAAAAAAAGAACTCCAATCAGCTGCGTTTGAAAGATTATTAAAACATTTAGATGAGAGAAAAGATGTTCAAAATATCGAATTAATGAACTTAGCTGGTTTTTGTAGAAATTGTTTATCAAGATGGTTTAGAGAAGAGGGGGAAAAAAAGGGAATTTCAATTTCAGATCCAGAAGCAAGAGAACATATCTATGGTATGCCCTACGCAGAATGGAAAGAAAAATATCAAAAATAATTATTTTTCTTTCAATCTTGGAAATAATTCAACAAAATTACATGGTTTGTGGTTAATATCCAATTGATATTTTAAAATACCATCCCAAGCATCTGTTACTCCACCAGAAGAACCAGGTAACGAAAAAATATATTTTCCATTAGATATGATAGCGCAAGCTCTGGATTGAATTGATGAGGTACCAATAGTTTTTAAACTAATGGTTCTAAAAACTTCACCAAATCCAGGTATACGTTTATCTGCAATCTCGTCTAATGCTTCTGGTGTAATATCTCTCCCTGTTAAACCTGTTCCCCCCGTAGTAATTATAACATCAATATCTTTTTTATTAGTCCATTCTTTTAAAATTAAAACAATATCTTCTTTGTTGTCTTTGCATATTTTTCTATCGACTAAATTGTGATTACACTCTTTAATCTTATCTACCAGAATTGCTCCAGATTTATCATTATCAATTGTCCTGGTATCTGTTACAGTTAATAAAGCAATATTTACAATCATAAAAATTATTTAGATGATTATACTAGCAATATTATTTTTTATAACAGCAATTTTGTATTCCAGTATTGGTTTTGGGGGTGGATCTACTTATCTTGCATTAATGTTAATTTGGGATATTCCTTATTATATTTTTCCTGTAATTGCTCTAGTTTGTAATGTAATAGTAGTGTCTGGAAATTCTATAAATTTTCTTAAATCAGGAAACATTAATGTAAAACTCCTCTGGCCATATTTAATTGGCTCAATACCATTTGCTTTCATTGGTGGATCTATATCATTAGATAAAGCATTATTTGAGATAATATTATTTTTTGTTCTATTTCTTGCTGGTATCTTCCTATTATTAGAGAGTAAATCTTATGAAAAAAAGATTACCAAATTTACTTCGATTAAAAGATATTTATCTTTTTCAGTTGGCTCTGCTATAGGTTTTGTGTCAGGAGTAGTAGGTATTGGTGGTGGTATATTTTTAAGCCCTCTATTATTTTTAATGAAAGCTGGATATCCAAAACATATTACTAGTACGGCTTCATTATTTATCTTAATAAATTCTATTTTTGGCATTATGGGTCACTTAACAAAAAGGCAAGTTTCTACTGAACTATTTGATTTTTGGCCATTTTTTCTTGTAGTATTTTTTGGAGGTCAAATAGGTAGCTTTATGAACATTAGAATTTTCTCTAACAAAACTTTAGCGTTAATGACATCTTTTTTGGTTATTTTTGTAGCAATTAGAATGGGTTTTACAATTTTAACATAATATTGATTAAATTTTTTTTTCATATAATTAAAATATTATGAAAAATTTTAAACCGTTTGGTCCCTCAATTGGTAAAACCAAAATATCAAAAAAATTTCTTAGTATCATAAATAAAGAATTTGATAAAAAATCAAGTATTCGACAAATTGACTACAGTTCTAAGTTGGCTAGCCAAATTAAAAATGAAGTAAAAATTTCAAATAAATTTTTAACAAAATTTTTAGAGAAAGAGCTACAAATTAAAATTAAGAAATTTATTTCAATTGAAAAAATAAAAAATATTAAAAAAATAAAGATTCTTAACCTGTGGGTTGTTAGACAATTTAAAGGAGAATATAATCCAATTCATTATCATAATGGTGATTTATCTGGAGTGGGCTATCTAAAACTGCCAAAAGGTATGACAAATAATAAAAACTTAAAAAATAAAAAATTAAAAACAAATGGGACAATAGATTTTATTAATGGACAAAAAGCTTTTTTGTCTAATAGCATTTATAATCTAAGGCCAAAAGTAAGAGATTTAATTATATTTCCAAATTATCTAATGCATACAGCTTATCCTTTTAATATCAATGGAGAAAGAAGATCATTTTCATTTAATGCAAAAATATATTTTAAAAAATAAAAAATTACATGGATTTAGAATTTTTTAAAAAATTAAGAATTTTGGATGGAGGTATGGGACAAGAACTTCTTGCAAGAGGAATGGAGATAAATTCTACTCTTTGGAGTGCAAATGCTATTTTAAATAAAAAATACCATCAATTAGTAATTGATATCCACTCTGATTTTATAAAAGCTGGTGCTGAGGTTATTGTTACAAATACATTTACTTGTCGAAAAAAAAGATTAAGGCAAAATTATATTGAGGATAAATTTGAAGAGCTTAATAGCAAAGCAGGTGAATTAGCAGCAGCAGTAAAAAAAAAATATCCTAATATACTAGTTGCAGCTGGTCTACCTCCTCAAAATTTAACTTATGAAGCTGATGATAGAGACGAAGCAGAGATTGTTAAAGATTTTAATGGTCAAGCAAAAATCTTAAATAAATATGCAGATTTTTTTTATTTTGATGTATTGAGTAGCATTAAAGAAATAGAATCAGCAATTTTAGCTGTGAAAGAGTTTAAAAAACCATATCTTATTGGAGCTCATATTTCTGAGGGTACTAAATTACCTAGTGGAGAAAAAATTTCTGATATTAAAGATATAATTGATGACAAATTACTTGGAGTAATACTTGCTTGTGTTTCTCCAGAAAATTTTGAATTAAATATTAATGAACTAAAAAATTTAAAAATTCCTTTTGGATTTAAACTAAATGGATTTAAAACTACAAAAATTAAAGAGGGCTATACTTCAGCTTTTCTTAAACAAAAATCAAACCCAAATCAATTTCTTGGTAAAAGAGAGGATCTAACCCCTAAAAAAATAGCAGAAATTACAAAAAAATTCATAAATGCTGGTGCTACTATAATTGGTGGTTGTTGCGAAACTAACCCATCACACATTCTCGCGATTTCCAAAATCAAATAATTTTTTTGTGCTATCTCCCCTTCTCACAAAATAGACACCAACACATACAGCAATTAAAGATATCAGCACTTTTATTGTAATTAGCTCCTCTAAAAAAATATAACCTAAAATCGTACCAAATATTGGTATCAAGTAAGATACTTGCGATTGAAAAATTAATCCATTGTTTTTTAAAATTCTAAAACGTAGTAACCAAGCTATTCCTGTTGGAACTATACCTAAATAAATTACGGATATTAATGAGTCTGTTCTGGGGATAGATTGCCATGGCTGCTCAATAAATGATACCAAAGGTATTAAAATAATAATTGCCCAAATTAGAATAGATCCTGTTACATTTTCGTTCTTTTTTTTGCTAATTTTTAATGTTAATACGCCTCCAATCACATAGCAGGTTGATCCTAGCAATATTAACAAAGCAGAAACAAAATTATTTTGATCAATTAAAATATTATCGGAAAATAAATAAACAATTCCTGAAAATCCAACAAGTATTCCAATTGTTTTAACTAGATTAAATTTTTCGTTTGTTGTGTAAAAGTGCCCAAGCACTGTTGAGCTTAATGGTGTGGTAGACATTAAAATCGCAGCTAAATTACTTTGTACAGATTTTACACCATAAGCAATCAAAAAGAACGGTGCTACAAGATTAATAAATCCAATTATTGCAAACCAGTACCAATCTTTTGAAAACGCTTCAATTTTTATTTTTTTATAATAGCAAAGGAGTAAAACGGGTATTGCGCCAAAGAACACTCTTAGAAATGCAATAGTAACTGGACCAAATGAATAAGTGGCTATTTTAATATTAAAGAATGCAGATGCCCAAATTAGTGCGAGTATGGTTAATAGAATATAATCAATTAATTTTGGTTTTTTCATTCTGTGAATTCTTTAATTTCAGCTGATGTTAATAGTATTAATTGATTAAAATCTATGCCAAAGACTGCATTAGGGTGGCCTGCTGCAGCATATATTTTTGAAAATCTTTGTAAATTATTATCTAAAATAATTTTTACTTTTGTTAAATGACCAATTGGTGAAACTCCTCCAATTGTATAACCTGTAACCCTTTTAACATCATCAGGTTTTGCCATAGAAACATCTTTTTCATTAAAGATTTTTTTTAATTTTTTTAAAGAGCACCTTTTGTCTCCGGATACTAAACAAAGAATAAATTTATCTCCTGTTTTAAATAATAAGCTTTTAACAATTGCGCCAATACTACAACCTAAAGCTGTAGCTGCGTCCTCAGCTGTTCTAGCGGTATTTTTCAAAATTAGAATATTCATGTTTTTATCAAAATTTCTTAATGACTTTTCGGCTCTTTTTACAGGCTCATTCTGTAGAATGGAGTTTGTTGGCATAAATTAATTAAATATTATGAATAATTACACTACTTATGTGAAAAATGCATAGGTGTTATTTATTAAATAAGCATTGTTTAAGGTCAATTTTTTGTTATTTATCCCTATTTATAATATTCAGGAGTAAAAATGAGCGCAGCAAATTTATTAAAATTTATTAAAGAAAAAGATGCAGAATTTGTGGATCTTAGATTTACTGATCCAAGAGGAAAACTCCAACATCTAACTATGGATGTTTCTGTAGTAGATGAAGAAATGATTAATGATGGTGTTTTTTTTGATGGATCATCAATTGCAGGATGGAAAGCAATAAATGAATCAGACATGATTCTTAAACCTGACACAACTAGAATGTTTATGGATCCTTTTACTTCACACAATACAGTAGTATTGTTTTGTGATATTTTAGATGCAATTAAAAGATCACCATATGAGAGAGACCCTAGAGGTATAGCTAAAAAGGCAGAGGAATATTTAAAAACATCAGGTATAGGTGATAAAGCTTTCTTTGGTCCTGAACCAGAATTTTTTGTATTTGATGATGTAAGAATTAAAAATGACATGAATGAATGCGGTTTTAAAATTGATAGTAAAGAAGGTCCATATAATTCAGGAAGAGAATATGAGAACGGTAACATGGCTCATAGACCAGGCGTCAAAGGAGGATATTTTCCTGTTCCACCTGTCGATAGCGAACAAGATATGAGAGGTGAATATTTAAAAAACCTTAAGGAAGTTGGAATTAAAGTTGAAAAACACCACCATGAGGTTGCTCCAAGCCAACATGAGCTAGGAATGTATTTTGGGACTCTTGTTGATCAAGCTGACAATGTTCAATTATATAAATACGTAGTTCAAATGGTAACACATTCATTTGGAAAAACAGCAACATTTATGCCTAAACCTGTTGCAGGGGACAACGGTTCAGGCATGCACATTCACCAATCGATTTGGAAAGGTGAAACACCTGTGTTTTCAGGAGATGCATACGCGGGACTATCTGAAACTGCTCTACATTACATCGGTGGAATTTTAAAACATGCGAAAGCGATAAATGCCTTTGCAAACTCTACTACTAATAGTTACAAAAGACTTATTCCTGGATTTGAAGCGCCAGTCCTTCTAGCTTATTCTGCTAGAAATAGATCTGCTTCATGTAGAATACCAATAACACTGAGTAAGAAAGGTGCAAGATGTGAAATAAGATTTCCAGATGCCTCTGGTAATCCTTATTTAACTTTTGCTGCAATGTTAATGGCTGGTTTAGATGGTATAAAAAATAAAATTCATCCAGGTGAATCTTTTGATAAAGATTTATACGAATTACCACCTGAGGAAGTAAAAGCAATACCGACTGTATGTGGTTCTTTAAGGGAAGCTATGGAAAGTCTTGATAAAGACAGAGACTTTCTAACTGAAGGTGGTGTATTTACTGATGATCAAATAGACGCTTATATTGCATTAAAGTTCGAGGAAATTCATAAGTTTGAACATTCACCTCACCCAGTTGAGTTCGAGATGTATTACAGTAGTTAAAAATTTAATTACTGTCTTGTAGTTGCAATTGTATCTTTGTTAATTCCTTTTTTGACTACATAGTCTTGGGTACCATTCGCACCAGTCTCGACTTCTTTACGTAGTTCTTTAAAAAATGACTTTTGTTTTAAAGTATTTTTTAAATTTTTAACAAGATTTTTAAATTCAAACTTATTCATAATTATAATATATATCAGTTATGCATAAAGCACAATACTGATATGCGCTAAATGGGATAATACAATTTAGTCGATTTTAAAAGACTCTCCGCAGCCACAACGCTCAGTTTCATTTGGATTATTAAAAACAAAAGTTGACGACATTTCTTCTTGTTTATAGTCCATTTCTGTACCCAATAAATACATTACAGCAGCTGAGTCGACAAAAACTTTTACGCCTTTATCCTCAATTAGTTCATCATTAGGATTTGCTTCTTTTGTATACTCCATTACGTAAGACATACCAGCACAACCACCAGATTTTACAGATACTCTTACTCCTAGTGATTCTGATTCTGCGCTAGACATTATTTCTTTAATTCTTGCTGCAGCATTATCACTTAATTTAATAATTGGATTCATTATAGGTTCATTTCTAATTTTGCCGCTTCTGACATCATATCTTTGTTCCATGGAGGATCCCAAACAAGCTGTACATCTACATTCTCGATACCTTCAACTTGCATTGCACCCTCTTTAACCTCATTTGGAAGACTTTCAGCAACTGGACAGTTAGGTGTTGTTAATGTCATTTTTATTTTTGCAGATTTTTCGTTCTCAAGAGTGATTTCATATATCAATCCTAATTCATAAATATTTACTGGAAGCTCAGGATCATAAATTTTCTTAATCTCCTCAATTATTTTCTCTTTTTTTTCCATATTAATTTTCTGTATTTACTTCCTCATTTTTATTGTCAAATGCTGAAACTAAAGTATGCCATGATAATGTAGCACATTTTACTCTCATTGGATATTGCTTTACTCCCGATAAACACATTAATTTAGTTTTTTCATCTTCCTGTAAATTTTCTGATTTTAGTTCTGGGTTCTCTTTTATCATTCCTAAAAAGTCTTCTACAATTTCTTTAGCCTCATATTCATTTTTACCTTTAATCAAATCTGTCATTATAGAAGCCGAAGCCATTGAGATAGCACATCCACTACCTTCAAAGGATACATCTTCTACAATTTTTTGACCATTTAGTTTTAAATAAACATGAACATTATCACCACAAAGAGGATTGTTACCCTTTGCGTCCTTATTGAAACCTTCTGTCTTTCTTAAATTTCTAGGATTCTTACCGTGTTCTAATATAATTTCTTGATAAAGTTCTTTTAAGTTCATTATAGATTAAATATTTTTTTACAGTTATTTATAGATTCATTTAATTGATCTAAATCTTCTTTCGTATTATAAATACCAACCGACGCTCTTGCACTTGCTGGGATATTTAATTTATCATGCAAAATTTGGCAACAATGATGGCCTGCTCTTATTGCAACACCATCTTCGTCTAATATTGTTGCTACATCATGAGGGTGAATTCCTTCTATAGTAAATGATAAAACTCCCCCTTTATTTTTTGGATTTCCAATAAGTTTGACTGAGTTATTTTTCTTCAATAACTCTTGCCCATACTCAACTAATTCAGATTCATGTTTCATGATACTTTCTATACCAATGCTCTCTAAGAATTTAATTGAGCGATCAAATGCAATTACTTGTGCAGTTGCCATAGTTCCTGCTTCATACTTATTGGGCAAATTACCATAAGAGATGGTATCTTTTTTAACTTCATTTATCATTCCTCCACCACCTTGATATGGAGGCAATTCCTCTAACCACTTTATTTTTCCGTACAACACTCCCAAACCAGTTGGTCCATACATTTTATGACAAGAAATAGCATAAAAATCACAATCCAAATCTTGCATATCAAGCTTTAAATGTGGTGCGCCTTGACATCCATCAACTACAACTATTATACCTTTTGAGTGAGCTAAATCAGTTATTTCTTTGACTGGTAAAATTGCACCAGTTACATTTGATAAATGAGTAATAGCTATTAATTTTGTTTTTGGTGTTATTTTTTTTTCAATTTCTTCCAAAGTAATTTCACCTGCATCATTAATTTCAGCAAAATTTATTTTAATATTTTTTGATTTTCTTAAAAAATGCCAGGGAACATAATTAGAATGATGTTCAAGTTCAGTAATTAAAATTTCATCTCCCTCTCTCAAATAATTTTGACCCAAAGTATTTGCAACTAAATTAAGAGCCTCTGTTGCACCTTTTGTAAATACAATTTCATTTTTATCTTTTGCGTTAATATATCGTTGGACTGAATTTCTAGTATTTTCATATAGGTTTGTAGCTGCTATAGCAAGATAATGAACACTTCTTCCTACATTTGAAAATTGTTTAGTATAAAATTCATTGATTCTATCAACTACAACTTTTGGTTTTTGAGATGAATTTGCACTATCTAAATAAACTAAATCATTATTTTGTATTTTTTCATCAAAAATTGGAAATTCTTTTTTTATGTGGTTAATATTCATTCCTTAATTCCGATCATATTTTTAACTAAGTTTTTGATTTCTGAGTCCGTTATTTTTTCAACTACATCAAGCAAAAAACCATTAATTAATAGTTCTCTTGATTGCTGATAATTTAATCCCCTAGACATTAAATAAAATATAGAATCTTCATTTAAACTTCCAGACGCAGAACCATGAGAGCATTTAACATCATCCGCATAAATTTCTAGTTCAGGCTTTGCATTAAATTCTGACTCTTTGTTTAATAATATTGCTTTACTTAATTGATACCCATCAGTTTTCTGTGCTTGTGAATCAACGAATATTTTTCCTTGATATACTGCTTTAGAACTTTGCTCTAATACACTTTTGATTAATTGATAACTTTTCGTATTATCAGTCAAATGATTGATTATTGTTCTAATTTCATGGTGCTTATCATTTTTAAGTGAAAATATGCCATTAACAAAAGCTGACGCATATTTGCCGTTTAAATTACAATTAATCTCATTTTTAAAAAAATCTGATCCTGAAGATAAAATAAATGTTTCTGAAATACTATTTTTATCTTGTTCAACATTATTAAAAGAATATTTAACATTTTTATTTTCAAGTTTGTCTACTTTGTAATTTTTTAAAATTGCATTTTCCTTTAAATCAAAATTATAAAAAATATTTAAAAAATTTTTTTCAGAAGCTTCATTAAATAAATCAATTACTCGTATAGAACTATCTTCATTAAGCTCAAAATCTAATCTTAAGTTAATGTTTTTCGACCATATTTTAGAATTAAATGTATGATAAATTATAAGTGGTTTTGATAGTTTATAACCTTTTTTAACCAGTATTTTGAAACATTTACTCGTAAAAGCATTATTTAAATCTGATAAAGAATTGTTATTACTAAATCTATTAATAGTCTCAGATTGATCTATTATTTCTATCTGATTTTTTTTTTCATAATAAAAATCAATTTTTTCAATTCTTCCATTTATAAAAACTATTTTATTATGCTCTAATCCATCTACAAATACAGAAGTGTCAACTTTGTTAGTTGAGGTATAATCACAATAAAAACTCAGTTCACCAATATTTTTTTTTATTATTTGATTAAGATCTGAAAATCTCCAATCTTCCTCTTTTCTATTTGGAAAACCTTTTTCAATAAAATTTTCTAAACTAAATTTTTTTATCTCAATATCTTTTTGAGACAAATTTAAATTTTTGATAATATTTTCAAAGTCTTTTTGTAATTGTTCCTTCATTTAATTAAAGTTTTCATATCCTTTGTTTTCTAATTCTAACGCTAATTCTGGGCCTCCAGATTTTATAATTTTTCCACCCATTAAAACATGAACAAAATCTGGCTTAATATAATCAAGCAATCTTTGATAATGAGTGATTATCAAAAATGAATTATTTTGATTTCTTAATGTGTTAACTCCATCCGCAACAATTTTTAGAGCATCAATATCTAATCCTGAATCTGTTTCATCTAAAATTGATAATTTTGGAGCCAATAATGACATTTGTAAAATTTCGTTTTTCTTTTTTTCTCCGCCAGAAAAGCCAACATTCAATTGTCTATTTAATTTTTCTTCATCAAATTTTAATTGCTTAGACTTTTCTTTTACTAGTTTTAAAAATTCTATAGCATCAAGTTCTTTTTCACCTCTGGCTTTTCGAATTGCGTTTAATGAAGTTTTTAAGAAAATATTTGTATTAACACCAGGTATTTCTAATGGATACTGAAATGCGAGAAAAATACCTTTATGAGCTCTCTCTTCAGTTTCTAGCTCGAATAAATCTTTTTCCTCAAAAAGTACTTCTCCTGAAACTTCATATCCTTTTTTTCCTGACAAAATATTTGAAAGTGTACTTTTTCCAGATCCATTTGGACCCATTATGGCATGTACTTCTCCAGGATTTATATTCAGAGAAAAACCTTTTAAAATCTCCTTATTATCAATTTTTGCATTTAATTGGTTTATTTTTAACATTATCCAACACTTCCCTCTAAACTAATTCCAACAAGTTTTTGTGCTTCAACTGCAAATTCCATTGGTAGTTGCTGCAAAACTTCTTTGCAAAAACCATTGACAATTAATCCAACTGCTTCTTCAGGATTCAATCCTCTTTGCTGACAATAATGTAATTGTTCCTCACTTATTTTTGATGTGGTTGCCTCATGGGCAATATTTGACTCTGAATTTTTATTTCTAATATATGGCACAGTATGAGCTCCACATTTATTTCCCATCAATAAAGAATCGCATTGCGTATAATTATTTGAATTATGTGCTTTGGAAGAAATGTCTACTAAACCCCTATAAGTCATATCAGAATTTCCAGCTGAAATTCCTTTCGATATTATTTTGCTTTTTGTATTTTTTCCAAGATGGATCATTTTTGTACCTGTATCAGCTTTTTGGAAATTATTAGTTATAGCTATTGAGTAGAATTCACCGACCGAATTATCTCCCTTAAGAATGCAACTTGGATATTTCCATGTAATTGCTGAACCAGTCTCAACTTGGGTCCATGAAATCTTTGAGTTTTTTCCTTTACACAAACCACGCTTAGTAACAAAATTATAAATCCCACCTTTACCGTCTTTATCTCCAGGATACCAATTTTGTACTGTCGAATATTTTATTTCAGCGTCATCTAAAGCAACTAATTCTACATTTGCTGCATGCAGTTGATTTTCATCTCTCATTGGAGCTGTACAACCTTCTAAGTAACTGACATAACTACCTTTATCAGCAATAATTAATGTTCTTTCAAATTGACCAGTGTTAGATGCATTAATTCTAAAATACGTAGAAAGCTCCATCGGACATCTTACGCCTTCAGGAATATATGCAAAAGATCCATCTGTAAAAACTGCAGAGTTTAGGGTTGCAAAAAAATGATCTGTTGTTGGTATAACTGAACCTAAATATTTTTTTACAAGATCTGGATGTTTTTGAATAGCTTCAGATATTGGGCAAAATATAATTCCATGTTTTGTTAATTCTTCTCTAAATGTTGTTGCAACTGATACTGAGTCGAACACTGCATCGACAGCAATACCATTTAACCTTGCTTGTTCTTGCAAAGGAATACCTAATTTTTTATAAGTTTCTAAAAGTTTCGGATCAAGTTCATCTAGACTCTTAGGTTTATTTTTCATACTTTTGGGTGCTGAATAATAATAAAGATCTTGATAATCAATTTTAGGATACTTTGGCTTTTGCCAACTTGGTTCTTTTAAAAGTTTAAATCTTTCAAAAGCTTTTAGTCTAAAGTTTAACATCCATTCTGGTTCTTTTTTAATTTTGGAAATAAACTTAATTACCTCTTCATTTAACCCTTTTGGAGCTTTGATATTTTCAATATCGGTTGAAAATCCGTATTTATAGTCCTTTAAATTATCTATCTCTTTTTGTCTGTTATCCATTTATAATCTATTTTCTTTCCTATTTTGTATTAAATCTTCCAAACTTTTTTTTTCAAAAAAACTATTAATATGATTTTCAAGCTCATCCCATAAGTTGTGAGTAATACATTTTGTTGCTTTTCCATTACATCCTTTTTTAGAATCCTTTTTACATTGAACTGTTTTTACCTTTTCATCCACAGCATGAAAAATGTTTGTTAATTTTATATCAGTTGGATTTTTACTTAAAACATATCCTCCTTGATTTCCCCTTATACTTTTTACAATATGGTTTTTTTTTAATTTTGAAAAAATCTGCTCCAAATAATCTAATGAAATACCTTGTCTTAACGAAATATCTCTGAGTGATACAGGATTGATGTTATCAAACCTTGCTAAGTCAACGAGTGCCATTACAGCATACCGGCCTTTTGATGTTAATTTCATAATTTACCCTATAAATTGTGAGTTTTTAATCATACCTGACTAAAACGGTCAAGTTTAGAATAAAAAAAAAAATTCACATATTGTCGCTGACTTGTGATAAAGCTACATTTTTTTTGAGAATAATTATCAATATCAATTATGGATAACAAAATTTTAGAAATTTTTATTCCTGGGCCTGCAGGAAGACTAGAAGCAAAATATTATAAAAGTAAAAAAAACACATCTCCAATTGCTCTGGTTTTGCAACCACATCCTCAATATGGTGGAACAATGAACAACAAAGTTGTTGTAGATGCTTTTCATACATTTATGGATAATGATTTTTCTGTCTGTAGAGTAAATTTTAGAGGTGTTGGTAAAAGCGATGGGGAATTTGATAATGGTCAAGGTGAACTTGCAGATGCAGCAGCTTCTTTAGATTGGTTAGAGAGAGAAAATTTTGACAATTCTCAATGTTGGGTCTCAGGTTTTTCATTCGGGTCATTGATAGCAATGCAATTATTAATGAGAAGACCAGAAATAAATAGATTTATAGCTATTTCTCCACAACCTAATGTTTATGATTTTTCTTTTTTGTCTCCGTGTCCAACTTCAGGCTTAGTGGTGTATGGTAAAAAAGATGAATTGGTTCCGATCGAATATATTTCTGACTTAGATAACCGATTAAAAGCACAAAAAGGTATAAATGTCGAATTTAATTCAATATCAGAAGCTAATCATTTCTTTTCAAAAAATAGTGAGGCTTTAATTAAATGTCTAAATAATTACATTAAGAAAGAAACTGCTTTGTATTAAAAATTTTGAACTAGCTTTCCACCTAAAGAGGAAATATCACAGCCTGTTGTGTTATTGAATGATATTGGTAAGTTTAAATAAGATCTTATAGATAAATAACCAAAAGCTTGAGACTCTATATAGTCACCATCTAATTCATAATTATCTATTTTATCCAAAATAATTTTATCGTTGCTAGGTAAATAATTTTTGATACTTTCAATTAAATAATCATTTTTTCTACCTCCACCACAAAGTAAAAATTTAATATTATTATTTTTACTAATATAAATTAATCCTTGAGCAATTAAATAAGCTGTAAAATTTGTTAAAGTTGCACATCCATCCTCCAAAGATAAACCTCTTGCGAAAGATACATCAAAATCTTTAATATCTAGTGATTGTGAATATCTATTTATTTTAAAATTATCAATTGCTTGATTTAAAATTAAATTATCTATTTTTCCTGACTTAGCTATATCTCCATGATTATCAAATTGTTTGTTTGAATTATTTCTTACCCATTTATCAATTAAGCAATTACCCGGACCAATATCAAATGCAAATAAATTTTTGTTAATTTTATCCGAAATTCTAAGTACTTTTGTTGCATTAGCTATCCCACCAATATTTAAAAAACCAATGGGGTATTTGGTATCAAATTTTTTATGTATATTATTCGACAAAACATAATGATAAATTGGAGTTAATGGTGCACCTTGACCATTATTTTCAATATCTGCTTGTCTAAAATCATAAACAACTTTTTTTTGTGTGAGTTGAGAAAGCAATTTACCATCACCTAGTTGCTTTGTTATTTTTTTTCGTGGATAATGAAAAATTGTTTGCCCATGAAATCCTATAATATCTATTGGATCTTTATATTTATTAAGCGTTTGTCTTATTATATCAGCATGAAAAAGTGTTATGCTTCGCTCTATTTCACTTATCTTATGAGAGTTTTCTGAAAGATCTGTCTCCGTCGAAATTATATCCCTTAAATTAATTAATTTCTCTTTGATTTTATAATCATACTCATAATATTCATCTAAAATATTGATAAAGTAATCATATCCATCTGATTTAATTATAGATAAATCAACACCATCCATGGATGTTCCACTCATTAATCCTATTGCAGTATATAATTGTTTTTTCATTGATATGTTTTTTAAAAAAAATTTGTATATTGTAATTATAAACTTATGAATAAATTTTTAAAAGAATTTAAAGATAGAGGATTTTTCTATCAGTGCACTAGTGAAAAGGAATTATCCTCAATATTAGATAAGGAAAAAATTAAAGGCTATATTGGTTTTGATTGCACTGCTGAAAGTTTACATGTTGGTAGTCTATTACAAATAATGTGCCTACGCTTGCTTCAAAAAAATGGTCATCGACCAATAGTCTTGCTTGGCGGTGGAACAACAAGAATAGGTGATCCATCTGGTAAAGATAAAACTAGAAAAATATTGATTGATGATGAAATTGAAAGAAATATAAAAAATATAAAAAATATTTTAAAAAATTTTTTGGATAATGACGATCCAGATACCAAGCCACTGTTTGTTAATAATTATTCATGGCTTAAAGATTTAAATTATATTTCATTTTTAAGAGATATTGGAAAACACTTTACAATAAATAAAATGCTAACCTTTGATAGTGTTAAGTTGAGATTGGATAGAGAACAATCTCTGAGTTATATGGAGTTCAACTATATGATCTTACAAGCATATGATTTTCTTGAGTTAAATAGAAAAGAAAATTGTGTATTACAAATTGGTGGTTCAGATCAATGGGGTAACATTATTAATGGAGTAGAACTTATAAAAAGATATTCTAATAATCAAACCTTTGGTCTTACAACTCCATTAATTACTTTAGCTAGTGGTACTAAGATGGGAAAAACAGAAAATGGAGCTATATGGTTGGATGAAAAAAATTTATCAGCTTACGATTATTGGCAATTTTGGAGAAATATTGATGATAGAGATGTAATTAAATTTTTAAAAATGTTTACCGAAATGGAAATAGATGAAATAGAGCAAATTAAAAATAAAGATATCAATGATTTAAAAATACTACTTGCTAACAAAACTACAGAAATGTTACATGGAAAAGAAATGGCTAAAAAATCTGAAGAAGCCGCTAAAGAAGCTTTTTCAGGAAACTCATTAGGTTCAAACTTACCAAAGGTAAATATTCAATTTAAAAAAATAGATGATAAAATAAATATTATAGAACTTGTTTTATTATCTAAATTAGAAAAATCAAAAAGTGAGATCAGAAGACTAATTAAAGGTAATGCGATTAAAATAAATGATAGTATTATTTCAGATGAGAAATTTGAAATTAGTAAAGATTTATTTAAAGAAAACTATCTGAAACTTTCCTTGGGTAAAAAAAGACATATTAAAATAGAGTTAAATTAATTTTTTTTAATTTTTTCTAGCGTTCTGGTAATAAATCTTGGAGTTAAAGTTTTTATTGGATTGACAGTTGTTTCTAAGTCTTTAGGAGGACCTTTTATTTTAAAACTAACTCCAAAAACACCTTCTCCAACTTTTTTTCCAATTAGTAAATCTCCAATTAAAGGTATTGATGCTATTGTTCTATTAATAGTTGTTGCTGGAACCAATGTGCCTCTTAAACTGATTAAATCTTCCTCTTCAATATATCCCTCCATTAAAATAGAAATTGCTGGCCCAATTGCATATAATTCACTTATTTTCATAAGTTTATTCTCATTGGAGAAATTCATTTCAAAATCTGAAAATCTAATACCTTCTCCAGTTAGTAAATCTGCAATACCTTGAAGGGATGCAAGAGCTAATAACTTTGCAAGAGCAGGAATCTCTTTTACTCTAAAGTTATAAATTACCAATTTAGAGTTTGAAACACCATTTTTTTTTGAGGAATAGAAATCTAAATATCCATCTTTACCATCATTAAAACCTTTAATAAATTTATATCTATCTACCAAAGGTTTTGCTTTTGAAGAAAAAAGCGTAGTTATCTTCTCTCCTCTATCATTATTATTAATTGTAAATGATATTTTTTGGTCATTGTTAAAAGATGCCATGATATTAGCCTCTTTAACTTTATTATTTGTAATGGCTAACTTACCTTTTAAATTTTTAACATAATTTATTTCATCTAAATAAACCTCATCCATATTCATATCTATATTTAATTTTCTCTCAAAGAAATTATTTTTTTTTTCCTTTTTACTTTTCAGTAAATTTGAAATTAGAGAGTTGGCATTAAAAGATTTGCCTATAATTATATAATTATTATTAGTTAATTTTTTAATATTAAAATTGTTTTTTTTGCTCTCTGTATCTAAATATTTAAAATTTGCGCGATCAATTTTTATAACTTGATTTGATTTATTTAATATTAGATTGATTATTTTAATTTCATTATTTCCCTCACTAAGTATAAAATTTTTTATATCTAATTTATTATTTGGCTGTAATTCACCTTTAACTTCGAGTTTCATTTCGCTATTATTTTTTTTTTTAAAATTAATATTATCAATTTTAAAATTAGTATTTTTTAAATTTAATTCTGTATTAAAATTTAATGTTTTTTCCTTTTTTTTCAAAAACTTTTATCAATTTTAATTTTTCCTGAACCAGAAAATAATAATTTATTATTAATAAACTTAATAATTAATTTTTGACTTTTCAGATTAATTTTTTCATTAATATCTGGAAAATATACATTTAAAAAATCTTGTTTTTTTAAATTAATATTATTTAGAAATAATTCAGTATTCACTTTTAAATTTTTATCTTTTTTACTAATTGAATATTTAATTTCATCTAATTTTTTTTTTAATTGGACAGCTCCCTGTCCTTCAATAGATAAGTTGTTATTTTTAAATTTTAAATTTAATTTATGATTTTTTAATAAAATAAAATCATTAATATCTAAAAGATAATTATTTAATATATTTGGTTTTTTATAACTTAACTGGTTAATATTAATATCAGAATTAATAATAATATTTTTTATATTTAATTTTTTATCTATCTCTAGGGAAAATTTATTGTTAGTTTTAAACTTAGCGTTTTCGACATTTACATTTTCAAAATTTAAATTTAATAGCTTTAATATATTTAAGTTTAAAGTTGAATGATCATTTTTAATAATTCCATCAACTATAAAATTATTTTTTCTATTTTTTATATCAATTTTTTCAGAAATAAAATTTGTTTCCTCTGCTTTAAATTTTATGTCACTTAATAAGTAATTATCTTTTTTTATTTTAAAATTTAAATTTATATCTTGAATTTTAGCCCGATTTAAAAAGTTTATATTTAAATTTTTTATTAAACCTTTAATTTCATAATCATTTTTAATTTTACCATTTTGATCTATATTAAAACTTAAGTCTAAAATTATATGACCTTTTTTTATAGTTTTTTCTAATATAAATAGCTCTGGTTTATTATTAGTTGCCCTAATAAATTTAATTAAATCTTTTAATAATATAGTTCTAGTTGCTATATCAATCTTAGATGATGTCACCTGGTTTTTAATTATTGATCTAAATGATATTTGAGTTTTTATATATTCTAATTCCAAAGGTCTTTTTGAAAAATACAAAGTAGAACCAACCGTTTTTGCATAAATTTTTAAATTTAATGGATCTAATATTAATTTAATTTTTTTTAACTCAAGGTCTAAATTTTTATTAGTTTGAATAATTCGATTTTTAATTTGGTTATTAAATTTATCAGTTTCTATACCAAAGATGCTTAGATAAGCTATTAGAGCACCTGTAAAAAGTAAAAATATAAGAAGGTATTTTAAAATACTATTTTTCATTTAATTTCATAAAGAGAATGTTCCAAAAATTCATCTATATCACCATCCAGTACTTTATCTGGATTTGTGCTCTCAAAGTTAGATCTATTATCTTTTACTAGCTGATAAGGTTGTAAAATATATGATCTAATTTGGTGACCCCATCCTATTTCAGATTTTGCATTTTCTACATTTTGATTTTCTTGTTCTTTTTTTTTAATTTCGTAATCATATAATCTTGCTTTCAACATATTCATACATGTTTCTTTGTTTTTATGTTGAGATCTTTCATTTTGACATTGAACTACGATTTTTGAAGGAATGTGAGTTATTCTAACTGCACTGTCTGTAGTATTTACGTGCTGTCCGCCTGCTCCACTAGATCGATAGGTATCTATTCTTAAATCTTTTTCTAGTATCTCAATATTTATATTTTCATCTACAACCGGATAAACCCAAACACTTGCAAAGCTGGTGTGTCGTCTTGCACCTGAATCGAATGGAGATATTCTTACCAATCTATGTATTCCTGACTCTTTTTTCAGCCAACCAAATACATAATCACCATCTATTCTTATTGTTGCTGATTTAATTCCTGCTTCATCTCCTCTATGTTCACTGATTAGATTTGATTTTAAATTTTTTTTGTCAGACCATTTTAAGTACATTCTTCTAAGCATATCAGCCCAATCTTGACTTTCAGTGCCTCCTGCCCCAGCATGTATTTCAACATAACAATCTAACGAGTCTGCTTCATTGGATAAAAAACATTTAATTTCATTTTTTTTTACTTGAATTTTTAAATCCTTGATATTTTGTAAAATTTCTTTTTGAACAGTTAAATTTTCTTCCTCCAGAGCTAATTCAATTAAATCATCTAAATCTTTTAATTTTACCTCAGAATTTTTAAATGAATTAACTAAATCCTCGTAAAATTTTTTCAGCTTAATTATACTTTGAGAATTATGTTTATTTTGCCAAAAATTGGCCTCTAACATCTGCGAATTTAAAGACTGTAGTTTTAAGTAGATTTCATTTTTTTCAAAGATACTCCTTAATTCTTTGATTAATTTTTACTACGTCGTTTTTAATATTTTGATAATTATTATCCATTAGTAAAACTTTAGTATATTATTTGTATCTAATCTATCTGAATTTGAATAAAGAACTTTGCCATCAACAACATTTTTTTTTTTAAAAACCTCAATAATGGTATTTTTTGTCGTAAATTTTGCTTTTTGACCAGTTAAAGGGTCGACAACCATCATAACTGTGCCTTTTGCTGCTTTAAATGGTCTGGCATCTGATTTCTTAACTGAATCGCTAATAAAACTTTTAAAAATAGGTAGTGCGGTTTTAGATCCTGTTTCAAATTTTCCTAATGGAGTCGGATTGTCAAACCCAACATAAACTCCTACTAGCAAATTTGATGTATAACCAATAAACCAGGTATCAGTATTTTTATTTGTAGTCCCTGTTTTACCTGCGATATTTAATTTTAAATCTTTTAATTTTTTAGCTGTGCCTCTTTGAACTACACCCTCTAATATAGACGTCATTTGAAAAGCTGTTTCTGGAGAGAAAATTTTTTTATAATCATTTTCTATATCTGGATAATCAGAACTTAAATAAGAAATATCATCACAATTTATGCATCTTCTTTTATCATTATTGTATATTGTATTTCCTTCACTATCTTGAATTCTATCTATCATTATTGGCTCAACAAGATTTCCACCATTTACAAATACGGAATAAGCAGAGGTAAGTTTTAGAAGAGTAGTTTCAGCTGAACCCAAAGAAATTGAGAGCAATTCCTCTGGATTTTTGTATATTTTAAGTTCTTTTGAAAAATTTATAATTTTTTCCATACCAAGATTTTGGGCTATTCTAACTGTCATTAAATTTCTAGATTTTTCTAATCCTGTTCTCAATGTAGATGGACCATAGAATTTTTTTCCATAATTTTCTGGTTTCCAGACTTTTAGATCCTCTCCCTGATCTAAAACTAAAGGAGCATCTAAAACTAAAGAAGTTGGTGTAAAATTATTTTCTAAAGCTAATGCATAAACAAACGGCTTAAAAGCAGAGCCTGGCTGTCTTTGTGCTTGAGTAGCTCTATTAAATTCACTTTCCCTAAAGCTGAAACCACCACTTAATGCTAAAACTCTTCCAGTAAAAGGATCCATTACAACAATACCACCATTTACCTTTGGCAATTGCTGAAGACTATAATTATTATCACTAATATTTTTAACGTAAATTATATCGCCAACATTTAATAATTTTTTAAATTCTTTTTTTGTCCAAGAAATACTTTTATATTCGATGATACCATCAAGATTATCCTCAGTTTCTATATCTGCCGAAAATTTATTTAATTTTTTTACTATTGCTAATTTCCAATTTATTGAATTTTCAAGTTTAAATTTGTCTAAGCCCTTGTTCCAATCTGAATTAAAAGTTTTATTAATGAGTGGTCCTCTCCAACCTTTTCTTTTATCATAGGCAATTAATCCATTTCTTAAAGAATTAGTTGCTATTCTTTGTAAATTTAAATCAATTGGAGTATTTATATTAAAACCTTGTTTATAAACTTTATCATAACTCAAGGCTTGAATCACATACTTTCTCACATCTTCAATGTAATATTGTGCATCCTCTAAATAAATTTTTTTATTTTTTTTTAATTTTATTTCCTCATTTTTAAGTTTTTCATACCATTCCAAAGTTAAATAATTATTTTCAAATAAATTTTTTAATACTAGGTTTCTTCTAAATTTCGCAACCTCAGGGTTTTTAAAAGGATTATATCTACTTGGAGCCTTAGGAAGAGCCGCGAGCAAGGCTGCTTCTGAATAGTTTACGTCTCTAATTGACTTATCAAAATATTCTAGACTTGCCGCTGCTACACCATAAGCACCACTTCCTAAATAAATTTGATTTAAATATAATTCTAAAATTCTTTCTTTGGTTAAGGATCTTTCTATTCTAAAAGCTAATATTGCTTCTTTGATTTTTCTATTTAAACTTACTTCATTGGTCAGCAAAAAATTTTTTGCAACTTGTTGTGTAATTGTAGATGCACCTTCTAATCTCTTCGATGATATTATGTTTGAAATATTATTTATTGTGGCTCTAATAACACCTTTAGCATCAACACCAGGATGAGAAAAAAAATTTTTATCCTCTGCAGACAAAAAGGCATTAATTACATTTTTTGGAATTGTGTTAAAAGGAACAAATATTCTTTTTTCCTGAGAAAAATCTGCAACTAACTCTCCGTTGGTGGAATAAACTTTACTTGATACTGAAGGTTTATAATTTTTTAAGTATTTATAGTCTGGAAGGTGATTTGAATAATTCCATAAAACACTAATTGTCAAAACGCCTGATAAAAGAATGAAAGATGTGCATAAAATTAAGATATTTCTAACAAATTTATTCATTTTAATTCCATTATAACTTGGAATTTGTTAAAGATATGGCAAAGGATTAAACAAAATTTTAGAAAAAACAAATAGCTTATGCAAATAACAATCACAAAATTATGGAAAAAAATTTATATATTGATGCTTCGCATCCAAATGAAACTAGGGTTGTTCTCAAATCAGGAGAAAATATTGAAGACTACGAGTACGAAGGCTTAAAAAACAACTTAATAAAAAACAACATCTACTTAGGTAAAGTTAGTAGAATAGAACCATCTCTACAAGCTGCTTTTATTGATTTTGGAAGAGAAAGACATGGATTTCTATCTTTTAATGATATTCAGTCTGACTATTATCAAATTCCAAAAGCAGACTTAGATAAAATCAAAGAAGAGGAAGAAAAGGCTAGAGAAGAACTTTCAAAAGAAGTTGAGGCAAAAGAAGAAGAAAACATTGCTAAAGGAAAATTAGAAATAGATGATCCCATTGAAAAAGAAGCCGAAGAGCAAATTGGTGATCAAAATATTCTAAAAGAAGATTTTACTACAAAAGGAAATTTAGAAGTTGAAAAAGGAAAAAATAAACAAAATAGATTTAGATTTAAAAGATATAAAATACAAGAAGTTATTAAACCAAATCAAGTAATTCTTGTTCAGGTAATTAAAGACGAAAGGGGACAAAAAGGTGCAGCTCTTAGTACATTTATATCTATAGCTGGAAAATATATTGTTTTGATGCCTAATACACCTAAAGGTGGGGGGATTTCTAGAAAAATTTTCAATCCTGCTGATAGAAAAAAAATTAGAACTATCTTAAATGAAATTCAAATACCTAAAGAGATGGGTTTAATTGTTAGGACCGCAGGAAGTAATAAAACAAAAAATGAAATAGATAATGATTTAAAAACTTTAATAAAAAGTTGGGGACAGATAAAAGAAAATGCCATTAATTCTATAGCTCCATCTTTAATTCATCAAGAAAGTGAAATAATTAAGAGAACTTTAAGAGATATGTTCGACGATAATACTCAAAACATAATTGTTGAAGGTAATGAGGGGTATAAAAAAGCTCAATCTTTTATGAAAACAATAATGCCATCAAGTGTAAAAAAAGTAAAAAAATATAGAGGTAAAGTTCCTTTATTTATTCAAGAAAGTATAGAACAAAAATTAAATCAAATTTTCGACTCAGAAATAAAATTAAAATCGGGTGGATATTTGGTTATCAACCCAACAGAAGCTCTAGTATCAATAGATATTAACTCTGGAAGTTCGATTAGAGGCAAGAATGTTGAAAGTACAGCTCTTGATACGAATATTGAAGCAGCTGAGGAAATAGCAAGACAAATAAAGATAAGAGATTTATCCGGTCTTATAATAATAGATTTTATTGATATGCTCAGTTATGGAAATAGAAGATTAGTAGAACGAAAACTTAAAGAGAAATGTAGAAGTGACAGGGCTAGAATTCAAATTGGAAGGATAAGTAATTTTGGACTACTGGAAATGTCTAGGCAAAGATTAAGGGAAAGTGCAATTAAATGGAAAGTTACACTGACAGATGAGTCTTTTGCACAAAAACTTCTGAAAACAGTTGAATTAAAAGCTGTGATAAATAAAGCTAAATTTGTTGAATTAAGAGTTTGTGAAAAAATTTCTGATTTTCTTAAAGAAAATTTTGTTAACGATTTAACTTATTTTGAAAAAAAAAATAAAATTACAATTGATATTGTAACTGATAATAATCTAATAATACCTGAATATATTATAAATATAAAAAATAAATCAAAAAAAACAATTGAATTGATAGAAAATTATGAGAGCTTAAAAAATCTAAAGGTACAAAACAAAGAAACTAAATTTATAGAGAAAAAAGAAGTTAAAAAAATAAATAAAAAAACTTATAAAAAAAAAAAATTTTATAAAAAAACTAAATAATACCTTTGGATGGAGAGGATGGATTACCCATTAAAATTTTATCTATTCTACCCGATTTAAATGATTGTCTACCTGCGATCACTGCATTTTTAAATGCAAGAGCCATTTCAAAAGGTTTTTTTGCTTTAGCTATTGCAGTATTCACTAAAACACCATCACAACCTAACTCCATTGCGATTGTAGCATCAGAAGCTTGACCTAAACCAGCATCTATAATTAAAGGTAGCTTTGTTTGTTTTCTAATTATTTGAATATTGATTTTATTTTGAATACCCAGTCCTGATCCAATAGGTGCAGCTAAAGGCATTATAGCATCAGCACCAGAATTCTCTAAACGTTTGGCCATTAATGGATCATCATTACAATAAACCATAACCTTAAAACCCTCTTTAGCTAAAACTTCTGTAGATTTTAAAGTTTCAATCATGTCTGGAAATAAATTCTTTTTATCTCCTAAAACTTCTAATTTAACTAACTTCCAACCACCTATTTCTCTTGCTAATCTCAAAGTTCTTAAGGCTTCTTTTGAATTAAAACATCCAGCAGTATTGGGTAAATATGTAATTTTTTTCGGATCGATAAAATCCATTAATAAAGGCTTATTTTTATCTGAAATATTAACCCTTCTTACGGCAACTGTTACAATTTCTGCTCCTGAGAGTTTAATTGCTTTTGCGCACTCAGACATGCTTTTGTATTTTCCAGTTCCAACAATTAATCTGGAATTAAATTTTTTATTCGCAATAATTAGATTATCTTTTTTCAAATTAACCACCTCCAATAAAATGAACTATTTCAATTTTATCATTTTTATTTAATTTTATTTTATTAATTTTTTTTTTATCTATTATTTCTTCATTAAGCTCAATAGCTACTTTATTTAATGGAATTTTTAGATTTTTTAACACTAAAGAAAGGGTAGAATCTTGATTTATAGATTTGATTTTACCATTTATTTTAATTTTTATTTTTTTTATTTTTTTCATCGTATATAAGTGCTGAATGAATAATAAAATAATTATTATTAATGGTCCAAATCTTAATCTATTAGGAGAAAGAGAACAATCACAATATGGATCAACTACGTTTGACCAACTTAAAGAAAATTGTTCTAAAAAAGGACAAGAAATTGGTCTTGATATTGACTTTGCCCAATCTAATATTGAAGGAGAGCTTGTTAATATAATTCAAGATGCTAGGAAAAAATTTGATGGTATGATTATAAATGCTGCTGCATTTACTCATACCTCTGTAGCCATAAGAGATGCTCTAGATTTATTCAAAAAACCAATTATCGAGCTACATTTATCTAATATTTATAAAAGAGAGGAATTTAGACATAAATCACTTATAAGTGGTGTCGTAAGTGGAGGAATTTTTGGATTAGGTGCTGAAGGATATATTTTGGCCATAATTTCATTACAAAAGACTTTGCAAAATGAAAATAGATAAAAAAATAATTAAAGAATTAAGTGATTATTTAAAAGAATTTAATCTTACTGAAATAGAGATAACTGAAAAAGATACAAGAATTAAAGTATCAAAAAATAATGTTTCAATTAGTAATCAACCACAAGTTATTTCGTCCTCATCACCTGAAACAAGTTCAGTACCTTCACAAACTCAAAATATTAAATCAGGAACTGAAATTACTTCACCTATAATTGGAACTGCTTATCATGCTCCAGAACCTGGTGCTAAAAAGTTTGTTGAGATTGGAAAAAAAATTAAAAAAGGTGATACAATAATGATTGTTGAGGCAATGAAAACAATGAATCATGTTCCTTCAACAGCAGATGGTGTAGTAAAAGAAATTTGTGTTGAAGATGGTCAACCTGTAGAATTCGGTCAAACTATTATTATCCTAGAATAAATAATGTTTAAAAAAATATTAATTGCAAACCGAGGGGAGATTGCAGTTAGAATTATTAGAGCATGTAAAGAATGGGGAATACCTACTGTAGCTGTTCACTCAGACGTAGATAGAGAAAGTATGCATGTGAGAATGGCAGATGAGAGTGTATGCATCGGCTCGCATCAACCTGCAAATAGTTATTTAAATATTCCAGCTTTAATGTCAGCGGTTGAACTTACAAATGCTGACGCGGTTCATCCTGGGTATGGCTTTCTCTCTGAAAATGCTAATTTTGCTAAAATTTTAGAGGAAAATAAAATTAATTTTATTGGAGCTTCTTCAAAACATATCGAAATGATGGGTGATAAAATTCAAGCAAAAAGAATTGCAAAAGAAAATGGGTTACCTGTTATTGAGGGATCTGAGGGTGGTGTAAAAGATATTTCTGAAGCAAAAGAACTCTGTAAAAGAATTGGTTTTCCTGTCTTAATTAAAGCCTCAGGTGGGGGTGGAGGTAAAGGTATGAAAATAGTTTATAGGGAAGAAGAATTTGAATCGTTATTTTCAACCGCAAAATCTGAAGCTCAAAAATATTTTGGAAACAATGAAGTTTATATTGAAAAATTTTTTCAAAATCCAAGACATATAGAAGTTCAAATTTTAGCTGGCAAAAACAGAGTAGTACACCTTCATGAACGAGATTGTTCAGTTCAAAGAAGGCATCAAAAATTAATTGAGGAGACGCCTAGCCCAGTTTTAAACCATGAAATAAGAAAAGATCTTTTTGAAAAAACGGTAAATATGGTCTCTAAAATTGGTTATATGGGCGCTGGAACCGTTGAATTTATTTATGAAGATGGGAAGTTTTATTTTCTAGAGATGAATACAAGAGTTCAAGTTGAACATCCAGTGACTGAGATGGTAACTGGAATTGATATTATTAAAGAACAAATTTGGATAGCTTTTTCAGGTGAAACAGCCTTAAAACAGAGTGATATAAATCCTAGAGGTCATGCGATTGAGTGCAGAATAAATGCTGAAGATGCAAGTAAAAACTTTCAGCCCTCACCTGGAATAATAACCATGTGTCATCAACCATCAGGTTTTAGAACTAGAGTAGATGGTGCAATATTTCAAGGTTATAAGGTAACACCTTATTATGACAGTATGGTTTGTAAATTAATTTGTCATGGCAGAAATAGAACCGAGGCTATTCAAAGAATGAATAGATCTTTGGATGAATTTGTGATTGAAGGAATAACTACTACAATTCCATTACATAAAAAATTACTAAACCACAAAAAGTTTATCAGTTCAGAATTTAATGTAAGTTGGTTAGATAAAGACTCTATTGTTTAATAACAACTTAGTAGCCACACATCGTAAACAGGATGATCAAAAGGTGTTATTGAAGGGCTAGATGAAAACATCCAGCCATTAAATACAAAAACCTCATTATTATTTTTATTTGTTAAGTCTCTGACCTGTATATAGGCTGTTATTTCTGGGTTATCATCAAACTCAGAATTTTTACACTTAAGACTTTTAATTGATAAATCCTTATATTGTGTCAATTCACCATTTTTAAGTTTTAGCAAAGTGTTTTTAGAACTTATTTTATCTAAAATTTTTATATCAGTAAAAATACCTTCTAAATTATTTTTTGAATTTGAATTTATAATTGAAGAAAAATAAATTAAACAAACTAAAAATAATAATTTAAAATTATTCTTTCCAACTAGAGTATTTCTTTTTGACACCATCTTTATTTTTATTTGGATAATATGCTGAGTCAGTTCCTGTTAAATTTTCTTGATGTGGTTTTTGCCAATCATATTTTTCTAATCTGTGTTTTTTTTCAATTTTATTAGGGGTAAAATGCATCCACGAATACCATTCTACAGGAATTTTTGATGCGTCAATTGTATTTGAATAGATGACCCATCTTTTTCCATTTTTACTTTCATAGTATTTATTCCCTAACTCATCTGTACCAACAAATTTTCCAAAAAAAATAGTTTTAAGTCTTGTGCCAAAAGTATCTTGATTCCACCAAGTGAAAATTTTTTTTAAAAGTGTCAACATATTTTTTTTTATTTATTCAATTAAAAATTGTAAAATTAAAATTAGACTAAAATATGAATATGTATATAAGTTAATTGATTCAATATTCAAATTAAATTTTAAAATTGAGGTTAAATGGCAAAATATTTAGTTGAAACTTATTATACCTGTACCTTTAAAGTTAATCACTATTTAGATGATATTAATGAGGCAGAATTAAAAAATTTAGAAAAGAGAGATGATGGAAAATTTGAGGTTTTGGATGTAAAGCTTGATAATAGAAAAACAAAAAACTTAGATCCAAAAAATAATAAAACACTTGAGGCCAAAAAAGTAGAAGTAGTAACTGAAACGAACAATAAAATCCCTATCAATAAAGAAAGTGTATTAACAAATATAAGTAAAACAAATGAGAAATCAGATAAAAGATTTAGCATGCCAGATAGAAGGAAAGGATATATTCAAAAAGCTACTATTGGTGATCACAAGGTATACCTTCATACTGGAGAATATGAAGATGGAAAAATAGGAGAAATTTTTATTGATACTAGTAAAGAAGGTGAGCTTGTAAAAGCTTTAATGAATAACTTTGCTATAGCTGTATCTCTAGGCCTTCAATATGGTGTTCCATTAGATGAATTTATAAGTGCATTTGTTGGTACGAAATTTGAACCCTCTGGCAAAGTTCATGGTAATGATAGAATTTTAAGTGCTACATCAATTTTAGATTATATTTTCAGAGAGCTAGCTATTTCTTATCAGAATAGAGAGGATCTGGCCCACACTCCAGCTATTGGAGGAAATGATAATATCAATACAGAGGATCAAAACTCTGAAGATCAAAATCAATTATTAAAAATTGTAAAAGATATTACTAGCAAAGGTTTTGTCAGAAATAATTATAAAAAAAATCTTGTAGATCTCTCAGATGTAAAAATAAGCTTAAAAGGTAAAAAATAATTTTATTTTTTTGTTTTTAAAGCAAGGTTTAATTCTTTCAATTGATCTAGATTTACCTCGGATGGTGCATTCATCATTAAATCTTGTGCGTTCTGATTCATCGGAAACATTGTAACTTCTCTAATGTTTTTCTCATTAGCCAGTAACATTACTATTCTATCAATACCAGGCGCTATTCCTCCGTGTGGTGGTGCACCATAACTAAGTGCATTAATCATTCCACTAAATTTTTCATCTACCTGTTTTTTTTCATATCCTGCAATTGAGAATAGTTTATACATAAGTTCTGGCTTATGATTTCTAATCGCACCAGAGGATAATTCTGTTCCATTACAAACTATATCGTATTGATATGCAAGTATATCTAAAGGGTTTTCAAAATCTTTTTCATTCAAATTACCCTGAGGCATTGAAAATGGATTATGACTGAATTTAATCTTATTTGTTAATTCATCTTTTTCAAACATTGGATAATCTACAATCCAACAAAATGCGAAAATATTTTCATCAATTATATCAAGATCTTTTGCAATTTTATCTCTCGCTAAAGCTGTAATTTTTTCTAACTCATCTAGTTTTCCACAAGCCATGAAAATACTGTCCCCTATTTCACTGTTAGTTTTTTTCATGATTTCAAGTAATGCATTCTGAGAAAAGAATTTACCTATTGGTCCTTTTGCTGAAATATCTTTATCTTTTTCAAAAGTAAAATATGCAAGACCAGAACCACCTTCTTCCTTTGCCCATTTATCAATATTATCAAAAAAACTTCTTGGTTTATCCTTTGTATTTTTTGTTACAATACATCTAACTTTAGATCCAGATTTTACTAATTTTTTAAATATTTCAAATGAAACATCTTCTCTTGTAAATATTTCAGTTATATCATTTATAATAAGTGGGTTTCTTAAATCTGGTTTATCACTTCCATATTTAAGCATTGCCTCTGCGTATGTAATTTTAGGAAACTTATCAAACATTATTTTTTTATTCGAAAATTTTTTAAATGTATTAACCATTAATTTTTCAACTACATTAAATACATCCTCCTGCTCAACAAAAGACATTTCTAAATCTAATTGGTAAAATTCCCCGGGACTTCTATCCGCTCTTGCATCTTCATCTCTAAAACAAGGGGCTATTTGAAAGTATCTATCAAATCCAGAGACCATTATTAATTGCTTAAATTGCTGTGGAGCTTGAGGTAATGCATAAAATTTTCCAGGGTTTAAACGGCTTGGCACTAAAAAATCTCTTGCACCTTCTGGACTAGAGGAGGTTAAAATTGGCGTTTGAAATTCTAAGAAACCTAATTTTGTCATTTCATTACGGATATATGAAATTACTTTAGATCTTAAAATTATATTTTCATGAATTTTTTTTCTTCTTAGATCTAAAAATCTATATTTTAATCTAATTTCTTCTGCATACTCTTGATCACTAAAAACTGGCATTGGTAATTCCTTACAAGCGCCTAAAACTTCGAAATTCTCAATAGCAATCTCTATTTCACCTGTATCAATTTCATGATTAATTGTTTCTTTAGATCTATTAACAACTTGTCCCTCAAGTTTAATTACTGTTTCTAATTGTATTTTTTCTAAGTAAGAAAAATTTCTATTTTCTTTATCAATTATACATTGGGTAATTCCAAAATTATCTCTTAAATCAATAAACAATAAATTACCATGGTCTCTTTTTTTATTTATCCAACCTGAAAGAGAAATTTTTTTATCTACATCCTCTTTTCTTAATTCATTACACTTATGTGTTCTGTATTTATTCAATTAAACCTCTAATGCCTCTTTAATAATTTTAAAATCGATTGGTTTCTTTCTTTTTAAACTAATTTCGTCGATTTTATATATGAAATCGGAAATTTTGCCATAAGTTCTATCAATTCTCTTAATAATAAAATCAATAAGTTTTTTATCTATTAATATTTGACGATCAGAAAGATTTTTTAGTATTAATGCATAAATTAAATCATCACCTGGTCTATTAATTTGAGACAAAATAAAATTGGTAGATCTTGAATTTAAATCATTTAGTTTAAATTTAAAATCAACTATTGGTATTGTTGAGGTTACTATCAAATATTTATTATCCTGATCTATTATATTAATAAGTGAAAATAATAAGTTTTCATTTATGTTTTCAGTTAAATCCTCAAGAATAACGTTTTCATATATTTTAATTTTTTGAAGAAAATCATTACTAATATCCTCTGAATTAATTTTAATTCCTTTATTTTTTGCTAAAAATATATTTATTAAATGACTTTTTCCTGAAAAATTTTCACCGATTAAATTTATAAAATTTTTATCCCATTTTGGCCAACTGTTTAAAAGGCGAAAAGAATGTTCGTTACTATTTGAAACATAAAAATCCTGATCTTTAAAATTTTGCTCATAATCAAATTTAAGTATTTGTTGATTAAGATTTGTCATTTAAAACCCAAATTTTATTTTTTATTTCAAAATTATAATTTTGATAACTCATAACCTCTAAAAATTTATCAGGTGTTCCATTAAAAATTACCTTATAAAAATTATTTTTGTTATCAAATTTATAAATATAAAAATTATATATCAAATCCATATCAGATAAAATTTTTTCAAATTTATTAATTTTGATATTATTTGAATTATCTATAGAAATATTTAATGATAATTTTACTGACGTATTAATTTGATTTTGCGATTTCCAAAAATCTTCAAAAACTACTTTCAAATTATCAATAAATTTAAATATCTCTTCTTCGTTATTAAAATTAACATCAATAAAATTTAAATTTTTTAAATTGTTTTTTTGATTAAAAAAAATTTTATTAAATACTCTTATTTTATTATTGTTTTTAAATACAATCATAATTATATGATCATTTATATTGTATTTTTTTATAATTTCTTTGAAGTCATAAGTTTCTAAATTATTTATATTTCTTTTTATCAAACTAAAATCATCGAGATCTTGGGTAGGTAAAATATAATTTAAAAGACTATATTTTTTATTATCTAAATTCCATTTGGTAAATATTTCATTTTCTGAAAACATTGAAACTTGATTTTTATTTTGATCAACAAAGACAGGAATAAATAAAAAATTTTTTTTTGAAGGTAATGATGGAAATATATTTTTTGACTCTAATAAATCAAATATATTTTTTTTATTAAATGAAACATTTAAGGTAAGATAATAAATCTCATCAATAAACTTTTCTTCTTTAATAGAGAAAGTTTCAATCATTCCCTTTATTTGATTAATTGATGTATTTTTTAATTTTACCTGATCTTTACTTTGGACAATTGACAAAATAAGTTCATTAAATGCCTTTATAAATCCTTCATCAATAATTTCATTTTTATTAAAATTTATTTCAAAAGGTGTTGATATTTCAATATCATTTATAGAAAATGTCTTTGCATGGCTTTTTCCTGTGGAAAAGAAAATATTTATTAAAGCAAGAAATAAAAAAAAATTATATAAAAGCTTTAAATTACTTAGAAGAGAAATAAATTTCATAAAACATATTAATGAATAAAAAAAAATTTACCTATAAAAAAAGTGGAGTTAATATTAAAGCTGCAGACAAGTTTGTTGATTTCATTTCTACAGTTTCAGCAAAAAAAAGAGGCAAAAAAAAGTTTTCCAATATAGGAGGTTTTGGCTCAATCACAAATATACCAAGTAATATTAAACAACCTAGAATCGTAGCTTGTACTGATGGTGTTGGGACTAAAATTGAAATTGCTAATACATTAAATAAATTTGATACTATTGGTATTGATCTGGTTGCTATGAGCGTAAATGATTTAATTGTTCAAGGAGCAAAACCTTTGCTTTTTTTAGACTATATCTCAATAAATAAAATTGATCTTAAAAAACTTAAAGAAATAATAAAGGGGATTAACAAAGGCTGCCATCAATCAGAATGCGAACTAGTTGGTGGAGAAACTGCTGAAATGCCAGGTATGTATGAAAAAGGTAAATTTGATATCGCAGGTTTTGCAGTGGGTGTTGTAGGAAAGAATAGAATATTAAATAAAAATAAAATAAAAAAAAATAATCTTATAGTTGCAATACCTTCCAGTGGTTTACACTCTAATGGTTATTCTCTTGTAAGATATTTATTAAAACAAAAAAAAATAAATATTAAAAAAAATAAATTTTTAAAATCTGAACTACTAAAACCAACCAAAATATATGTTAAAGAAATAATGAATTTAACAAAAAATAACTTAATCAATGGCTGTGCAAACATAACTGGGGGAGGTTTGTCTGATAATATTAAAAGAATTATACCAGATAAACTTTCTGCACATATAAGTTTAGATAAAATTAAAACTTCTAAAATATTTAATTGGCTTAAAAATAATGAAATTTCTGATAAAGAAATGCTTAAAACATTTAATTGTGGAGTTGGTTTTTGTCTTATTGTTGAAAGTAAAAATTTAAAAAAAATAAATAAATTTTTTTCAAAAGAATACAAACCATATATTATTGGAAAAATTTTTAATGGTAAAAAAAAAGTTAAGTTAAATGGTTCTATCAACTGGTACCAATAGAATTAGAACAGCTGTATTCATTTCAGGGACAGGGAGTAATTTAAAATCTTTAGTTAAATTTTCTAAAACTAAAATATCTCCTATATCAATTAACTTTATTATTTCAAATAACTCTAAGGCAAAGGGTTTAGATTATGCCAAAAAATTTAAAATTAAAAAAAAAGTTTTAAATTTTAAAAATAAAAAATTAAGTGAAAGTAAGATTCTTTCAATCTTAAAAAAAAATAAAATTGAAATTATTTGTCTAGCTGGATTTATGAAAATTTTGTCAAAAAATTTTATAAAAAAATTTAAAGGAAAAATTTTAAATATCCACCCCTCTTTACTGCCTAAATATAGAGGTTTAAATACTCACCAAAGAGTATTAAATAATAAGGAAAAATACTCTGGATGCACTGTTCATTTTGTAAATGCTAGATTAGACTCGGGTAAGATTATTCTACAAAAGAAAGTAAAAATTTCAAAAAAAGATACTGAGTATTCTCTTGCTAAAAAAATTTTAGTACAAGAGCATAAACTATACCCAAAAGCTATATTAAAAGTTTTTAATCTTTAAAGAAAAAATCTATTTCAATTTTAGCATTTTCAACACTATCTGATCCGTGGACAGAATTTTTATCTATTGAAATTCCATATTTTTTTCTAATAGTGCCTTCCTCTGCATCTTTTGGATTTGTTGCACCCATTAATTCTCTATTTCCCAAAACTGCATTATCTTTTTCAAGGACCATTACAACAATCGGGCCTGATGATAGATAAGCGCATAAATCGTTGAAAAATGGCTTGGTTTCATGAACTTTATAAAATTTTTCCGCTTCTGATTTTTCAATTTGGATTTTTTTTTCTTTTAAAATTATAAAACCATTGCCTTTGAATACTTCTTTAATTTCATTTTCTAGATTTCTCTCCACTGCATCTGGTTTTATAATTGATAAGGTTTGTTCTAAATTACTCATAATAATCCTCGACTAACTTATTTAATAATCTTACCCCATATCCTGTTGCACCACTTGAGTTTAATGCTCCTCCATATTTTGAAAAAGCCATTCCAGCTATATCTAAATGTGCCCAAGGAGTTTTATTCAAAATAAATCTCTGTAAAAATTGAGCAGCGGTAGTGGACCCTGCTCCACCTTCATAATTTATATTTTGCATATCTGCATTTTTAGAGTCAATTAACTTATCAAAATTTTTATTTAAAGGCATTCTCCATACTTTTTCCTCAACACTTTCTCCAACATCAATTAACTGTTTAGACAATTTATCATTATTTGAAAAAAGACCTGCATATTCAGAGCCTAATGATATAATTATTGCGCCAGTCAAGGTAGCTAAATCAACAATAAATTTTGGATTAAACTTTTTTTCTGTATATGTTAATGCATCGGCAAGTACCAATCTACCTTCTGCGTCTGTATTTAAAACTTCAACTGTTTTTCCACTATATGATTTTAAAATATCTCCTGGTCTTAGAGCATTACCCCCAGGCATATTTTCAACTAGTCCAACGACACCAACAGCATTTATTTTAGCTTTTCTTAAGGCTAAACTTTTCATTAATCCAACTACAACAGCCGAACCCGCCATATCATAAGTCATATCTTCCATAAACTTGGCAGGTTTCAAAGAAATACCTCCTGTATCAAAACAAACACCTTTACCAACAAATGCTAGAGGTTTAGAATTATTTTTTAATCCATTCCATTCCATTGTTACAAGGTAAGAACCTCTTATACTTCCTTGACCTACCCCAAGCAGTGTATTCATTCCAAGTTTTTTTAATTTTCTTTCATCATGAACAGTAATCTTTAATCCATATTTTTTTAATGCTTTTATTCTTTTTGCATATTCATCTGGATGTAATACATTACCTGGTTCAGATACCAAATCTCTTGTATAAAAAGAACCTTCTTCTATAGCTTTAAATTTTATTTGTTCATTAGTACTCGGTTTATTTTTTCCAGTTACAAATATTGAAATATTTTTTTTATTTTTTTTTGTTTTATATTTTTCAAAACTATAAGACTTTAACATTAATCCATGAAGAAAATATCCAACTAAATTTTTTACATCGTTTGGTAAATTGTCTGAATTTAATTGATAATTACTTAAATTAAATTTTTTTATATTATCGTAAAATTTAGCCCCTAAATTTTCTACCTCAAAACTTTTAATATTTTTTATAACTGACACCAATATAATTTTCTTCTTTGAACTAATATCAAAAATAACTATTTTTTTCTTAAGATCTGTTGTTTTTAATAAATCAGAGATAAATGTATATTCTGAATTTGAAATGTGTTTTTTTAGTTTAGAAATATTGAATTTTTCATCTACAAAAAAAACAATATTAGAATTGCTTTTTTTATTTGAACTATTTTTATAATTAATTGAGACGGACATAAATTTTAAATACACTCTATACGAGATGAATGCTATATATGAATAAAAATACCATTTTTCAATGAAAAAATTATTGTATAGAAAATTATTTTTTGACTATATGAGCTTTTTCTTAATCGCTCTAATTAGTTCTAGTTTAATTATTTGGATTTTTCAGGCAGTTAATTATTTAGATATAATGATCGAAGACGGAAGAGAATATAAGGTTTATATAAGTTATTCATTACTTAATTTCCCAAAAATAATAAGTAGATTACTTCCTTTTATATTATTTTTCAGCATATTCTTTATACTGTCAAGATACGAGACAAATAATGAATTAATTATTTTTTGGAACTTTGGGGAACATAAAATTAGTTTTGTAAACTTCATTATAAAAACTTCAATATTAATTTTTTTAATACAAGTAATACTTACAAATTTAATTGTCCCTAAATCACAAGACCAAGCAAGATCTTTTTTAAGAAATTCAAATGTAAATTTTTTAGGAAATTTTGTCAAACCTAAAAGATTTAACGACACTATTAAGGGAGTAACAATTTATAGTGAGGATAAAGATGAGAAAAATTATCTTCACAATTTATATATTAAAAAAGACATTAATCAGGGTTTTGAAATTACATATGCAAAAAAAGGTATATTTAAAGAAACAGAATTTAATCCTATTTTAATTTTATATGACGGAGAGACAATTAGAAATAAAAATAATAAAATTACTAATTTTCGATTTTCAAAATCTGATTTTTTATTGACTAACCTTAAAGCAAATACAATTACAAAGCAAAAAAATCAAGAAATGCTAACTTCAGATATCATTTCCTGCGTTATTTTGCTCTATAAGCTAAACTTAAATTTTTTTAAAAAGAAACAGTCAGAAATTATTAATTGTAGAGATCCTAATAAGATAAATTTACTAAAAGAACTTTATAAAAGATTAATAGTCCCTCTGTATATTCCCATTTTAATGATAGTACCCTATCTTCTAATATTATCATCAAAAGAAAGAATAAATTATAACAAATTAAAGATATCTACTTTTTTAATTGGTATTACAACAATAATTTTTTCAGAGGCTATAATAAGATTTGTTTCTAATGAATTAAACGAAAATTTAATTATTTTTATATCGCCTTTTATAATTTTTTTTATTTTCTATTTTCTATTTGTTTACAAACTTAATATTAAATTTAAATGAGAGTTTATTTAAAATTTCTTACATCTATTTTTTTTAAATCATTAGTTTATATTTTGTTAGTCACAACAAGTTTAGTTTTCATCTTAAACTTTTTAGGTGAATTAGATTTTTTTCAAAAAATTGATATAGAAACACAATTTACTCTTTTTTTAGCTTTTTTAAATTCGCCAGATATGATTTTTGATATGTTTCCTTTTATTTTTTTAATTACATCACAATTGTTTTTTATTAAACTTTTTAATAATAATGAACTTGTTACCTTAAAATACTCTGGATTAAAAAATTCCAAAATAATTGTATTATTAGCAACATTATCATTAATAACGGGTGTATTAATTATTACTATTTTTTACTTTTTTTCTTCAAATCTAAAAAATTTTTATCTAGAATTGAAATCTCCATATACAAATGATGGAAAATATCTTGCAGTAGTAACAAAAAACGGTCTTTGGATAAGAGATAAAATTAACAATAAAACACTTGTAATAAATTCTTTATTAATTGATGAAAATAATCTGGTCGAAAACTTTATTACTGAGTTTGATGGTGAATATAATGTTATTAGAAATATAAAAAGTAATAAAATTGATGTTTCAAATAAAGTATGGATAATTCATGATGCTAAGATTTATAAAAGAAATAGTTATGAAAATTATAAAATTCTAAAAATAAATACTAATTTTGATTATAAAAGAATTAATTCATTATATTCAAATTTAAATTCATTAAATATATTTCAATTATACCAATTAAGAGAAAATTATAATAAATTAAATTATTCAATCACAGAGGTTGATCTTCAGTTACTAAAATTATTGTCTTTGCCAGTTTTTTTGGTTTTAATGTGTCTTTTCTCTGCATCAATAATGTTAAAAATAAAACACTTATCTAGTTCTACTTTTAAAATAACATTAGGATTATTTTTTTCTGTAATTATATATTATTTAAATAATTTCTTTTTTGTCCTAGGTACCACAGAGAAATTGACTGTTTCCCTATCAATTTTGACACCACTTCTAATACTTGGTTTTGTTAATCTCGTTATGTTAAATAAGATAAATGAAAAATAAATATATTTATAAACTAATTTTAATTTTTTTTTTCAGTTTTATTATTTCTAAAGCTATTTCAGATGAACAGTTTCAATTTGATGTAACCGAAATTGAAATACAAAACAATGGTAAATTATTTAAAGGTTTAAAAAGAGGTACTATAAAAACAAATGATGGTATAATTATAATAGCTGATACATTTATTTATAATAAGGAAACCAATATTATTAACGCCGAAGGTAATGTTAAGTTTGATGATACTCTTAAAAATTATAATATTTTTTCTGACAAAATTACCTATCTCAAAAATGAGGAAATTTTATTTAGCGAAGGTAATTCAAGAGCGATTGATGAAAATAATAAAATAATAACTGCAGATAATTTTAAATATAACAAAATAGAAAATATATTAAATGCCGAAGGGACAGCGAAAATTGAAGATAATGTTGAGGATTATATTATTTATTCAGAAAATATAACTTATTATAGAAATGAAGAAAAAGTTGTAACGATTGGAAAGACACAAGCAAAAATTAAATCTAAATATGATATAGAATCTAAAGATGTATTATATCTAATACAACCAAGAAAACTTAGTTCTAATTTTAAATCTGTATTAAAAGATGATAACTCTCAGATTTATTATTTAGATCAGTTTGTTTATTTTCTTAATGATAATCTACTTAAAGGCAAAAATGTACTCACAATTACAAATTATAACCTTCCTAAATCAGATAAATTCTATTTTTCTGAAGGAATGTTTAATTTAAAAGATAAAAAATTTACCGCAAAAGAGACAAAAATTAATATTCATAAAGACGTATTTAACGAAAAAGAAAATGACCCAAGGATATACGGTGTTTCATCTAGAGGCTCGGGAAAATTAACCACTATAAAAAAAGGTGTCTTTACAAGTTGTAAAAAAAGAGATGGCTGTCCTCCATGGATAATTAAATCTGATATTATAGAGCATGACAGAGAAAAAAAGCAAATAGCATACAAAAATGCATTTTTGAAAATATATGATGTGCCAATCTTGTATTTTCCTAAATTTTTTCATCCAGATCCATCTGTAAATCGGCAGTCTGGATTATTAACACCAAGAATAAATAATTCTGATGTTTTGGGAAGCTCTTTAACTTTACCTTATTTTAAAGTTATTTCTCAAAATAAAGATTTTACTTTTAAACCATCATGGTTTGATAATGATATTTTAAGCTTTCAAAATGAGTTCAGACAACAAAATAACAACTCAAGTTTTTTAGCTGATTTTGGATTTGTTAAAGGATACAGATCATCAACAACTAAAGACAAAAATAGCTTATCTCATTTATTTACTAATTTTGATTTAGATCTTAATTTAAAAGAATTTAATTCTAGTAAATTATTTTTTTCTTTTGAACAAGTATCTAATGACTCATATCTAAAAATATTTGATGCACATATTACAAAATCAAAAGCTAGGCCTGATGATTTAGATACTTTAGATAACCAGATAAAACTTACATTAAATCATGATAAATATGATTTTGAATCTGGTTTTCATGCCTATGAAAGTTTAGGAGTTCGTGATAGTGACAGATACCAGTATGTATTACCATATTATAATTTTAGTACTGTTCTTGAAAAAAAATATTTAAATGGTTCAGTTGGTTTTAGCTCAAACGGAAGTAATAATTTAAATAATACAAATGATTTAAAATCAAGAATTGTTAATAATATAAATTATCAAACCGATAAATATATCACAAACAGTGGTATTGCTAATAATTTTAATATAGACTTAAAAAATTTAAATTCTCTTGGTAAAAAAAATTCAGATTATAAATCAAGTCCACAAATGGAACTTGTCAGCATATTTTCAGTAAATACCAGCTTTCCTCTTATTAGAAAGGAACAAAAGTATACAGATTATTTAACACCAAAATTATCACTTAGATTTAATCCAAGCGATATGAAAGATTATTCAAATTCAGGAAAAACCATAGATGTTGGTAATATATTTTCAGTAACTAGATTAGGTTTAGGTGATACCTTTGAATCTGGGAGATCCTTAACTCTTGGTCTTGATTATAAAAGAGAAAACAAAAAATTAAATGATATTAATAATTTTTTTGAAATGAAATTGGCAACAGTTATAAGAGATAAAGAAGAAAGTTTTATTCCAAAAGAAAGTACAATAAATAGAAAAACTTCAAATATTTTTGGCTCTATTAAAAATAAATACTCCGATATTTTTGAGTTAGATTATGATTTTTCTATAGATAATGATCTCAGTACTTTTGAAAGAAATAGTATTGGAACGACATTTAAATTAAATAATATTATCACTACTTTTAATTTTACTGAAGAAAACGGTATTATGGGTGACACAAACGTATTTAATACAAAAATTAGCTATAATATAGATGATAGTAATTATATAAAATTTCATACAAGGAGAAACCGAAAGATAAATTTAACTGAATATTATGATTTAGTATATGAATATAAAAATGACTGTTTAACAGCAGGTGTTAAATATAATAAAACTTATTACTCTGACGGAGATATAAAACCAACAGAAAACTTGTTATTTACAGTGACTTTATTTCCTTTAACAACCTATGAACACGACGCAGGTGATTTGTTAAAAAATGAAGATTCTTTTCTAAAAAATTTAGAGCTAGATTCAAGAATGTTTAAATAAATAATGAATAAATTTAAAAAATATCTAATTTTTTCTATTATGGTAATTATGACAATTAATACAAATAGTTATTCTAGTGAGAATAAGATTCTACTAAAAATAAATAACGAAATCATTACCACAGTAGATATACTAAATGAAATCAATTACCTTTCGGTAATTAATGAAAATTTTAATGATGTTGAAAATAATCAAAAATTTGAAATTGCAAGAAATTCAATAGTAAAAGAAAAAATAAAAGTAATTGAGCTATCAAAACATTACAAGAAAATAAAAATAAATGAAGATATACTTGATAATATAATTAAAAGCTATTTTTCTAAATTAAATATAAATTCGATTTCTGATTTTGAGAATTATTTTAACCAAATAAATATAGACACAGATTTTATTAAAAACAAAATAGCTATTGAAGTTTTATGGAATCAATTAATTTATTCTAAATTTTACAAAAGTGTAAAGATAGATGAAAATGAGATTAAGAATAATATTTCAAATAAAAAAAAACAAAAAGAATATCTATTGTCTGAAATTGTATTTGAAACAGAAAAAAATCAAAGATTAAATGAAAAATTTAAATTGATAAAAAAAATTATTGATGAAAAAAATTTTTCACAAGCAGTTTTGATGTATAGCATCTCTGACTCATCAAAAAATGGTGGTAAATTAAATTGGATTAAGGAAAATGTATTAAACAAAGTAATTAGAGACAAGCTTGAAAAGCTCAAAATTGGAGAAATAACAGAACCTATAGTTATACCTGGTGGATTTTTAATCTTAAAGATAGAAAATATTAGAGAAGTAAATCAAAAAATAAACTTAGATCAAGAGACTAAATTGATAATAGAAAAAAAAACTAATGATCAATTAACTAGATTTTCAAATATATATTTTAATAAAATTAAAAAAGATATTACAATAAATGAAATTTGATCCTATATTGATTGTTTGTGGAGAACCAAATAGTGTTTTTAGTGAAATTTTTTTTAAATCTCTTCTCAAAATTAAAATAAAAAAACCAATAATTTTAATATCTTCATCAAAATTAATTAAGCTTCAAATGAAAAAATTAAATTATAATTTTGAAATAAAATTATTAGACTATAAGAAATTAACTAAATATAAATTAAATAATAAATGTATTAATTTAATTGATATAAATTACAAAACTAAAAAAGCTTTTGAAAAAATATCAAGAAAATCAAATAAATTTATTAAAAAGTCGTTTGATTTAGCTTTTGAAATCATAAAAAAAGAGAAAATAACAAAATTTATTAACGGTCCTGTTTCAAAAAAATATTTTTTAAATAAAAAATATTTAGGTATTACTGAATATATTTCAAAGTTTTTTTCTGTAGATAATAATTGTATGTTAATATTTAATAAAAATTTAGCTGTGTGTCCTATTACAACACATCTACCTTTAAAATTGGTTTCCAAAAATATTGATAGAAAAAAGATTACAAAAAAAATTAAATTAATAGATGATTTTTATAAACAAAAGTTGGGCTATAAACCTAAAATAGCTGTCTTGGGATTAAATCCTCATTGTGAAAGCATATTAAATAATAATGAGGATGAGAAAATTATAAAACCTACTATTAAAAAGTTAGCTCGTAAATTTAGAGTATTTGGACCTTTATCTGCAGATACTATTTTTTTAAAAAATAACAGAAAAAAATATGATGTTATTATTGGAATGTATCATGATCAAGTTTTGACACCAATTAAAACATTATATGAATATGATGCAATAAATATAACTCTAGGCTTACCATTTATACGTATATCCCCTGACCATGGACCTAACGAAAAGATGTTAGGAAAAAATTTATCTAATCCTTTAAGCTTAGTTCGAGCAATTAATTTTTTGGATAAAAGTTGATTAAACCTAAGAAAAGTCTGGGTCAAAATTTTTTAATAGATAAAAATATTTTATATAAAATCGTAAATTTAAAAGATATCAAAAACAAAACAGTGCTTGAAATAGGACCAGGAACAGGGAACCTTACATCATGTATTTTAAAACAAAATCCAAAAAAATTTTATGTAATTGAAAAAGATAATGAGTTGTCAGTTAATCTTAAAAACAAGTTTAATAACCAGCTAAAAATTATTAATAGAGATATCTTAACTGTAGATGAAACCAAACTTTTTGAAGATAAAGTGACTGTTTTCGGAAATCTACCCTATAATATTTCTACTGAAATACTAAGTAAGTGGATAATTAATTTAAAAAATGACTTTTGGTTTGATTGTCTTATTTTGATGTTTCAAAAAGAGGTTGCTAACAGAATTACCGCAGATTTTAATACTTCGAATTATGGAAGATTATCAATAATTTGTAATTGGAAACTTAATATTAAAAAAATATGTGATATTAAACCTAGTGCATTTTATCCTAAGCCAAAAATAGATAGTACGTTATTACATTTTTATCCAAAAAAAAAATTTATTAAAATTAAAAATCCAACTAATTTGGAAAAAATAACAAGAATTTTTTTTAATCAAAGAAGAAAAATGCTTAAAAAACCTTATAATCAAATTTTTAATGGAGATGAGAGAGTTCTTAATAAGTTAAATATTAATTTAAATTTAAGACCACAAAACCTAAATTTAGAAACTTATTACAAAATAGTTTGTGAATATGAAAAACTAAACGGTTAACCTATCTACATGAGATCTTATGAAATCTAAATCATAATCTTTAGAACCATTATTTAACACAGCATCAATCAGGTTATTTATTTTTAAATAACATTCGTCTAAATCATTGTTTATAACAACATAATCATAATTTATCCAATGCAAAACATCTCTTTCAAATTGTTTCATTCTTTCTTCTGCTATTAACTTGTCGCTTGCATGTCTTTTGGATAATCTTTCAAACAAAACTTCCTTACTAGGAGGTAATATAAAAAAAGTAATTAATTTATAATCTAGTTTTTTATTTTTAATTTGATCGGCCCCCTGCCAATCAATATCAAAAAGAATATTTTTCCCTTTATCTAGTTTATCTATTACTGGTGTCCTAGTTGTGCCATATAAGTTATTGAATACTTTTGCATATTCAAGAAATTCCTCATTTTGAATTAATCTTTGAAATTGTGGCTCACTTACAAAAAAATAATCTTTATCTCGGTTTTCGTCTGGCCTAGGTTGTCTTGTAGTATGTGATATCGAGATCTCATAATCATCTTTTTCGGATAACTTTTTAACTAGAGTAGTTTTACCCGCTCCAGAAGGAGAAGATAATATTATCATTACTCCATCTTTTTCTGATGGCATTAAAATTTCTAGTTAGCTTTTCCTTCGATAAATTTAACTGCATCACCTACAGTTAGAATTTTCTCAGCTTCACTGTCTGAAATTTCAGATCCAAATTCTTCCTCGAAAGCCATCACTAACTCAACAGTATCCAAACTGTCAGCCCCTAAATCATCTATAAAACTTGACTCTTCAGTCACTTTAGCTTCATCAATCCCTAAGTGATCAGCTACAATTTTTTTAACTTTGCTTGAAACGTCTTCTGACATATTGATCCTTTTTGTTTTAAATTCTTATTAGTTTAAAAACCTATTTTGTCAAGCCATATACATGCCCCCATTAACATGTAGGGTTTCACCATTTATATAACTTGATTGATTTGAACATAAAAAAAGTACTGCATTTGCAATATCATCTGGCTCTCCTAGTCGAGCAGAAGGAATTTTTGATATTATAGCTTCTTTAAATTTATCATCTAATTTGTCAGTCATAGCTGTTCTGATAAAACCAGGTGAAATACAGTTTATATTTATATTTTTTTTAGCATATTCTATTGCTAAACTCTTAGACATGCCAATTATACCTGCCTTAGATGCTGTATAATTAGCCTGTCCAAGATTTCCTGTATGACCAACTACTGATGTAATATTGACAATCTTACCAGATTTATTTTTAAGCATTTTTTTAATTGCAGATTTGCTCATTAAAAAAATTGATGTTAAATTAATATCTATCACCTTTTGCCATTCTTCTAAACTCATCCTTATTGCCAAATTATCCTGAGTGATTCCCGCATTGTTTACTATGCAATCTAGACTACCACCAAGTTCTCTCGTAGCATTTTCAACAAATTCCTCAATCTTATCACTTTGAGAAATATCAAACTTTAATGTTTTAATGTTTCTATATTTATTTTTTAGTTCCTCAAGCTTTTCTATTCTGGTACCTGATGCTAAAATATTTGCCCCTGATTGATTTAGTTTTTCTATTATTGAATTTCCAATTCCGCCTGAAGCACCCGTAACAATAATATTTTTACCTTTTAAATCTGTCATATTTTTAGACCTTCAATGTCACTTTGATCATTAATTGTGTCAATTTTTACATTTTTATCTATTCTTTTTACCAAACCTGACAAAACTTTCCCAGGTCCAATTTCAATAAAATGGTTTATGTCATTTTTTATCATATTAATCACACTTTCTCTCCATCTAACTCTACTCTCAATTTGCTTGATCAAGAGATTTTTAAGCTCATCTGGATCTTTGATTTCATTAGCTGTTACATTTGAAATTAATTTATTTTGTCCATTTTTAAAATTAAGTTTATTTAACTCCTCTGTCATAATTTTTGTTGCGTTATTCATCAAATCACAATGGAACGGTGCGCTTACTGGAAGTTTAATATTTTTTATTGAGCTATTCTTTAAAATTTGAATTAACTTTTCTAAATCCTCTGTTTTTCCACTCAAAACGATTTGACTTTCAGAATTGTCATTCGCAATTTGTACTTTAAAATTTTCTTTATGTTCTCTCAAAATCTTTTCAATCACATCAACTTTTGAGCCTAATACTGCAACCATTCCTCCATGTCCTTTAGGCACAGAGTTTTGCATAGCATCTCCTCTAATTCTTAATATTTTTAAAGTATCTGAAAAATCTAAATATCCCGCACATGATAAAGCTGAGTATTCACCTAAAGAGTGTCCAGCAAAGTATCTGGCTTTATTTAAATTTAATTTGAATTCGTTTTTTACTACATAAAATATCGAGTAGCTTATTAAAAATATTGCAGGTTGCGTGTTAGCTGTTAAATCTAATTCTTTCTTTGGTCCCTCTAAAATAAGCTTTGAGATAGAAAAATTTAAAGTATCATCTGCTTGCTTAAAAAGCTCTTTTACTATATTAAATTTATCATAAAACTCTTTTCCCATTCCCACTATCTGAGATCCTTGACCTGGAAATATTACTGAAAACATATAAAAAAAACTAATTATTTTGCCTTTTTAACTATTGTAATTGAACTTTTATAATAGTATATCCTCATTTTTTAATAAAGAACTTAAATGAATTTATACGAACATACTATTATTGCTAGGCAAGATACTTCACCAAGTGAATTAAAGCAACTAACAGAAAAATATTCTAAAATTGTTGAAAAAAATGATGGTGAAGTTGTAAAGACTGAAAACTGGGGATTACTAAATTTATCTTATCTTATTAAAAAGAATAAAAAAGGTAGTTACATACACTTTAAAATAAAAGGTAAAGGAAGTGTAATTGATGAATTAGAAAAAAATGAAGCTATAGACAAAAAATTACTAAGATATTTAACAGTTAGAGTAAAAAAATTTGACCTAGAAACAAACTATTTTGGAAAAAAAGAAGATAGTGAAAAAAAAGAAAGTGTAAAAAATTAATGCCAAAAAGACAAAGTGGAAACAAAAAGGGTAAACAAAGTAACTTTGCAAAGTTGAGTATTTTTCAACCAAATAAATATAAATTCAAAAAAACTTGTCCTTTATCGGTTAAAGGTGCGCCTTCAGTTGATTATAAAAACATAAAGCTTCTCAAAAAATATATTTCAGAAAATGGTAAAATATTACCTTCAAGAATAACAAATGTGTCTCAAAAGAAACAAAGAGAACTCTCTCTTTCAATTAAAAGAGCTAGAAATTTAGCTCTAATATAGAATGAAAGTAATTTTATTAGAAAACGTGAAAAGAATTGGATCTATTGGTGAAATAATAGATGTAAAAAGAGGTTTTGCTAGAAACTTTTTAATAGCAAATAAAAAGGCTCTATATGCTTCAAAAGAAAACATAAAAGAAGTTGAAAAAATTAAAGCTGAATTATCTAAAAAAGATAACGAAAAGAAAAAAGAAGCATCTCAAATAGCAGAAAAAATCAATGGAAAAGAATATTCTGTAAAAAAACTAAGTACAGAAAATAATGAATTGTATGGTTCAGTGAAACCAACTGAAATTTCAAAACTTATTCAAGAAGAAAACAAAATTGATGTCAAACCTTCAATGATACAACCAGTTGAAGAAATAAAAGCTTTAGGTAAGTTTAAAGTTAAAATTTCTTTACACTCAGAAGTTGATGCTGAAATTACTATTAATGTTTCCTCAACTGATACAATACAATAATTATACATTCTTTTCCCCAGTATCAATTTACAATTTGATTTAGTCAATTTTCATATAAATTAATTCCAATGGAAAACAATTTAAGTATTGTAAAAGATCAGTTTAAAGAATTACCAAATAATATTGAAGCTGAACAAGCTGTTATAGGATCTATCCTTGTGAGTAATGATATTTTTGATGAAATAAATACTATAATTTCTAGTATTAACTTTTATGATCCAATGCATCAAAAAATATTTGAAGCAATAGAAAGTCTTATTTACAAAGGAATGTTGGCCAACCCAATTACATTAAAAAATTATTTTGAAGATGAAAAAGATGATCTAAATGTGCCTGAATATTTAGTTAAGATAACAAAGTTTTCTACATCAGTTAGGCAGGCACTTGAATATTCAAAAATAATTTACGATATGTTTGTGCGTAGAGAGTTAATAAAAATTTCAGAACAGACTATTGATAGTGCAAAAATAAATGATCTTGATACTAATGGACAATCTATTATCGAAAGTTCTGAAAGATTACTATTTGATTTAGCTGAAAAAGGTTCCTTCAATTCTTCCTTAGTAAAATTTGATGAAGCAATGAAACAAACTATTGAGATGGCTTCAGCTGCTTATAAGAATGAGGAGGGAATCGTTGGTGTTCCAACAGGTTTAAGAGATTTAGATGATAAGCTTGGAGGTTTACACCAATCTGATTTAATTATTATTGCTGGTCGACCATCTATGGGTAAAACATCGCTCGCAACAAACATTGCATTCAACGCTGCTCAAAAACTACAGGAGAATGGTAAGAAATCATCTATAGCTTTCTTTTCACTTGAAATGTCTTCTGAACAATTATCTACAAGAATTATTTCTGAACAAGCAAGAATAAGTTCTAATGATATTAGGAGAGGAAGAATATCTGATGACCAGTTTGATAAGTTTTTAGAAACATCTAAAAATATCTCTGAGCTTCCACTTTATATAGATGAAACACCAGCAATAAGTATTGCTGCTCTAAGTAACAGAGCAAGACGTATAAAAAGGCTTTTTGGGCTTGATATGATAGTAGTTGATTACATCCAATTGATGAAAGGTACTACTTTTAATAAAGATGGAAGAGTTCAAGAAATTTCACAAATTACGCAAGGACTTAAGGCAATAGCTAAAGAACTTTCTGTTCCTGTTGTTGCTCTTTCACAGTTATCAAGACAAGTAGAGCAAAGAGACGATCACAAGCCTCAATTGGCAGACTTAAGAGAATCCGGTTCTATTGAGCAAGATGCTGATGTTGTAATGTTTGTTTATAGAGAGGGATATTATTTACAGAGAAAAGAACCAAGAGAAGCGACAGTTGAACACGCAGAATGGCAAGCAAAAATGAATGAGGTTGCACATTTAGCTCAAATTATAATTGGAAAACAAAGACATGGTCCCATCGGCAATGTAACACTAGAATTTGAGGAAAGATTTACAAAATTTAAGGATACTCAATCAACTTAATTTCCAATATAAAGAGCTTAAATGATAGCTCATTTTTATCAAAACGTTATCCTTAAAAATCCTAAAGCAATATTTGTTTTGTTAATTATTACAATTTTAAGTTTTGGTTACTACTCAAAAAATTTTAGACTAGATGCTTCATCAGAAACACTATTGATAGAGGGTGATCCAGACTTAGCTTATATGAAAGAAGTGTCTGAAAGATATGGATCTAAAGAATTTTTAATTCTTACATATACACCTAATGAGGGAATGGTAACTGACTCCTCAATTAATAATTTATTAAGTTTAAAATATAAAATTCAGAGCCTCAACTGGGTACATAGTGTAATTACATTGTTAGATATTCCCCTTTTAAATAATTCGGATGCTCCTCTTCAAGAAAGACTAGAAAGTTTCAAAACTTTAAAAGATGATGATGTTGATAGAAATCGGGGTTTTAAAGAAATTTTAAATAGTCCTGTTTTTAGAAATTTTGTAATAAGTGAAGATGGTAAAACCAGTGGAATTATTGTTAACATTAAAAAGTCCGAAATATTACAAAATTTAGATAATAAATCAAAAGAGGAAATTGAGTTAATTAAAGATCAAATCAAAAAACAAAACCATCAGAATATTTTAGAAATAAGACAAGTCATTCAAAGTTATGGAGATGTCGGAAAAATTCATCTTGGTGGAATACCAATGATTGCAGATGACATGATGACTTTTATCAAAAGCGATATAATTGTTTTTGGTTTGGGTGTTTTATTATTTATTATTGCTACTTTATGGTTTGTTTTTAGAAACCTTCTTTGGATTGTGGTTCCTATAAGCAGTTGTCTTTTTTCTGTGATAATCATGATGGGATTGCTTGGAATGCTAGGATGGAAAGTTACAGTCATTTCATCAAATTTTATTGCCCTCATGTTAATTTTAACTATGGCAATGAATATTCATATGAGTACAAGGTTTCTTCAACTCAAAAAAGATTTTCCATCAAAAAATAATTTTGAAATTATCTCCTTAACAACTTCAAAAATGTTTTGGCCAATACTATATACTGTTCTAACAACAATTTTTGCATTCTTATCTTTAATTTTTAGTGAAATAAAACCTATTATTGATTTTGGTTGGATGATGACTTTTGGATTAATTACATCTTTCATCATTACATTTACTTTACTACCAACCCTTTTAAATTTTGCGCCTACAAATAATATTTCAGTTAAAAAAGAACAAAAATCAAAAATTACAAATTTACTTAGTATAATTTCTCTTAATAACAAAAATTCAATTTTTTTAGTAACTGGATTAGTTATAGTTTTTAGTATTATTGGAATAAGTAAGCTAGAGGTTGAAAATAGTTTTATAAATTACTTTGATAAAAACACTGAAATTTATAAAGGTATGAAACTTATAGACGAAGAGCTAGGTGGAACCACACCTTTAGAAGTTATTATAAAGTTTCCAAAGAGAGAAAAGACAGATAACTCAAAAGAAAATGATGAATTTGATGATTGGGGTAATGAAGACGATGCAAATGATGAAAATTATTGGTTTACTAAAGACAAAATTGACTTAATTACATCTGTTCACAATTATCTTGATAGCTTGCCTGAAATTGGAAAAGTTATATCTTTTTCATCAATTATAGAAGTTGCTACTCGATTAAATAATAATAAGCCTTTAGGTACTTTAGAAATGGGAGTACTTTACTCTAAAATTCCAGATAGTATTAAAACTGAAATCATTGATCCCTATCTTTCAATTGGTGATAACGAAGCTCGAATTAGTTTAAGAATTATAGATTCAAAGGAAGATTTAAGAAGGAATGATTTAATTAACAAAATCAATTTTGATCTAAAAAATAAATTTAGTTTGGAGCAAGATGAATACAAATTAGCAGGAGTGTTAATATTATTTAATAATCTATTACAAAGTTTATTTAAATCCCAAATTTTAACATTAGGATTAGTTATGATCGGAATATTTTTAATGTTCATAGTCTTATTTAGAAATATTAAACTTTCAGTGATTGGTGTTGTGCCAAATTTCATTGCAGCATTTTTTATTCTAGGAATAATTGGGATGTTGGGAATACCTTTAGATATGATGACAATAACAATTGCAGCAATTACAATAGGTATTGCAGTAGATAATAGCATTCACTATATTTACAGATTTAAAGAAGAGTTTAATAAAATAAAGGATTACAACAAGACATTAAAAACGTGTCATTCAACTGTTGGTGTTGCTATACTAAACACTTCAATCACGATTGTTTTTGGATTTTCAATTTTAGTCTTATCGAAGTTTGTTCCAACAATTTATTTTGGTGTCTTTACAGGACTAGCTATGTTATTAGCTATGATATCGGTCTTAACTCTTCTACCTGCGTTAATCTTGATTGTTAAACCATTTAGTAAATCATTTTGATGCTAGATATCATAGAAGATTTTTATAAAGCAATCTCAATAATTGATTTAATTTATTTAATCTTAACAATCCTTTCTTTGATAAATTGTTATAAAAAGGGCTTCGTTTTAAGCATCCTCTCAATGGCCAAATGGTTGCTAGCATACATAATTACATTAATTCTATTTCCAAAAATCAAACCTTATGTAAAAGATATAATTGATAATGAGTATGTGCTTGATATTGGTTTGGGAATAATAATATTTGTAGTTATTATCTTTTTAATTTTATTAGTTAACAAAGGAGTTAGTAAAGCTGTAAGGTATACAGGAATCGGTAGCTTAGATACTACATTTGGATTCTTTTTTGGTTTTATAAGGGCTTACATTATTTCTATTTGTGTCTTTTCAGGTATTCATATCGTTTATAATTATGATAAATGGCCAATAAATTTTGATAAATCATACATCTTTCCATATTTGGTAAAAGGTAGTAGTTATCTGATAAAAGAATTTCCTAATGAAAAAACATATCAAGATTCTAAAGAGAAAATTAAAGAAATATAATCCAAGATTTAAGGAAGAATGTGGAGTTTTTGGTATTAGCAATACAAGGGATGCGTCAGCTCTCACAGCCCTTGGATTGCATGCTTTACAACATAGGGGTCAAGAAGGTTGCGGAATAGTTACTTTTGATGGAGAAAAATATTATTCAGAAAAAAGATTTGGGTTAGTTGGTGACAATTTTAATAAAGAAGAAGTGCTAAATAATCTTAAAGGAAATTATGCTATTGGCCATAACAGATATAGTACAACGGGAAACAATATTTTAAGAAATATACAACCTTTTTTTGCTGATACAAATGCAGGTGGGATTGGGGTTGCACATAATGGAAATCTTACTAATTCAATATCTTTGAGAAATAAACTAGTAGAGGATGGAGCTATATTTTATACGACATCAGATACTGAGACGATTGTTCAATTAATTGCTAAATCAAAAAGACCAGAAACAATTGACAAAGTAATTGATGCAATTTTTCAGATTCAAGGTGGCTATGCTTTAGTTATGTTAACTCAAAACTCATTAATTGGAGTTAGAGATCCCTATGGTATTAGACCATTAGTAATTGGTAAACTTAAGAATAGTTATGTTTTAGCATCCGAGACATGTGCTTTTGATATTATTGGTGCAAAATTTCTAAGAGAAGTTGAGAATGGTGAGATAGTTTTAATTGAAAATAATGAACTGAAAAGTATTAAACCGTTCCCTGTTAAAAAAGTTAGACCATGTGTGTTTGAGTATATTTATTTTTCAAGACCAGACAGTCTTATAGGGGGTAAAACGGCTTATGAACATAGAAAAAATATCGGTAGAGAACTTGCAAAAGAAAATAATACAGACGCAGATATAGTAGTACCAGTTCCAGATTCTGGAAATGCTGCTGCTATGGGTTTTGCACAAGAATTGAAAATAAATTTTGAGCATGGATTAATTAGAAATCATTATGTTGGAAGAACTTTCATCGAACCAAGCCAAAAAATTAGAAGCCTAGGTGTAAAATTAAAATTAAATGCTAATCAAACAACTATAAAAAATAAAAAAATAATTCTAATTGATGACTCTCTTGTTAGAGGAACGACATCATATAAAATTGTGAAAATGCTATATGATGCTGGTGCAAAAGAAGTTCATGTTAAAATTGCATGTCCAGAAATAAAATATCCTGACTTTTATGGTGTTGATACACCTACCAAAAAAGAATTATTAGCAGCTAATAAAAGTAATGATGAGATTTGTGAATATATAGGCGCTAAATCTTTAAAGTTTTTATCAATAGATGGATTATATAAAGCTCTTAATTTTAAAAAAAGAAATGAAAGTTACCCTCAATTAACAGATCATTATTTTACTGGAGATTATCCTGTTGAATTAGTAGACGAATTAGGAGACAATAAGATTACTCAACTTTCTTTATTAAGTTCTGTGTCAAAAGTTTAATATGAAAAAAGTTAATTTTACTCAAATGAAATATGGTAATAAAGAAGATTATCAACTTTTAGAAAAATATGAAAAAAAATTTGAGAGAAACACTGCTAAGAGAATATTAAAATATCTTTCTGAGCAAACCACAACATTAGAAGGTTATAAAATTACAAGATTAGAGCATTCATTACAGGCAGCAACTAGAGCATATAAATCTGGAGAAAGTGAGGAAATGGTAGTAGCAACACTTTTACATGATATAGGAGACGACTTGGCTCCAATGAACCATTCACAATACGCTGCATCTATAATTAGACCTTACGTATCTGAAAAAACATATTGGATAATTAAACATCATGGTCTATTCCAAACATTTTATAGTGCTCATCACTTAGGTGGCGATAGAAATGCAAGAGACAAATTTAAAGATCATAAATATTATAATGCAACAGTAGATTTTTGTGAAAAATATGATCAATCTTCATTTGATCCAAATTATAAATCTATGAGTTTAGAGGATTTCTCTCCAATGGTTGAAAGAATATTTGCCAGAGATCCGTATTATTTTGTTTAAATAACTTAATAAATAACTATCTAAGAAATAATGATTAAATCAAAAGAGCATATAATAGAATATTTTAAATCTGGTACCAAAAATACAAATAATTTTAAAATTGGTATCGAACATGAAAAGTTTCTTTTTTATAACAATAAAAGAGTTGATTATGTAAAAATAAAAGAAATGTTTCGAGCTCTTCAAGAATTTGGTTGGAAGCCAATCTTAGAAAAAGAAAATATTATTGGATTAAATAAAGATGGAAAAAATATTACTCTTGAGCCAGGAAATCAAATTGAATTATCTGGAGATAAATTAAATCATATGCACGAAGCATGTGCCGAGTCTCAAGATTATTTATTCGAACTAGAACAGGTAACAAAGAAATTAAATATTAAAATTGTAAGCTCAGGCTTTGATCCGTTCTCTAAATTAGAAGAAATTCCGAATAATCCTAAGGAAAGATACAAACTAATGACGAAAAGTATGCCTTTGGGTGGTGAGTTAAGTCTAGATATGATGTATAGAACATGTGGAACTCAACTTAATATAGATTATAATAGCGAAGAAGATTTTAAAAAAAAATTTCTAATAACAAATTCTATAGTTCCAATTACAATAGCTCTATTTGCTAATTCATCTATAGTTGAAAAAAAAAATAGTAATTATTTATCTTATAGATCAAAAGTATGGCAAAGCACTTCAAGAGGTGGACTACCAAACTTATTTTTTGAAAATTTAAATTTTGAGAAATATGCTGAATTTGTAATGAAATTTCCAATTCTTTTTATTCAACATGAGGACAAATATTTATCCGGATCTAATTATACATTCAATGATTTTATGAATGGTGAAATTAATGAAATTGAAAATAGACTACCGACAGAAAACGACTTAACCATTCATTTGAGTACGATATTTACAGAAAATAGGTTAAAAAAATACATAGAATTAAGATCTATGGATACTTGTGGATGGGATTGTCTATGTTCTGGACCAGCTTTTTTTATTGGATTGCTTTACGGAAATTTAGATGAAGTACATGAATTAATTAATAAATGGGATAAAGATAAAATTATTAATGCCTATCTTGAAGCTCCAAGAAAGGGTTTTAATACAGAATTAATGGGCAAGGATTTGCATTATTGGGCTTCTACTTTACTAGATCTTTCACGTAAGGGTCTTAATAATAGAGATATGTTAAGTAAAAAAGGAAAGAATGAGACTCTTTTTTTAAATCATTTAAAAAAGGTCATTTTTAATAAATCAACAAATGCAGATTATATGATTGATAAATTTTCAAATAACGAAAATTTAGAAGAATTGTATGACTAGTAAAATTATTGCAATTCAAGGAAACGATCCTTCAAAATTAAATCCTAAAACTGATACAAGTGTTTTTCTAGCAAATGAAATTCAGAGTAAAAAATATAAAATTTTCTATTATAACCCAAAAAATCTTTCAATTTTAAATTCAAAAGTTATTGCTAAAGGTTTTTTTATTAAATTCAATTATGAAAATAAAAAATTTTTTAAAATATTAAAAAGACAAACGCTAAATCTTACAAATTGTAAGTTTATTTTAATTCGCCAGGATCCCCCTTTTAATCTTGAATATATATCAACTACGTACATACTAGATAGAATTAAGAGTAAAGTTAAAATAATAAACAATCCTACTTCTATAAGAAATATTTCTGAAAAATTGTACTCAGCAAAATATCAAAAATTTATGCCTAACACAATTTTCACTAGAGATTTAAGTGAAATTAAAACTTTTATAAAGAAACACAAAAAAATTATATTAAAACCTATTCATAGTTTCAGTGGTAATGATGTTCATTTACTAAATAAATTTGATGTAAAACATATTAATAAATTTATTAAAAAGCATGATTATATTATGTGTCAAAAATTTCTTCCTAAAATAAGTAAAGGAGACAAGAGAGTTTTTATTATAAATGGAAAAATATGTGGTGCAATTTCAAGAGTTCCAAAAAAGGGTTCATTTTTGAGCAATATGAGTAAAGGAGCAATACCAATTAATATAAAGTTAACTAATATTGAAAATAAAATTTCAAAAATAATTGCAAAGGATTTGAAAAAAGAAAATATTTTTTTTGCAGGTATTGATTTTATAGATCAAAAGCTAAATGGAGATATTAACGTAACATCTCCAACTGGACTCAAGTCCCTTTTTGATATCTCAGGAATAAATTTAGCTAAAACTTTTTGGAAAGAACTAAAGGCGTGAATAATTTAACTAATCAACAAAAAGGTTCACTAATGGCATTTGTTGCAATTATGTTTATAACTCCTGATTCCTTACTCATTAGATTATCTAATATTGAAACATGGGGAATGCTTTTTTATAGGGGGGCTATACCATTTTTTGTAGTCCTTATTGGGCTTATTTTTTTTTATAAAAATAATTTTGTTAAAGCTTTGTTTAAAATTGGTTACCCTGGAATTTTTTATGTAATTAGTTTTTCTATTTGTAATATTACTTTTATTATCTCAATACAAAACACTAATGTTGCTAACACATTATTAATGGTGGCACTTGCTCCAATGCTCTCTGCAATATTAGGAGCTATTTTCTTAAAAGAAAAACCAGATAATAAGACTTGGATTGCAATAATTATTACATTTATTGCTTGTGTTTATATTTTTTATGATTCGTTGAGCTTAGGTAACTTTTATGGAGATCTATTTGGTTTAATCACTTCATTTGGATTGGCCTGTAATGCTAACATTGCAAGATATGCAAAATCGACTGATCTAGTGCCTGCAGCTGTAATTGGAAAATCCTGTGTTGCAATATTTGCATTTTTCTTCGTTAAAGATTTCTCTTTAGTGGGAAATGATCTTTTTTATATACCTTTAATGTGTGTGATGTGTGTAGCTATACCATTTGTTTTAGTGACTATAGCACCAAGATTTATAACAGCAGCCGAAGTAAATTTATTTTTTCTTCTTGAGACAATTCTTGGACCCTTGTGGGTTTGGATGGTCATTAAGGAACAACCTTCAAATGAGACTATCTATGGGGGTATAGTTATCATTATCACTATAGCAATTCATTCTTTACTAGCCATAAAAAAAACACAAACGAAAACTACTTAGCCTCCAATTATTAAAAATAATAAAATGCAGAAAGAAGTAAAAAAATCTTGGGCTTTATTCATTGGTATAGGAGTGATGATGATTGGTCATGGGTTGCAATTGCAAGTCATGGGTATTAGATCTGTAATTGAAGATTTTAGTGTTTTTACAACTGGAATCTTCATGTCTGGATACTTTGTTGGTTATTTTGTTGGCTCAAAAACAACACCTAATTTTGTCTCAAAAGTTGGTCATATTAGAGTATTTGCTGCATTTGCTTCTCTTGCATCTTTGAGTGCATTAATTGCTGTAGTTTATGTAAATCCATTTATGTGGACAATCAGCAGATTTATAACAGGTATAAGTTTAGTTAGTTGTTATGTTGTGACTGAAAGCTGGTTAAATGATAGAGCAACTAATAAAAATAGAGGACAACTATTATCGGCCTACATGATGGTAATTTATTTTGGTTTGGCTATTGGAATGTTGTTACTTAACCTAAGTAAACCTGAAGATTATGAGCCTTTTATTTTAGTTTCTATTTTACTTTCTGTGGCTCTTGTTCCTATTTTATTAACTAAAAGACCTGCACCCAAATTTAAAAAGATAGAAACAATAAGCATTAAAGAATTATATAAGATTTCTCCTCTCGGTTCATTGAGTTCATTCTTTACTGGTATTATTCATGCAGCATTCTTTTCTTTAATTTCTGTTTACGCAACTCTTGCAAAATTCACTTTAGCTGAAACTTCAATACTTTTATTTATAGCAACAATCGCAGGGGTAATTGGTCAAGGCCCAATTGGTTATTTTTCAGATTCATTTGATAGAAGAAAAGTAATTATAATAACAACTTTTGGAAGTTGTATTTTAGCTTTTATTTCAATTTTAACTTCAAATGATCCCATTCAAAATATTTATTATATGAATGAATTTAGTTTTAAAAAAATTATATTTTTTATTTCAGTAGGATTGTATTCAAGTTTATGTCTTCCTTTGTTTTCACTAAATCTTGCTCATACAAATGACTTTGTTCCTAAATCAAAATTTGTAGCAGCAGGAGGTGGTTTACAATTCATTTTTGGTGTCGGGGCAATAAGTGGTCCAATTTTATGCGCTATATTTATGGAATGGTTTGGAATAAATGGTTTATTTATTTTTTTAATTATTGCCCATGCAATAATAGGTGGATTTGGTTTATATAGAATGAAAATTAGAGAAACTGTTGAAAACCCAGACTCAACATTTACACCTGTTCCAGCAACAATTACACCTGCTGGATTAGAGCTAGATCCAGATTCTCCTGCAAATCTAGAAAATAATATTCATTATGATTTTGAAAGTGAAAAACCAAAATCTTTAGGTTAAAATTTAACTTGATCACCACAAGACACTTCACCATCATGTAAGGGCAAAATATAAACCCCTAGATCTGAATGTCCATAAATCTGTTTTAATTTTTGAGGCAAATTAAAAGTAGATTTATCTGTTTTAGGTCTTAAATTAGTTGCTGAACATCTAGGTATATTTTCATCAACTCTAAAAGATAATCCACTAATTTGAATAATTTTACCTAACAAGTCTCTCTCCTTCCAAGCTGGTAAACCTTCTATATAAAAATTTCCTCTAAATCTCTGATATTCTATTTTCTGTCTAATTTTATCTTCAATATCTTTAATACTATTATGATTTATTAAGGATATTGAGTTCATGACTTCTCCGCCACTATTAGTATCGAAGAATGGTTTATTTTCGTTTTTTAGTAAAAATATAGGACTTTTTACTAAACTATGTAAATTTGAAATTTCTTTTTCTAATAACCTTATTTTATTTAAATTACTTGGATCAATTGAGGCTAATTTTTTTTTGTTTTTAAATAATTCTAACTTATCTTTATTGTACTCAAATAAATATTTATTTAATATAGGTGTATTCTTTAATGTAAGAAAATTACTTAACTTTCTCACACTAGGATCATCTTCCATTATTTGTGCTTTTCTACGCCCTACTAATCTTGAGAACGCAAATAACCTATCATTTATAATACCAATATTTTTTTTAATTTGGCATTTGCTTATTTGTTGGAAAGAAATAGATTTTACAGGAGAAAAATAAATCGATGATATAGTAATACTCATAAATTAAAAAACATATGGCTTATTTAAATTCAAATCAACTTAAACAATATAATGACCTAGGTTATATAGCTCCGATAGATATACTGACTAAAAGTGAGGCCCTTGAGACTAGAATTGAAATAGAATTAATTGAGAATAAATTACCAAATGAGATTGATAAATCGGGTAGATATAATGTGCATCTAATTTCACCAAAGTTAGACTCGATTGTTCATGACTCAAAAATTTTAGATGCTGTAGAAAGTATAATTGGGAAAAATATTTTAGTTTGTAGCACTACTTTATTTATAAAAAATCCAAAAGAAAAAGGATTTGTTAGTTATCATCAGGATGCTAAATATATTGGATTAGAACCTCATAATTGGGTTACAGCCTGGGTTGCATTAACCGACTCCTACGAGAAAAATGGCTGCATGAAAATGTGGCCTAAATCACACTTAGAAATTAAAGATCATAATGAAAAATTTAATGAAGGAAATTTACTGACTAGAGGTCAAACAGTTGAAAATGTTCCTGAAAACGAAGTTCGGTCTATTGAGCTTAAAGCAGGGCAAATGTCTTTACATCACCCTAGAATAGTTCATGGATCAGGCATCAATAAAAGTAATGATAGAAGAATTGGATTTGTAATTCAAAGCTATATAGGTACAAACGTTAGGCAAATCCTTGGAAAAAATGGTGTTCAAATAGCAAGAGGTGTAGATAATTACAACTTTCATCAAAAAATAGGAAGACCAAATTCATTAATGAATAAAAATGATCTCAAAATAAAAAAACAAGAAAACGACAAACTTCAGGAAATTTTTTATAAAGACTCTAATAAAAAAGGATTTTACTAAATAAATGAAATAAAATAATCTTAGATTTTTTATATTAATTTAATGATCTCATTAAGGTTCAAAAATTTTACTCAATTTATATTAGATTTTGTTATTAGTGCATTTTTTGTTTTCTTTTGCATATTTTTACTAAGGTATATACTTGTTCACGGTCCTACTGCAGTATTTTTAGAACGTAGCTATAAACTGGTCGGTTTAGCATTTATAATATTAAGTATTACATTTTTATTTTTTTTTATAAAAAATAAAGACTTTAGATTTAAACGTAATTTTGAATTTCCAAAATTAAATGATTTAATTTTAATTTCTTTTCCAATGTCACCAGTAATAGGATTTGTTATTATTAATATTGAGTACTTGGATTTTTTTGGTTTTTTTTTTGTAATTGGAATTCCTTTAATTTTTATTATTGTTTTAAGTTTCATTTTACCCTCAATATTTAGTTATTTATCCTCTTATAAAGTGTTGATGATTTCAGGGTTAGCATTATCTTTTACTATATTAGCTATGCCTTTAATAACCTCAAATCCAAACAGTCATTTTTTTAATAGTCAATTTATTACACAGCTTATTTACTTATTTTTTTCATTTTTAATTCTTTATATTTTTTATTTATTTGGAAAAAAGTTAGCTTATACGATTACACTGGTATTTATGTTAACAGGAGCTATTGGAAGTATCTTTGAAAAATTTTCTAATCAAGAATTTGTTTATAATCAAAGAGCAGATAGATTGAAAACATTTATTAGTGAAGAAAAAAACAAAATAGTAGATAACAGAAATATTTATATATTGGCATATGAATCTTATCCAAATATTGAAACCCTTGAGTACTACGGTTTTGATAATAGTGAACAAATGAATTTTTTAGAAAATAATAAATTTGAAATATATAATGGAATATATTCAAATGCTGCGTCTTCATTAGCTTCAATATCAAGAATATTTGATATAAGTGGTAAAATTTCAAAGGATGTAAGATTTTATACGTCAGGAAATGCATTTGGTTTAAATGTATTTAAAGAAAATGGATACAATACCATAAGCATATACAAATCACCTTATTTTTTTGGTGCATACCCAATAACGTGGGATAAATTTTATCCAAAAGCAAATGTCAAAAAAATAGGTGGCAAAACTATTACAAAAGCAATCTATGAGGGTGAATTTCGATTTGATATATTTGATGATAATTATAATTATGACAAGTATTTAAAGTTAAAAAAACAATATTTAGTTTCAAACCCAAAAAAACCAACATTATTATATACTCACAACGGATATCCAGGTCATTCAAGTAATTCCGGTAAATGTTCAGCTAATGAAAAACAAAATTATTTTAATAATTTGGAAAAAGCAAACATTGAAATGAAAAATGATATTAATGCAATTAAAAATAATAATCCAAATTCTATAATTATTTTATTAGGTGATCACGGACCCTACCTTACAAAAAATTGTACTGTGTTAAGAAACTTTAATATTAATTTAATAGATAAGTATGATGTTCAAGATAGATATGGAGCATTTTTAGCGATTCATTGGCCGGACAAGCTTCCTATAAAACAAAATGATGTAGAATTGATTCAAGATATTTTTCCTGCCGTTCTGTCAAATATAACTAAAAATCAAAAAGCCTTTGATGAATTAAAAGTAGATAGGAAATTTTTTGACCGGTTTACTACAAGAATTGGTGGGGTAAATGTATCTAATGGAATATTAATAGGTGGAAAAAATGATGGGGAACCACTTTTTAATAAAAGATCATATAAAGTTAAAAAATATTAAAAAATTAAAAAATATTTAATTTCAATTAAAAATATCTTTTAATTTATTTCTAAGGTAAAATTTTGTTTTTCCAAAATTAGCAAAATTTTCATCTATAAAATTATCTAGTTTAGGGATCTTATTTTTAAAGTCCTCGATTGATTGATCTATAACAAAATCAATTTTATCAAAATCTTTTTTTTTGAACAAATAGCCAAAATTTTCCTTTATTTTTGCATCAATTGTTTTCAAATTAGCATAATCATCAAATTCACTATTATGAATTTTGTCAAATTCATCTAAATATAAAACGGGTCGTTTTAAAGTCATAATATACTCTATTGCAATACCTGAACTATCAGTAATTAAACATTTTGCTTTTTCCATTGACTCTAAGTTTTCACTACTTTCATCAAATTCAAAATTTTTATTAATAAATTTTTTCTTAATGATCTCTAATATTTTTTTTGATCTCTTATAATGCTCTGGATGAGGTCTAAAAATAACTTTTTGATTTTTTTTTAACAAAGTATTGATTAACTCTATAAAATTTTCATTTATAAAGTTTTTCAATTCATAATTCCAAGATGGTGCAATTAAAATTGCATTGATATTTTTTTTATAGTCAATATTTTCAAGCAAAAAATCTAAATAAAAGTATCCTGTTGGAATTAGAACTTTTTTATGTAATTTTTTCAGATTTTCTCTAGTTTTAATCTCTTCTATTTGAAAATTTCCATTACAAAATATTATATCATAATTATCAAAAGCTTTAGGTGTATAACTTTTTGTTGTGCTTATAGGAGAATGAAAAAAGTATATATATTTTTTAACTTTTGAAGTTTTTTTAATAAAATGATTACCCAAATCAGTTAAAGTTAAAAATACATTTTCTGCATTAATACTATTAAAAAAAAAATTTATTAAAAAATAATCTATGTAATAATTTTTTACTCTGTTATCTTGAATAGTGTCATTTTTATCAATACTAAAATAATAAATTTCACCTGGATACTCTTCGCATAACACATCAATAATTATTTTAGAGTATTTTTGATATGACTTATTTTCTGAAAAAAATACGAATTTAGGTTTTATATTCTTCAGTTCAATTAACGTGTTTAAAGAAAATATAAAATTCTTAATTTTATTTATCAAGCTCTTGGTCTGAGTTATCTTTTTTTTTCTTGCTAAAAAAAGTCTTAAATTTATGCCAATACATTTTTAATGCTACTCCTCCTGCAACTATTGCACCAACAATTGCTTGAAAGATTATACTAATTGTTCCTGGATCTATATATGCGTACGCACTTGAGATAAGGAAAAAATTTGAAAAAGCTGTAATTAATAATAATTTAAAAACCATAAATATGAATAATATAATTTTTAATTATTGCCAACATAATTTATTTATAAATCTTTTTTAATTTTTTGATAAGAGCTTCAGATACAACGCTGTGGCCAAGCTCATTCCAATGACCATCATAGTCCCAATTAAATTTTCTTTGATTTTTTTGCCAATTTGCCAAAAATATTGGATGCATGTCTATCAAATGTAAACTCTGTATTTGTTTGGCCTTGTATATTATTCTTTCCATCCATAGTGTAATATAACTATCTATTTCACGATGTTTTTTACCATTATAAATGGAATCTCTATCTCCATCTAAAACAATTATAACATTTTTTTTCTCAGACAAATATTTTATATGGTCCATAAATATATCTGCGGCTTTAATCCCAAGTTCTTTTCGCATTATATTGTAATCATCATTAATTTGAATCTTTAGTTTGGGTTTTTCATCTTTCTTAAAAATTTTTTTAAAACGATTTATTTGAACTGAAATTTGTAAATCTAAATATAAGTATCTTACGAATGCACTTTTTCTAGCTAATTCTTTTAAATTAGATGGTTTATAATTTATCAATTCAAGTTCATATTCATCTGTAAAGTAATGATAACCAGGTGCTTTTTTAATTTTAAACCAAGATTGATCAAAATCATTATATACTATTGTAAATATATAAATATCAGGGTCGAATAGTCTTTCTGCATATTTATAAAATGCAACATATTGCGATAAAGGTGAACCATTCACACCTATAGGGTATATATCAATATCTTCATTAGATTTATCAAGTAAAGCATGAAAAGTATCATCATTATGAACCTGTACTGCTTCTACAAAACTATCACCTATTGCTACTGCTATCTTATTTTTTTTATTTTGTTGTAAATCCTTGATAAGAAATTCTCTATCAGTTGCATAGCCAAAATTATTAATATTTTTTTTATTTACGTGGGTAAAATTGAAACCTATTTGTTTATTAACAGTACGATTTTCTTTAAAATGTAAAATTGGATTATTTTCATTTACAGCTTGTATCATTAAACTATCAGAAGTAGGCAAAATTCTAAATACTAATTCTAGTAAAGCTACTACTACTAAAAATATATAGGAAAGATAAAATCCCCAACGAAATAAACTTTTAATCAAGCTCATAACTTTTTTCATATTTTTGTTTAAGCAAATTATCTTGGTGATCTTTTATTAACAAGTAGTTTCCTATGGCAAGCACATCTAATTCAGTACCCATAAAACACTTAAATGCATCTTTGGGAGTACAAACAATTGGTTCACCTCTTACGTTAAATGAGGTGTTTACAATAATTGGACAATCAGTTTTTTCTTTAAATTTGGAAATTAGTTCATAATAACGAGAATTTGTATCTAAGTGAACAGTTTGAATTCTTGCTGAATAATCAACATGAGTCACAGCAGGCACAGTTGATCGGGGTATATTTAATTTTTCTATACCAAAAAGTGCTTTTTCTTTTTCAGTCATTACCCGACGTTTATCTTTCTTTACGTCAGCAACTAAAAGCATATAGGGACTATCAGAATTGTGCTCAAACCATTCATTCACATCTTCACGCAAAACGCTTGGTGCAAAAGGTCGAAAGCTTTCACGATATTTAACTTTTAAATTAAGCTGTTTCTGCATCGTTGGAGAGCGTGGATCTGCAATTATACTTCTTCCTCCAAGTGCTCTTGGACCAAATTCCATTCTTCCTTGCATCCAGCCAATAGCTTTTTTGTTAGCTAAGGCATTTGCAACATTATCAATTAATTGTTCTTCAGAATATTTTTTAAATTTAGCACCGCATGATTTGAGTTGTTGTTCTATTTCAATATCATTAAATTCTGGACCTAGGAAAGATCCTTGCATGCTATCTCTCAGTGATGAAATTTTTCTATTTTGATTGTAATGCAAATACCAAACTGAAAGTGCTGCTCCAAGAGCTCCACCTGCATCACCGGCAGCCGGTTGAATCCATATATTATCAAAGATTTTTTCTCGCAATAGAATACCGTTTGCTACACAATTTAGTGCAACACCTCCTGCTAAGCAAAGATTTCTTTCTCCAGTTACTAAGGCTAAGTTTTTTGCAATTTTAACAACAATTTCCTCTGTAACTTTTTGAACTGAAGCAGCAAGATCCATTTCACGTTGAGTTAATTCTGCTTCAGGTTTTCGGGGAGGACCTCCAAATAAATTATTAAACTTATTGTTTGTCATAGTCAGACCTGTGGCAAAATCAAAATAACTCATATCTAACTTAAAACTTCCATCTTCTAAAATATGTAAGATTTTTTCTTTTATTAAATCTGCATAAATTGGTTTTCCGTAAGGTGCTAAACCCATTACTTTGTATTCCCCTGAATTAACTTTAAAACCTGTATAATAAGTAAAAGCTGAATAAAGTAACCCTATAGAGTGTGGAAAATGAATTTCTTTAATAACTTTTAGATCATTATCCTTTCCTAATGCAAATGAAGTAGTAGTCCACTCTCCTACTCCATCCAATGTAAGTACGGCTGCACTTTTATATGGCGAAGGGTAGAATGCGCTTGCTGCATGTGATAAATGATGTTCAGAAAAAAGAAGTTTTTCATTCCAATTTACTTTTTGATTTAAAGTTTTTTTAAGCTCTTTAATTAATACAGACTTTTGGAAAAGTTTATCTTTTATCCAAATAGGCATAGCTTTAAAAAAACTTGTAAAACCTCTTGGTGCAAAAGCCAGATATGTCTCAAGCAATCTTTCAAACTTCATAAATGGTTTTTCATAAAAAACTACATTATCTATATGCTCTGGATCTAATTGTGCTTGTTTCAAACAATATTGTATTGAATTGTGCGGAAAACCAGCATCATGTTTTTTTCTAGTAAAACGTTCTTCTTGTGCTGCAGCAATAATATCCCCATCTCTAATTAAACATGCGGCGCTATCATGATAAAAAGCTGAGATACCAAGTATATTCATTATACAATTCTTAAAATAAAGTATATATAAAAGGAGCAACAACAGAACCTTGAGCAATAATTAAAAGTCCACCTAATATCAGCATCACAATGATAATTGGTGCAAGCCATAATTTTTTACGAACTCTAAGAAACTGCCAAAGCTCTTTTAAAAATTCCATATTAATTGTCCACTAAAATTGTTGTTTAAAGTTTGTTTGAGGCGAATTTTCATTTCTGTCTATCCAATAACTTTTACTTTTATTTTTTTTTAAACGAAGTTCATCACGTCCAAACATGCTCATTATAAGACCATAAGGAGTAAGCAAACCAAAAAATATAATACCTAAAATAATTGGACTTATTATTCTACTTAGTAAAAATCCAAAGCGCATCCAAAGCTTATTTAAAGGCAGAAGTAACTTTGCGTTAATTAATGTAATTATAAAAAAAAACAAAGTTATAGCTATAAATATATAGCTAAAAAATAAATGTTTTTTATAAAAGAAATAAATAGAAACAATTAAAAAAACTCCACTAAAGAAATATCCAAACTTCTTGTTAGATGGTAGTTTTATATTAGTAAATTTCATTTTAAAAAAATCTATATAAGCTTATATTCAATATATTTAAATTATATCTCGATACAATCATTTAGAGATAAATCAAGGCATTAGTAAAGATGGACAAAGAAAACGCAAGTAAACTCTGGAAAATTATTCAGGAAGCTGGCGATTATTTGGTAGGACAATTACCTGAACACCCAAATCATCCTAAAGGAAGAAACCCCTACGCTCATGTTGCTATATGTGTAAAAAACAAATTTAATGCAAGTTATAAAGATATTCCTAATGAACAATATGAAGAAGTAATAAAATATATTGAGTTCTTAAAACAAAATCCTAGTTAGAATTATTTAAGATGTCTAATAATTCGTCTACATCACTATCTTTAGTGTTCCATGCAGCAACTAATCTTACCGCTTTTCCATCTAATTCTTCTTCATTCATTTTATAACCTTCAGAATTTAGATGTTCTATTTTTTCTCTCGGAAATTTTGCAAATACTTCATTTGCTTCAGTTGGGTAAGCAATTTCAATATCATTATGCTTACTTAATCCATCACTAAGTTTTTTACCCATTTTGTTTGCATGTTTTGCATTTCTTAACCAAACATCGTTTGAGATGTAAGCATCTAGTTGAGCAGAGACAAAACGCATTTTAGATAATAAATGTCCTGCTCTTTTCATTAAAAAAGCAATGTCCCCTACTAATTCTTTCTTAAAAAATATAATTGCTTCAGCCGCTAAACATCCATTTTTAGTTGCTCCAAATGACAATACATCAACTCCTGATTTCCATGTCATTTCTGCTGGCGTTACATCTAAAGAAACTAGCGCATTAGCAAATCTTGCTCCATCCATATGCAAATTTAAATCATGTTTATGTGTAATTTCCGCAATTTTTTTAATTTCATGTAATTGATAAACTTCACCTGTTTCACAAAGCTGAGTAATACTGACTGATGAAGGTTGTGTATGATGAACAATACCTTGTCCACCTATTGATTGATCTAACTCGTCTGCAGTTATTTTTCCCTTTACTCCATTTAAAGTAACTAACTTTCCTCCTCCTGTATAAAATTCAGGTGCACCACATTCATCAGTATTTATGTGGGACATTTTATGGCAATAGATATTTCCGTATGAAGGTGTCATTGTAGATAATGCTAAAGCATTGGCTGCTGTACCTGAAGCAGTAGGAAAAACAATTACTTCTTTTTCAAAGATTTCTGAAAACTTGTCTTGTAATTCAGTTGATATCGTATCGTTACCGTAAGGGGTGCTATCTCCTTCATTGGCTTTTAAAATTGCATCTAATACTTCAGGACAAGCGCCAGCAACATTGTCTGAGGCGAATTTAACTCGCTCCCTTTTAATTTTAATTTTTGCCATAATTATTGTTTTGGAAAGTAATCTTTGAGTTCGCCGTCTCGGAAAACATCCGCAGTACAACAATGTAAACCTCCACCAAAAGCGTAGGCATCCCTAAGTTCTACTGGTACAACTTCCATTCCTAGTTTATCTAATTGTTCAGCTTGATAAATTTCACTTTTTTCCACACATACAGTTTTAGGATCCAAAACTAAAACATTCATTGATAGCCAAGTTGATGAATAACATAATGGTGGTGGTTCGTTATGTGCTGGTTGTGCACTGTCTACAATTTCCCAACCATTGTTTTCAAATAATTTTCTTTGTTCCATAGGAAGTCTTCTTTGTGGATTATTGATAATTAAACCCTCTTTTATAGGTGTAAAAGTTGCATCAATATGAATTGGATAAGGATCACCAGGGAAGTTAACTGCATGAACTCTATGATCTTTATAATGTCTCTTTAGCCAATCAATTCCCTTCAAATTTGTTGTAAATCCATGCTGAACTACTAAGTCTTTTCCAAATCTCAATACATCTGCCGCATCAAATAATGGTTCTTCTTCTGTGGTTACAAAATATTTTTTTTCAGTCCACTCTAATCTTTTTTGGACACCTATTTTATCTGATAAATAATCTTTTCTATAATCTGCATCTGTTAATCTTGGCTTTGGAGCCGACTCGTGCCTCATGTTTGGATCTTGATTATAGTATTCTTTTAAAAGTGGTCTGTAACATAAATATTCAAACCAACGACAACGATAACTCATAGTAGCTTCTAAAATTTCATTTCCTACTGTTAACAAAACATCTCTTGGAGGCATACAGCCAAACATTGTTTCGGTTTCCCAATCAGGTGTTGAAGTTTTTTGATTAAAATCTATTGGTGTTGGTCGATCAACTTTAATACCTCTTTTTTGAAGCATAATTGAAAAGTCATCTAAAAGTTGATTTGCTTTATCGACAGTATCTTTAGTTCTTGGGCCAAACTGACCTCGCATATCACTATCTTCAGGAACTTTTGCATCTAATGCTGGTTCCGGCGCAGGAATACAAGTACCATCTGCCCTACCTACTATTACATGTTTCAATGGATCCCATTCATTCCAACTATTAACTATTATATTTTGTTTAATCATAATTGAATTCCTTTATCCAGGGTTCGAGTGTTGGATAAACTATAGATAATTTAGATTTATATTTTTTCCATCTTCCAATTGATTTTGTATAAATAGGTTTTATAACCTGATCATAACTTGGAGTAAAGATGCGTTCTCTTGCTTTTGCTGTTTTTTGATATTCTAATACAGAATCATCCCACGGAATTTCTAAAAATTCTAAAACATTTTTTACTTCTGAGGTAAAATTTATAACGATGTTCTCATATTTAATTTCCTTAAAATTAAAAGAAAATTTTGTCTTATATATTTTAAATAAATTCATAACTAAATCATAAAAATTAGCTGTATCATTTAAATTTAAAAAATTAGACATAGAGTCATTGAGCTTAAAATTCTGAATAAAACTACTAAGCACACAATCGCATGGATGTCTAAGTGAAATTATAAACTTTGCTTCAGGAAAAACTCTTAGAATTTCAGCAATATAAATTATATTTAATGGCATTTTATCAATATAAATTTTTTGAGAGTCATGATTTTTAATATATGATTTTATTTCTTGATAATACTTGATTTTTATTTCCTGAATATTTTTTTCATCAATATCAAATATTTTTTCAATAGAATTATTTGCAAATTTATTTAGAGAATTAATTAATTTATGCGTTACTGGTTTTTCTTCGACAACGTCAATTCTTGGATGACTTCTTAATATAGTGTCTAAAAGTGTTGTTCCAGATCTTGGGAAACCAAACATAAATATTGGTTTATATTCGGTAAACGCTTTAGAAGAAAATGATTGAATTTTATTTATTTTTTTAAAATATTCTATTCTTTTTCTTATTTCATTTAAAAACCTATTTTTATCGATTTCTTTACTCTTGTTATTTAAATTTAATAAATTTGTTTTCTCAAAGTAGGAAAATGCGTTTTCTATATCATCAATTTTGTCGTAACTTTTAGCTAGTAAATTAACTCTATCTATTTCTTGTGATATATCATTATCAAACTTTAAAGCCTTAAGGTTGTTTATAACATCTAAATATGATTCCTTTTTATATGACAGATGACTTTTATATAAAGTTGATATCGAATCTGTATTAAATATTTTCTCAAAATCTAAAATCAATTTATCTAATTTTTCATTTTGATTTGCTTTTTCATAAAGTTCCATCAAATTATAATATGATTGAGTAAATTTAGGATTTATTGAAATTGCTTTTTTAAAAGAAATTTCTGCATCAGAATAATGTTCAAATTTTTTATAAATTAATCCTAAGTTATTATATCCAGGAAAATAGTTTTCATTTAATTCCAGGGCTTTTTTTGTGTTATTTATTGCGTTTTCAAATTCACCTAATTCACTATAAATTAATCCTAGATAATTATAAGCATCCAAATGTAAAGGGTTTATATCTAGAGATTTTAATATAAATCTTTTTGCTTTTTCAAAATCTCTCAATTTAATATGAATTATTCCAAGATTGCTATGAGCGTTTGCTATGTTTGAATCTAATTCGATTACCTCAGTCAATAATTTTTTTGATTTTTCAAATTGCTTAATTTCTAAATAAACTGAACCTAACAAAAATAGAGCTTTTAAATTTTTTGGATTTTTTTCTAGGATTTTTTTAAGGTTTTCTTCAGCAAGTATAAATTCTTTTTTACTCAAATTTTGATTAATTTCATCAAACATATTTTTTTATAATTTAAATAATCTGATACTTAAATTTAATTTTTAATAATATTATGCTCTGGGCCAAAAGGAAATTTTGTAATATTTTCTGCTCCATATTTGCCTATTATTAAAATATCATGTTCTCTATATCCGCCTGCACCAAAATTACCTTCTGGAATCATTATCATTGGTTCCATTGAAACCACCATATTTTCTTCAAGAACTGTATCAATATCTTCCCTCAACTCTAAACCAGCTTCCCTACCATAAAAGTGGGAAAGCATACCAAATGAATGTCCATAACCAAAAGTTCGATACTGAAGATAACCAAGTTCAGCAAATAATTCATTTAGTTCGTGACAAATATCAGAACATTTAACACCTGGTTTTATTAGTTCTAATCCTCTTTTATGAACTTTAACATTTGCTTCCCAAGCTTTAAGAGATGCATCATCAGCATAATCTAAAAATAAAGTTCTTTCTAATGCCGTATAATATCCAGAGATCATTGGAAATGTGTTCAAAGATAAAATATCACCTTTAATTAATTTTCTATTTGTTTTTGGATTATGTGCTCCATCAGTATTTATACCTGATTGGAACCAGACCCAAGTATCCATATACTCTGCATCCGGATAGCTTTTAACAATCTCTCTTTCCATTCTATCTCTTGCTGCTATTGCTACTTCGATCTCTGTATTATCTTCCTGAATATGTTTGACCATTTCTTCACCACCAATGTCTGCAATTCTTGCACCATTTCTAATTATTTCTATTTCTTCGTCAGATTTGATCATTCTAAGTTTCATTAAATCTTTTGAAACATCACTAAACACAGAGAAAGCAAATATAGTTCCTATTTTTTCTCGCATATCTAGTGTGACATGATCATTTTCAATTCCAATATTTTTTGGAGGCTCATCTCTTCCTATGATTGATACGATTGCTCTTAAAAAATTATCTCTTTTCCAATCAGTATAAATAACGTTATCACAATGGGATCTACGCCATGGTTGACTTGCATCAATGTTTGCTGAAATTGTTGAAATTTTATTTTGAGTTATGACACATCCGTATGGTCTACCAAAAGAGCAATAAATAAAACCTGTGTAATATGCTACGTTATGCATTGAGGTTAAGACAACCATATCAAGACCATTTTGATCCATGAGTAATCTAAGTTTACTTACTCGATCGTTATATTCTTTATCAGTAAATGGTAATTTTACTTTTTTACCGTTTTTAAGTTCAAAAAAATCTGGTCGTTCCATATTAATTTAATGCTATATATCTCTTATTCCACCTCATTATTAGACTGTAATAAAATAAAGATACAAAAAGAAAAAACCCACCAATTATAGTGTTCGTAGATGGAACTTCATTAATACCTAAGATCGGTAACCATACCCAAAATATTCCACCTATAACTTCAGTCAAAGATAATAATGTCAACTCTGCAGCAGGGATCGCCTTAGATCCTATTGAATATAAAATTAAACCAAAGCAAACTATTGTTCCATGCAAAGAGAATAAGGCTCCGTTATAACTAGATGAAAAGAAAGCTAAGTTATTTGATAAAATCATAATTGTTGCAAACACAAAACAAAAGAAACCTGCAAAAGCCACTGTTGTAAATTTTGGAGTTTCCTTTCTCCATCTTAGAGACACAGAAAAAACAGAAAAACCAATTGAGGATGTTAAACCAAATACAAAACCAATTAATGATTTTTCACCAGTATTATCGAAGGCCATAATAGTTATACCTACTGTTGCAAGTATTATTGATATCCATACATTTAATGAAATTTTTTCTCTTAAAAATAAAAATGCCAATAATGCTGTAAAAAAAGGCATTGCTGCCAAACATAACAAAGTAACTGCAGCGCTCGTGTTGGTAATTGAATAAATAAATGTGATCATAGCGATTCCTAAACCTGAACCGCCTATTACTCCAGATAAACCAATTTTATAATAGTTTTTGTAGAAATTTTTTCCTTCCTCAAAAAATAAATAAAGATTTAACAAGATGAAAATTGTTAAACCTCTGACAAAAATATATTGCCAAGGGACCAATTGAGGATTATCCATATAACGCACAACTAATGGACCAAAAGACCATAATATACCTGCAAACAGTACAACAGGAATAGCAATTCTTGGATTTCTCAGCTCTAACATATTCGGAAATTTAATTCTAAAAAGATTTTTCTACAACAAAAATACATCTCTAAATTAAAGTTTGGTTGGAGTGGTTGGAAAAAAAGCAATCAACAATATCTCCTCTCTTAAATTTTGATTTACCTGCTGGTAATAAAACCCAAATATTGGATTTTATAAATGGTTTAATTCTAAAAGACTCCTGTCCTCTTAAAATTTCAGCTTCCAATTTTCCATCTTTAGTTGTACTTAATTTACTTTTAACAAATCTAGTAAATTCCTCTTTTTTTATAAAATTATTTTTTAATTTTGCTTTAATAGACCTTTCAGGTTTTAAACCTAAAACATTCTGAATATACGGAAAGACAAAAAATCTAAAACATGCAGCTGTAGAAATTGGGTTTCCGGGTAAACCAAATATTACTTTTGATTTACCCTTAAATTTTGCAAATAATATTGGTTTTCCTGGTCTTATTAAAATATTTTTAAATGAATAGGACAATTTTAATTTATTTATTATTTTTGGAATAAAATCAAATTTACCTGTCGAAACTGCTCCAGATGTAATTATTATATTAGTTCTAGACTTTAAAATTTTTAATATTTTTTTATAAAATTTATCTTCATCTTTATCTCTTAAAATTCCTAAATTTTTTAAATTAAATAAAAAATTATAATTTAAACTTTTTAAATAATGATGATTTGAATTTCTTATTTTCCATGAAGATACAAGATTTTTTTCTGAAATCTCATTTCCTGAAGCAAAAAAAACAACATTTATTTTTTTTTTTACTTTAATATTTTTAATACCTAGTGCTTTTAAAGCCTTAATGTGACTAGGATTTATTAAAGTATTTTCTCTAATTACTAGATCTTTAATTTTATAATCGGACCCTTTAAATCTTACATTTTCAAATTTTTTGTAAGTTTTTTTTATTAAAATAAATCTTTTATTTCCATCTTTTTTAACATCACACTCTTCTATAGGTATTATTGAATTACTACCATTTGGCATAGCACTACCTGTCATAATTTCTATAGCTTCATTTTTTTTTAACTTTTTTCTATAAGGTTTTGATCCTGCTGAGATAGATCCTACAACCTTAAATTTTTTAATTTTTTTAGATGAAATGCCTTTTGTATTATTAAAATTAATAGCAAAACCATCAAGAGAAGTATTATTTTCAGCAGGATAATTATTTTTTGAATAAATATTTGATGAGCAAATTCTATTAAGGCTATCAACACTCTTTACAATCTCATGAGAAATTTTTATCTGTGACTTTTTTAAAATTTTGAGTGCTTCGTTATAAGATTTCATTTATATTTAATATATTTAACATAGAAAATTTTTATGAATTTAGAAATATTAAAAATTGCATCAAATACCAATAATTTTAAAGATTTAAAAAAATTTACTCATTACTCTAAATCTAAAAATCCTTTATGTGGTGATGAAATACATATTAAGTTAGTAATTAATAATCAAAAAATTATTAATTTTGGGTATCAAGGAAAATCATGCGTTTACTGTCAAGCAGCAGCAAGTTTATTGTCTGATAAATTAATTAACTATAAAATTGAAAATATCAAAGAGTTATGTGATTATGCTGGTGTCTATTTTACTAAAAAAGAGAAAAATTTTAAAAAAGATTGGAACTTTCTTAGTAAATTATTAAATAAAAAAAATTTATCTAGACAACAATGTATTCTTTTACCTTTTAATACTTTAAAAAAGATAGTATCAAAATTATAAAATGGGAAATTTAAAACAATCAATTTTAGCAGGGTTATTTTCAACAATTACTATTGGTATTTTAACTTTACTAACTTACAAAACAGATTTTGGCATATTTATCATTGCTTCATTTGGTTCCTCAATGGTTTTGCTTTTTGGTTACCCAGAGAGTCCATTTGCTCAACCTAAAAATGTTTTTTTTGGGCATCTTTTAACTGCTATTGTTGGAATGTTTTTCTTGCACTTTATTCCACTCCCTTTATTTATTTTAATTCCACTAGCTGTTGGTTTCGGTGTTGGTTTAATGATACTATTTAATGTCACTCATCCTCCAGCAGGCGGTAACCCTATAATTGTTATTATTGGCGGTGTTTCCGTTGAGTACTTAGTAAGTCCAGTAATTTCAGGATCAATAATAATAATAATTTTTGCAATAATCTTTAACCGCCTAATCTTAAAAAAAAAATATCCTAGTTAAATTATTTATTTGCTAGCAGCTTGATTAGTGTGTTAGATATCTCTGATTTTATTAAATTAGTTAATTAAAGGAGTATTAATGAAAATACTATGTGTATTATATGATGATCCTAAAGGTGGTATGCCAGAAACTTATCCACTTTCGGATCTTCCAAAACTAGAAAAGTATCCAGATGGAATGACATTACCATCTCCAAAGGGAAGGGATTTTACACCTGGAGAATTACTTGGTTGTGTTTCTGGTGAATTGGGTCTGAGAAAATTTTTAGAGAGTAACGGACATGAACTAATTGTAACAAATAGTAAAGATGGCGATGGATGTGAAGCAGACAAACATATTGTTGATGCAGATATTGTAATCTCTCAGCCATTTTTTCCCTACTATTTAACAAAAGAAAAAATAGAAAAAGCAAAAAATCTTAAAATGGCAATTACTGCAGGTATCGGTTCAGACCATGTGGATTTGCAAGCTGCAATGGATAACAAAATTGATGTAGTAGAAGTAACATTCTGTAATTCAAGATCGGTAGCAGAACATATTGTTATGATGATTGTGTCTATGGTAAGAGACTATCATAACCAACATAGAATTGTAAATGAAGGTGGGTGGAATATTGCCGACGCAGTTCAAAGATCATATGACGTAGAAGGTATGCACATTGGAACAGTAGCAGCTGGTAGAATAGGTTTAGATGCGTTGAGAAAAATGAAACCATTTGATGTTCATCTACATTATTTTGATAGACATAGACTTCCAGAGAGTGTCGAGAAAGAATTAAATCTTACTTTTCATGACTCTGTAGAGTCAATGGTAAAAGTTTGTGATGTTGTAACTATCAATTGCCCACTTCATCCTGAAACAGAAAATCTGTTTGATGAAGCTATGATTAGTAAAATGAAGAAAGGTGCCTACATAGTTAACACTGCTAGAGGTAAAATTTGTAATCGAGAAGCGATTGCTAAAGCTCTAGAAAGCGGTCAGTTAAGTGGTTATGCTGGTGATGTGTGGTTCCCACAACCTGCACCAAATGATCATATATGGAGAAGCATGCCTCATCATGGTATGACTCCTCATACATCTGGAACCTCTTTATCAGCTCAAGCTAGATATGCTGATGGTGTAAGGGAAATTTTAGAGTGCTTCTTTGAAGGTAGAGAGATAAGAAATCAATACCTAATTGTTCAAAATGGACAATTAGCTGGTATGGGTGCTCATTCTTATAGTAAAGGATCTGCCACAAGCGGCTCAGAAGAAGCTGCAAAATATAAGAAAAAATAAATTTAATTTAAAAAAAAAAGCGGTTTATATTCTATAAATCGCTTTTTTTTATGCATAAAATAAATTGGAAATTTGACAATACCTATTCAAAACTCTCTAAAACTTTTAGAGAGTTTGTAAAACCAACACCAGTTCATAATCCTGAAATAGTAATTTTTAACCATCAATTAGCTAAAGAGCTTGATTTAGATTTTTCAAAAATAAATAATATAGAATTATCAAAAATTTTCTCTGGAAATAGTTTACCACAAGAAACTCAAACTTTAGCTCAAGCATACGCAGGTCACCAATTTGGTCACTTTACTATGTTGGGAGATGGCAGAGCAGTTTTGTTAGGTGAACATTTAGACAATAAAAAAAATCGTTATGATATTCAGTTTAAAGGCAGTGGAAGAACATCTTTTTCTAGGGGAGGTGATGGGCGTGCAGCTTTAGGACCAATGCTAAGAGAATATTTAATTAGCGAGGCTATACATAAATTAAATATTCCGACAACAAGAAGTCTTGCTGTAGTTAAAACTGGAGAAAAAGTTGTAAGAGAAAATCTTTTAGAAGGTGCTATTTTAACTAGAATTGCTTCCAGTCATATTAGAGTTGGTACATTTCAATATATTGCGGCAACACAAAATATTGAGAATTTAAATACATTGGTAGACTATACAATTAACAGACACTATCCTGAATTAAATTCGTCTAAGTTTAAAGCTTATGATTTATTAAATTTAGTGATAGAAAGACAATGCAATCTAGTAATAGAATGGATGAGGGTTGGATTTATTCATGGTGTAATGAATACTGACAATATGTCAGTATCTGGCGAAACTATTGACTACGGACCTTGTGCCTTCATGGATCATTATGACCCAAAAACTGTATTTAGCTCAATAGATAAATTTGGAAGATATGCTTTTTCTAATCAACCACCAATTACCAAATGGAATTTAGCAAGATTTGCTGAATGCATAGTCCCTTTAATTGATAAAAACGAGGATTATGCTATTAAACTAGCCACTGATTTAATAGATAATTTCCAAAATGTTTATGAGGATAAATGGTTAAAGATGATGAAAAATAAACTTGGGTTATTTGGTGAAGAAAAAAAAGACAAAAAATTAATAAATGATTTGTTAGATTGGATGGAAAAAAATAAAGCAGATTATACAAATACATTTTGTCATTTAATGGGTATCAAATCTAATGATGATATTTATAAAAAAAATAATTTTCTTGAATGGAATCATAAATGGAAAATGAGATCAGAGTTAAATAATTCATCTAAAGAAAATCAAATAAAACTTATGAAAGAAAATAACCCTATTATTATACCTCGAAATCATAAAGTAGAAGAGGCATTAACTGAGGCCGAGAAGGGAAATTTAGAAAAAATAATGAAACTGTTAAGTATTCTAAAAGACCCCTATGGTAATATAGAAATAACTCGCGAGTATCAGATGCCTGATACAGAAAGTAATAAAATATATCAAACTTATTGTGGAACTTAAATTATAGAACGTAAGGCTCAGGTCTAGCAGTTTTACCTAAAACTCTCTCAACAGCAAAATCACTTATATCAATTGTTTGGTATGATCCTGTTGTGATTAACTCAGTTAAGGCTCTACCAATACCTGGCGCCTGCATTAATCCTCGACCTGTAAATCCAGAAGCCATATAAACATTATCATATTTTGGATGCTTACCAACAACTGCATTGTTGTCTAATCTATTACAATCATAGTAACCTGCCCAACCACCAGTCAACTTTAATTCTTCAAAGGCTGGTATTCTTTTAGCAAGAGCTGGCCACACCAATTCTTCAAAATCATTCCAAGCAGGTTCTAGGTCTTTTGCATCAAACACAGAAATGGGTGATCCTGCTAAATATTCTCCTCCTTCTGGTCTCCAATAAACACCAGTTGTTAAGTCTCCACTTAGTGGCATCTCTTTTATATATGTAGGGCATTTAACCCTAAAAACAGTGTGCTTTTGAGGAACAACAGGAACATCTTCTAACAGCTCTTTTGTCCAACAACCAGCTGCAGAAACAATTGTTTTAGCATTAATCTCGGAAATACTTTTTACATCACCTTTAATAAATTCAGCTCCAAGATCTATTGCTTTACTTTTTAGAGCACTATGAAACATAAATGGATCAATCCATCCTTCACTTTGATTATCTGTGTAAGTTGCTGTCTCAATTCCCTCACTATTAACATAAGGGAAAACTTTTGATAATTCTGCTCCTTTAATATTTTTTGTTCCTGCATCACATTCTTTATGATTTTCTAATGCTCTATATTGTTCTTCAGCATGTTCAGGACCAAACATTAAAAGATATCCATTGGTTACCATGCTAGCTGTAGGATTTGGATTTTTATCAGTTTTTAATAATTCAGGTATTTGAAAAATAAATTCTCTTGCAAATTTTCCTAACAAAATATTTTCTTTTTGGAAAAATTGTCTTCGGAAACCGCCCAGGGATAATGGAAATGAAGCTGTTTTATAAGTTGGATCCCTTTCAATAACTTTTACTTTTCTACCTTCTTTGGATAAAAAATAGGCCGTTGCAGCCCCAATTATTCCACCCCCAATTATTACAACATCATTCATATCTAATTTAATATAATTAAGCTCGTATTCAGAATTAGTGCAAAGCTACACCAAAGTAAATATGGAATCATTAAGTAGGCGCTCAAAATCTTGACGCGTTTAAACCTTAAAATTAGTTTAAATATTAGCATTATTAGTATGATTAATACCAATAAAGCCAAGACCATATTATGAAAAACAAAAAAAACTATACTCCAAGTTGTATTAAAAACTAAATGAATAAAATAAATGTAAACAGTTTTCATATCTCTATTATCTTTAAGCCAATAAAGCCATATCGATACAGTCATCATTAAATAAAGAGATGTCCAAACAGGACCAAATATCCAATCTGGAGGATTAAACGCAGGTTTATTTAATAGTGAATACCAAGGTTCTTTAAATGTAATAGTAGCCAAACCTCCAATTAGTGAGGCAGAGAATGTAATAGAAAGAAACGATAGAAATGATAAAAATTTGTTTTTAAGCATATTAAATATATACATAGCAAAAAATGAGTAAAAAAACTATTTGGATTACAGGTGGTAGCACAGGAATTGGAAAAGCTTTAGCAATTAAATTTGCAAGTAAAGGATGGAATGTAGCTGTATCTGCGAGGAGAGCTGAGTTATTAAATGAGCTTTCAAATTCCTATGAAAATATTTCAAGTTTTCCTTTAAATGTAACGGACAAAGAAAAATGCAAAGAAGTATTTAATGAAATTAAAAATAAATATGAAAGTATAGATATTTGTTTTTTTTCAACAGGTACCTGGGATCCAAAAAAAGAAAAAGATATAGATGTTGAACAAATGGAAAACGTGTTTAAAGTGAATTTTTTTGGTACTGTAAACTGCATCAAGACGATTGAACAGTATTTTAGAGAAAAAAAAAATGGAGTAATTACTATTGTTTCATCAATTGCAGGATATAGAGGATTACCTAATTCAACAGGATATGGACCATCTAAATCTGCATTAAATAACTTAGCTGAAAGTTTGTATTTTGATTTTAAAAGGTACAATGTTCGTGTTTGCTTAGTGTCTCCTGGATTTATTAAAACACCAATGACAGATAAAAATGATTTTAAAATGCCTTTTTTAAAAACTCCTGAGTATGCTGCAGATAAAATTTATGAAGGATTAATTAATAAAAATGTTTTTGAGATACATTTTCCAAAATCATTAACACTTATTTTAAAAATATTAAGGTTTTTACCAAGTAAAATTTACTTTAGTCTTATTGGTAAAATGACCAAATACCAAAAAAAAAATTGATATATCTATGCCTTTTGTTGAGAGCAGATATCTTTAATAACTGGCACATTTGCACAATCTCCACATTTAGTTTGTTGAACAATACAACCGTTATCAAGAACTTTAACATCTACTACTCTATCACATTTAGAGCAAACAGATGTAATAGTTAATCCACACTTTTTACAACTATAATTTTGTGTTTCCATATTTAAAACGTAATTATTTTAGATATAAAAACAATAAGATTATCAGCGAATGATAATCATTCTCAAATTTTTTTTGATAATGATTATTATTCTCTCTAAAAATACAGTATAAAAAAAAATTAATCTTTTACGAAAACAACTGTTAGTTCTGCCACTTTAAATCCAAATTTAGTCATCGTAGCTCTATTAATTGCAACCCTCTCATCTTGCTTGAAGATCCAATCATCAAAAGTAATCTTTAATTCTTTACCTTTGACTGGAACTAATAAAACATATTCAAATTTAAACGCTGGACCATAAGAGTATCCTTTTGCTTTACCTACAACATCTCCTGCTGTTCCTTCGTAATTATGATCATCAATTTTATTTATTATCCATTCTCGGTCTTGAACTTCGCCATCATCCCAATTAAATTTTTCTTTAAGAATTAACTGCTTTCCATCCCATGTACCATTTAAATCTGCTGAAAATTGTCTTGTAACTTTTCCTGATCTATTTTGTAAAACCCCCCAGGCTTTGACATTTCCTGATAAATATTCCTCTATAATTAGTCTTGGTTCTTTATTTTTAAAGTCTTCTGGTTTCATAGCACTATTGTTTGAGCAACTTGTAAATAAGAATAATGAAATTATCAATGATATTGACTTAATTATTTTTAAATGTCGCATAAATATCTCCATTATTTTTATTTGTTTTGCATTGAAAATTGTATCAGATCAATATTTTTTGATTTAAATCCTGCTTCACAATAAGAGAGATAAAACTCCCACATTCTTTTAAATGTTAAGTCAAAACCTTGATTTTTTATTAAATCCCATTTTTTTAAGAAATCATTTCTCCATATAGCTAATGTATTCGCATAATGATCAGCATAAGAAATATATGAATTAATAGTTAACCCGTTGTCAGAAACATATCGATTGATACTATTCTTATTTGGTAAAAAACCACCTGGAAAAATATATTTTTGAATAAAATCCTTTTTGTTTTTGTATCTATCAAACAACCTATCATCGATTGTAATCGCTTGAATAGCAGCTTTTCCGCCATCAGATAAGTTATTTTTTATAGTTTTAAAATATCCCTCTAAATAATTTTGACCAACAGCCTCAATCATTTCTATAGACGCGATTGAATTGTATTTATTTTTAAGGTCTCTGTAATCCTTTATTTCAATATTAACTTTTTCGCTCAAGCCACAATTAAAAATTCTTTCTTTTGCGTATTCAAATTGTTTTTTTGATATTGTAATACAGTCTAGTTTAACATCATATTTTTTACCTAAGTACTCAGCAAAACCTCCCCATCCACATCCTATTTCTAAAACTTTGTCACCATTATTTGGTTTAATTAGATCAATTAGTTTTTGATATTTGTTATTTTGGGCTTCAGCAAGATTTTTTGATTTATCATCGAATATAGCGCTTGAGTAAGTTAGTGTATCATCTAACCAAAGAGAAAAAAAATCGTTTCCTAAATCATAATGTTTGGCAATATTTTCTTTGCTACGGCTTTTTGTATTTTTGATTATTTTATTTTTAAAAAAATTAATAACTGGCAAATCGAGAAGCCCTGAAAATTTATATATCACTTCTATGTTTCTCGCAGTTAATTCAATTAAATTTGATAAGTTGTCAGTTTCAAATTCATCCCTCATGTAGCTTTCAGCAAATCCAATACTACCCCCTCTAATTAGATTATAATTAAAATCTGGTTTTTTGATTAAGATATTTGCATGCAATTTTTCATTTGGATTTCCAAAATTTAAAACTTTTCCTTCATGTGTTGTTAGTTCAAGATAACCGAACCTAATATTATTAAGAAATTTAAAAACTAATTTATCTGCTGCATTATTTAAGAACATTAATTTTCTACTGTTAAATTATTTTTAATTTTTAACTTTTTCTTAATAAATTTAATTCCTTTAATCCATAATTTAAACGCTTCAAAATGTATCGCAGAGATTATTTTAAATGTCATCAATGGGTGTTTTAGGTAAGAATTAATTAAATTTTTACTTGTCAAATCAGATCTTTCTCCGTCTTGGGAGGCGAAAAGAATTTTTCCCTCTTGATCATATTGATCTATTACAACAGATAGCTTCTGCACCGGATTTAATATCTTAAAAAAATAATTACAATCCATTTCGATAAATGGTGATACATGAAATTTTTTTGAGCAATTATTTTGAATTAATTTATTCTGTCCCTCTACTTTAAAAACATATGTGTGTTGCTCACCAAATGTATTTTTAACTTCATACAAAATAGAAATTAAATTTTCTTTTTTATCGTATACAAAAAAAATACTCAGTGGATTAAAAACATAACCTAATATTCTTGGATAACATAAAAGTTTAACCTGTATATTATCTATATTTATTTTGTTATTAATTAGATTTTTTTTTACCCACTCAAAAAGTGATGAGCCATCACGCTCACCATGATCTTTTTCATAAAAACTAATTAGATTAAATTTATTTAATGAAAAAAATTTTAATTTTTTATTAAGTTCATTAAGTTCTGATAAATCAATAAATAATGAAAATACCTTATATTTAAAAAAATGTTTTTTTGGTTTAAATCTTTTGTGGATTACATTTCCATTATATATACAAGAATTAATCATTAAGGTTTTTCAACATTTCAATAGATGATTTTATTCCATCTTCATGAAATCCGTAACCAAAATAACTCCCACAAAAAAGTAAATCTTTTTGATTTTGTATTTTAACAAGCTCTGATTGAGTATCTAATGCTTTTTGATCATAATAAGGATGTGTAAATTCTACTTTTCTCAATATTTTTTTCTCATCAATTTTGAAATAAGGATTTAGTGTTAAAAAAATATTCTTATCACACTTTAAGTTTTGCAATAAATTTAACCAATATGTAATAGAATTTTTTTCTAAATTCTTGTCATCTATTGAGGAATTCCAAGAAGACCAGGCTCTTTTGTTTTTTGGCATTGCACGCTGATCTGTATGTATATAGGCTATATTTTCTTTATAGCTAAAATTCGAAAGAATATTTTTCTCATCATTAGTTGGATTTTCAATTAACTTTAATGCTTCATCAGCATGTGTTGCCAAGACTACTTTTTCATAATCGAAAAATTCACTTTCTCCACCATAGTATAGATCTAGTCCTGACGATTTTCTTATTATTTTTGTAACTTTATAATTTTTATAATGTTCACCACTAATTTGAGAAAGTATTTTACTTACATAAGTTCTACTTCTATTAGTTACTGTATACCACTGTGGTCTGTTTTTTAATTTAAACAAACCATGATTTTGAAAAAATCTAAGAAAAAAACCAATCGGCATTTTGCTGGCTTCATAAGGTGGCATAGACCAAATTGCAGATACCATGGGTATTATATGGTAATCAACAAATGTTTTAGATAATTTATTGATTTTTAAATATTCACCTAAAGTGATTTTATCATTATATATATTTATTTGATCACTTTTTTTATAAAATTTAATAATATCAAAAAACATCCTTAAGAATTCTTTGTTAAATAAATTTAATTTATTTGAAAAGATCCCATTTAATCCTTTTCCGCAATATTCGAAATTTGTATTATCTACTGAAACTGAAAAAGACATATTGCTTTTTTCGATTTGAATATCATTTTCTTTAAAAAATTTAATTAAATTTGGATAGGTTTGAAAATTAAAAACAATAAAACCAATATCTACTGAAACTTTTTTTTCATCAAAATACAAATCTATTGTGTGAGAGTGTCCACCAAAATGATCATCTTTCTCAAATAAATCTACATGATGTTTTTTAGACAAATAATAAGCAGCACTTAATCCAGAAATTCCTGAGCCTACAACAGCAATTTTCATTTATTATTATGCTGCATCTTCTTTAAACTCATCCATACTTGGACAAGTACAAAAAATATTTTTATCTCCGTATACATTATCGACTCTTGCAACCGGAGGCCAAAATTTATTTGTTTTTAAGAATTTTGCTGGATAAGCAGCTTGCTCTCTTGAATATTTATGGTTCCATTCATCTGATGCTAATTCAATATCCGTATGAGGGGAATTTTTAATTGGGTTATCAACTTTATCAAATTTTCCTGACTTGATCATATCTATTTCTGACTTAATACTAATCAAAGTATCACAAAATCTATCAAGTTCAGATAAGCTCTCACTTTCAGTTGGCTCAATCATCATTGTACCTGCTACGGGCCATGACATTGTCGGTGCATGAAAACCATAGTCAATTAATCTTTTAGCTATATCTTCTTCGGTGATGCCAGTTTCACTTTTAATAGATCGTATATCAATTATACATTCGTGAGCTACATTTCCATTTGAGCCTTTATAAAGAATTGGGTAATGATCTTTAAGTCTATGAGCTATATAATTTGCATTTAAAATTGCAACTTGGGTAGCTAATTTTAAACCTTCAGAACCCATCATTTTAATATACATCCAAGAAATTGATAAAATACTTGAGCTTCCCCAAGGTGCTGCTGAAACTGCTCCAATCCCAGTAGCAGGTCCACAATCTTTGACAACTGGATGATTTGGCAAATAAACTTGTAAATGTCTTTTGCAGGCAATTGGTCCCATTCCAGGACCTCCTCCACCATGTGGAATACAGAATGTTTTGTGTAAATTTATATGGCAAACATCTGGACCAAAATTTCCAGGTCTTGCTATACCAACAAGTGCATTTAAATTTGCACCATCCATGTAAACCTGACCACCGTGTTTATGAATTAACTCACATATATCAGTAATTTTTTCCTCAAATACACCATGAGTAGACGGGTATGTGACCATCAACGCTCCAAGGTTTTCAGAATACATTTCAGCTTTCTTTTTTAAATCCTCAAAATCAACATTTCCTTCTTTATCACAATTAACAACGACAACTTTCATTCCAACCATTTGTGCACTAGCAGGATTGGTTCCGTGTGCTGAGCTTGGAATTAAACATATATTCCTGTTTTCTTCACCTCTATTTAAATGATACTTTCTAATTACCATTAGTCCTGCGTATTCTCCTTGCGCGCCTGCATTTGGTTGCAGCGAAACACCAGAAAAACCAGTAATTGATCTCAACCAATTTTTAAGATCAGTGAATAATGCTCTATATCCCTCCATTTGTTCAATGGGCACAAATGGATGAGGTTCGGCTAATTCTCTCCATGAAATAGGAATCATTTCTGCAGTGGCATTTAGTTTCATAGTGCATGAACCAAGTGCAATCATAGTTCTATTAAGAGCTATATCTTTATCTTCTAATTTTTTTAAATATCTAAGCATCTCAGTTTCTGAATGATATGAATTAAATACAGGGTGCTTTAAATATTTTGAAGTTCGTAGTAAGTTTTTTGGTAAATTAGGTAAGCTTACTGTTGGATCCTCTTTTTTGATAGATTCTGCTGCATTAAATATTTTTAGAAGTTGATTTACTCTATAAACATTTTTCTTTTCATCAAAAGATACAGCTAACATTTCAGAATTAACTTTTCTGATATTCACTTTTTGATCTAAAGCATTGTTATAAATTTGGTCAGTTTTATCCTTGCTAACAATTGTAACTGTATCAAAAAAATAATCTGAATAAATTTCATATCCTGATTGCTTTAGTTTATCTGCAAAGTTTTTTGCTAATTGTGAAACTCGTTCAGCAATAGTTCGGATTCCTTCTGGGCCGTGATAAATAGCATATGCTGCTGACACTATTGCCAATAAAGCTTGAGCAGTACAAATATTACTTGTAGCTTTATCTCTTCTTATATGTTGTTCCCTTGTTTGTAATGATAATCTATATGCCTTATTTCCATGTCTATCAACTGATACCCCTACAATTCTTCCTGGCATAGATCTTTTGTAGTCATCTTTGGTTGCAAAAAAAGCTGCATGAGGTCCACCGTAACCCATTGGAATTCCAAATCTTTGAGAACTTCCTACAGCAATATCAGCTCCTAACTCTCTTGGTGTTTTTAATTTAGCAAGTGCTAATAAATCACAAGCTAGTATTGCTTTACCATTTTTTTTATGAATTTTACTTATTGCTTCACTAGGATCTTTTATATCTCCTAACGTTCCTGGATATTGCAATAGACCACAAACCAAATCTTCCTTTAATTGATCCAATACTTTATCTTCATCACCAACCAGTACTTTTAATCCCATTGGCTCTGCTCTTGTTTTAATTACATCGATTGTTTGTGGATGACAGTTTTCTGATACAAAAACTAAATTACTATCCTTTTTATTTAATCTATGACTTAATCCCATTGCTTCTGCAGCTGCGGTTCCTTCATCTAATAAAGATGCATTAGCAATATCCATTCCTGTAAAATCAACTATCATTTGTTGGAAATTAAGTAGCATTTCTAATCTTCCTTGAGCTACTTCTGGCTGATAAGGTGTATAAGAAGTGTACCAGCCTGGATTTTCTAAAATATTTCTTAGAATTACATATGGCGTATAAGTGCCATAGTAACCCATTCCTATAAAGTTAGAGTAAATTTGATTTTTTTTTGAAATTGCTTTTAATTTTCTTAATGCTTCATATTCTGAATTTGACTCACCAATATTTAATTTATCTTTCAATTGGATCTTTTCTGGAACTGTGCTTTTAATTAAATCATCTAGTGATTTATAATTAAGTTCTTTAAGCATTTTACTTTGGTCTTCATCTGAAGGTCCAATGTGTCTTTTTAAAAAATCTTTTTGAGAATTATGTAACATTAGCTAGCACTCTCCTTTGCAAATTTATCGTATTCTTCTTTATTCATAAGGCCATCCATTTCAGATTGGTCTTTCATTTTAAGTTTAAAAAACCATGCAGAACCTTCTGGATCTTCATTGATTTTAGAAGGATCATCTACAATGGCTTGATTAGTATCTACTATTTCACCACTAACTGGAGTATAAACATCGCTAGCAGCCTTTGTAGACTCTACTACACCCGCAGTACCATCTTTTTCAACATTAGATCCTTTTTCAGGAAGTTCTGCAAAAACTATGTCGCCAAGCATTTCTGTTGCATGTTTTGTAATTCCTATTGTGGCTACATCTCCCTCTAAAGTAATCCACTCATGTTCTTTAGAAAATTTTACTTCACTCATTAATTTACTCCTTTCACATAATTTTTTTTATAAAATGGTAATGCACAAACATTTGCTGGATATTTTTTCCCTCTTACCTCTAGTAAAATTTTAGTATCAACTTTTGAAAACTGTTTATCAACATAACCCATTGCTATAGGTCCGTTTACACTTGGTCCAAACGTTCCACTAGTTATCTCGCCAATTTGTTTATCTGTATCATCAAATATTTTAGTTTTTTCTCTGGCAATCAATCTACCTTCAGGCTTAATGCCTACTCTTATTTGGCTTGCTCCATCTTTCAATTGGTTCATAATTTTTTTCGATCCAATAAAACCTCCATTTGATAATCTAGTTTTTGAAATTGCCCATCTAAGGTTTGCTTCAACTGGTGTTTTATTAATATCCAATTCGTGACCATATAAACATAATCCAGCCTCCATTCTCAAGGTATCTCTTGCCCCAAGTCCTATAAGTTGTGCTCCGTTTTCTATTAAATTTTCAACAAATTTTTCAGCTTTATCATTAGAAATTGAAATTTCAAATCCATCCTCTCCTGTATAACCTGATCTTGTGACAAATAATTTTTGATTATAAGAATCGAACCAATTTCCGGTCATAAAATTTAGTTGATCAACCCCATTTATAATTGGGTTTAAAATTTCAACAGTCTTAGGTCCTTGAATTGCTATCAAAGATCTATTGTTATCTAAATTCATTTTAAATTTCGAACCTAGTAAATTAGATAAAACCTCAAAATCTTGATCTTTGCATGCAGCATTTAAAATAATTAAATATCCCGCCTCTATTTTAGTTATAATTAAATCATCATAAATCCCAGCATCTTCATTCATTAAAAAACTATACTTGGAGCAGTTTTGTTTTAGATTTTTTAAATCTAATGGAAAAATCTTTTCTAATTCTTCTGTTAAACTTTCATCACCATATATAAATAACTGACCCATATGAGAAACATCAAATATTCCAGAATTCGATCTTGTGAATTTATGTTCTTCAATAATGCCTTTGCTATACTGAATGGGCATTTCATAACCAGCAAATTCAACAAACTTAGCGTCGTTACTTTGATGAAGTTTATTTAGCGAAGTTTTTTTTATTTCCATATTAACTCTTTTGTGCCCCCTCTGTCTTGGTGCCTGAGAGATTTGCTCCTTCGGCGAGAATAATTCTCTTTCCAGAGTTAATATGTACGGTCCTTTTGCCTGAGAGTTTCCGGGGTGGTTGCTCCTTCGGCGCTACAAAAGTAGTCTCTCCCGTAAATAAATTTATAGCACATTTAAAAAGTTTATGTGGAATTTATTTTGCTACCTTTTTGACAATTAATGGAGACAAAAACTGTATAACTACCGCTGTTATAACTACCGCTCCACCAAAAAGCACTGTAAGTGGCGGGTTTTCATTTGCAAACATCCATGCCCATAAAGGTCCTAAGACAGCTTCAGTTAACATAATTATTCCAACAAATGCTGATGGAGTTGATCTTGCTCCAATTGTTATAAGTATAAAACCAAGTCCAACTTGAAAAAAACCTGCAACAAAACCTAAAAAAATATCATTTGTTGAAACAAAAATACTTGGTGACATGAACAAACCTATTAATGTTGCGAAAAATCCAGCAACTAGTTGTAAAGGTATCATGTCAACTTTGGGATATGTTCTAACAATTAAAATTAAGATCGCAAATGATATTGGCATGATGAACGCAACTAAGTTTCCAGTCATTTGACCTGGTGTTAGTGAAGTTCCCAACATTAAAATGATACCAACCACTGCTGTAATAATGCAAGTTAATGTAATTTTTGAAATTTTTTCTTTTAAGAATACATAACCAAAAATTGCTAGAAACAAAGCTTGAGTTTGAATTATAAAGTTTGCATTTGCTACAGTTGTTTCATACATAGCAAATACATAGCTAGCAAATCCAATGGATAAAATTATACCTCCAAATAAACCTGGCATTCCAGATTTATAAAGAGCACTGAAAATTTTCCCTTTGTAAGTAAATATTAAAAAAATAGTAATTACTGCAATGAAAAAAAGTGATCTCCAAAATAATATTTGCCAAAGTGTAGATCCATCAAAAGACTTAACAATTAAGCCTCCAAAACTTAGAGCGCATGCTCCAAGAAAAACTAAAAAAGGCCCTGGTATTTTTGATAAAAAATTCATTAAATTTGTGAAAGTAAATTTTGAGTTTCCATTTCATATAACTTAAATAATATTTCTGCATCAGATAAATTTATCTCCTTAAATTTTATTTTTGAACCAGGAGACATTTGAACCAATCGATCATAATCAACACTTGCAACAGTACCAATTTTGGGATATCCACCAACAGTTCCATGGTCTGAAAGCATTATTATTGGATTGCCATCAGCAGGCACCTGAATAACTCCCTTAATTAATCCCTCTGATTTAATATTGGTATTAACAATATTCTCTATTTTAGGACCCTCAAGTCTCATACCCATTCTGTCAGAAAGTTTTGAAACAATAAATTCTTTTTTATAAAATGTTTGTTTTCCTTGCTCTGAAAAGTAATCAAAATTAGTACCCCTCAATACCCTAATATTTTCTATTTTGGTATTTATGTAATTAATTTTTTTTATATCTTTATTTAAATTGATTTTTTTAAAATTTATTATCTGTCCTACATCTAATTTTTTTCCATCGTTAGAACCAATATTAGCTTTTGTGTTTATAGAGCAACTGTTCCATTGAAATTTTATATCAAGTTCACCACCTATAGCCATATATCCGAAAACTGATTTATTTGTAGAAACGACATTTATCTCATCTCCATTTTCAATTTGATAACTTTGATAGCAATTACCCTTAATTTCATTATCTTTTTTTTTAATTAAAAAAAATACATCTCCAGTGATAGCAAAATTAATTTTTTCACCTGTATACTTTATATGAGGACCTTGATACGCAAACTCAATAACTGCTGTGTCTAAATTATTATTAACAAGTTTATTAGCTATAAGATAATTTCTATTATCCATAGCACCACTAAATGGAATACCAATATGATAAAGATGATCCCTACCTTTATCTTGAAAGGTAGTATTTATTCCAGGTCTTATTATTTCTAAATAATTATTACTCATAAAAATTTTTATACTGATCTAAAGTAATTTCTTTGAAAGTTACTATATCCCCTGGATCAATTAAATTTGGTTTATGCTCTTTTGAATTATCAAAGACATCCAAAGGTGTATTTCCTAAAATATTCCATCCACCAGGACTTTCAAATGTATAAATATTTGCAAATTGCTCTGTTAATGCAACAGAACCTTTTGGAACTTTAACCCTAGGTGTTTCTAAACGGGGGGCCCTCATATTTTCAGCTAAGTCACCTAGAAAAGGCATGCCTGCGATAAAACCTGTCATGTAACAAAAATATTCTTTATTAAAAAAGTTTTCTAAAATTTTTTCTCTTTTTAAATTTAATATTTCTTCTAATCGTTTTATATCCAATGAGAAACTTTCTTCACAGCAAACTGGTATTTCTAATTGTTTAGAATATGTTTTTTGTGTATCTTCAATATTAATATTTTCTATAAATTTTTTAACTTCTTTAAAATTTGTCTGTCTAAGGTCATATGAGACGATTAATTTATTATAAGAAGGTGTTAAATTATTTATACCTACAGGTTTTTGTTCTTTAATAGTTTTAAAATATTTTATTACTTGTGAATTAATTGATTTATTTACTTCATTACCAAAATCACAATACAAAGCTGCGTCACCAAGATTTGATATATTTTTAATCATGCCATGTTATACTCAACAATAGAGACTATGGAAATTAATATAAATTGCGATTTAGGGGAAAAATCAAAACATCATTCAAACAAGTATGATCCAGATTTACTGGAAATAGTAAATTCAGCAAATGTAGCGTGTGGCTATCATGCAGGTGATAATGAGTCGATGAGTCAAGTAGTTCAAATTTCAAAAAAAAATGGGGTCAGTATTGGTGCACACCCATCATTTAATGACCCAGAAAATTTTGGGAGACAGAGAATTAATCTTCCATCAAGTGAAGTCAGAAAACTAATTATTGATCAATATGAAATTCTTCAAAACATTGCTCAAAAACATGGAGAAAATGTTACTCATATTAAACCACACGGTGCTTTAAACAATATGGCTTGTGAAGACATAGATTTAGCAACTACCTTAGCAAAAGCCATAAATGAGATAAGTAAAGATTTAATCTATTTAGTTCCTACCGGATCTAAAATGGAAGAGGCAGCAAAAAAATTAAACATGCGTATAGCTTGTGAAATTTTCGCTGATAGAAATTATGAAGATAATGGTAATTTAGTTTCTAGAAAAAAACCACATGCTTTGATTACTGATCCAGAAGAAGCTAAAAAACACGTATTAAATATGGTAAAAAATCAGTCACTTAATTGTCACAGTGGAAAGCAGATACCTTGTGAAATAGACTCTGTATGCATACATGGGGATAATAAAAGTTCATTATCAACAGCGAGATCAATTAAAGAAAATCTGTTAGAGAATGGATTGAAATTAACACCTTTAAATAAAATGGAGAAATTTAAAAATGATTAAAAAACTATTTATAATTTTTTTCTTAACATTATTTGCAACAAACTCATTTTCTGCAGGATCAGATCCTAAACCAGCAAAAGTCAAAACAGATTATGTAAAGGCAGTTGATGCAATAAAGTTTGCAAAAAAATATGAGAAAAAAGGAAAACTTGAAAAGGCTAAAAAAAGATATGCTAAAGCTCAAAAACTACTTTTGAAGTCAAATTCAGAAAAACCTAACAAAGCTGATACTCTAAATTATCTGGGTTTCACAACTAGAAAACTTGGTGATTATGAAAATGGTGAAAAATATTATCTGCAAGGTTTAGCAATTGAACCAAACCATGTTGGTATAAATGAATATTTGGGTGAATTATATGTTGCTACTAATAGAATAGATCTTGCGAAAGAAAGATTAAAAATATTAGAAAATTGTAACTGTGAAGAGTATACTGAGTTAAAACAAATTATTGAGGGTACAAAAAAATCTAAATATTAGCCTTTATGCTTGATGTCCAAGACCCAGTTGAAGCACGTAAAGTAATAAGAAAAAATAAATATACTGAACAAACTGCTGGGTCTGCGAATAAGTACGTACAAGGTAACCTTTGTATTTTACCAAGTAAGTATGCAATGGATTTTGCGTCATTTTGCCAAAAAAATCCTAAACCTTGTCCATTAATTGGTTTTGGAACTAAAGGAGATCCTTCTTTAAAAGATTTAGGTGATATAGATGTTAGAACCGACGTTCCTCAATATAGAGTTTGGGAAAAAGGTAAATTAGTTGACGAGCCTTATGATATAAAAAATTATTGGAATGAGGATTTAACAACATTTGTTCTTGGATGTTCAATGTCTTTCGAATTACCTTTAATTGAAGCTGGAATACCTATCCAACATATAGAAAATGATACAATTGTACCAATGTATAGAACTTCCATAGATTGTGAGCCTGCAGGACAATTTTCTGGGAAACTTGTTGTTTCTATGAGACCGTTGAATGCAAAAAATACAATTAGATCAATTCAGATAAGCTCAAGATTTCCTGCTGTGCATGGTGCTCCTGTTCATTTAGGTAGTCCAGATGAAATTGGTATTAAAAATATCATGAAACCAGAATATGGAGATCCTCCCAGAGCTTTAAGAAATGATGAAATTCCAGTGTTTTGGGCGTGTGGCGTAACTCCTCAATCTGTTTTAGAAAATTCTAAACCAGATTTTTGTATTACTCACAGTCCTGGAAAAATGCTTATTACAGATAAGTTAAATAACGATTTAGCTGCACTTTAATTAGTTTCCTAAAAAAACCTTTGTTACTTTTTCGTTATCAATAAGATCTTCTGACTTACCATCAATAACTAATCTTCCACTTTCAAGCACGTATCCTCTGTCAGCCATGCTCAATGCAAGTCTGACATTTTGTTCTACAAAAAGAATTGAAATTCCCTCTTTTACAATATTCTTAAAAATCTGGATTAAATCTTTCATAACCATTGGTGATAATCCTAAAAATGGCTCATCAACCATTAATAATTTAGGTAAACCCATCATACCTCTAGCAATCGCAAGCATTTGCTGTTCTCCTCCCGACATTGTTTTTGCTAATTGTTCTGATCTTGTCTCCAATTTGGGGAAAATTTTATAAATTTTTGCTAAAGAATTATTCATTTCAACCTTTGCTTTTGGATGCCATGCGCCAAGTAATAAATTCTGCTTAACTGTGAGATGAGGAAACACTCTTCTTCTCTCAAGAACATGCGATATACCTAATTCAGTCCTTTTAAATGTTGGAATATTAGAAATTAAGTTATTTTCAAAATTAATTGTTCCTTTTTTATGTTTAACCAAATTACTTATAGTATTTAAAATAGTACTTTTTCCAGAACCATTGGGTCCAAGAAGAGCAACCATTTCCGCTTTATTTACATTAATTGAAACATCCCAGATAACTTGAAAATCATCATATAAGACATCAATATTTTTAATATCAAGCAGCATCAAAAGTTCCTAAGTATGAGTCTATTACTTGTTTATTTTTTTGAATTTCTCTTGGAGAGCCAAAAGCAATACTTTTACCTTGATCTAAAGCCAAAACATTATCAGATATTTCCATAATAATATTAATATTATGTTCAATTGTAATAATTGTTACTCCAGTTTTTTTAAGTTTTTTTATAAGATCAACTAAGCCTGGAATAGTTTTTTGATCAACACCTCCTGTAACCTCATCCATCAACAATAGTTTTGGTTCTATTGCCATAGCTCTTGCCATTTCCAGTCTTTTTCTTTGTCCAGTAGATAATTCTTTTGCAAAATGATGTCTTTTTTCTAAAAGATCTACAAAATCAATTATCTCTAAAGCTCTATCCCTAGCTTTTTTAATATTCTTTTCTTTAACAAATGCCCCTATCATCACGTTTTCAAGCAAAGTTTGGTCTGCGAAGGGTTTGAGTTTTTGAAAGGTTCTACCCACACCTAAATTGCTTATTTTATCAGGACTTAATCCAAAAATATTTTTATCAAAGAATTTTACTATGCCAGTGTCAGCTTTTGTATAACCAGTAATTAAGTCAAATAATGTAGATTTTCCAGCTCCATTAGGTCCTATTATTCCAAGTATATCTCCCTCTTCTAATTGAAAAGAAATATTGTCGTTTGCTTTGATTCCTCCAAAAGACCTACTTAGATTTTCAACTGATAATATTTTCATCTTTGTTTTTTTCTTTCTAAAATATCTTTAGGAATAAAAGATATCAGTCCATTAGGTTTAAAAATACATATGATCATTAAAATTAGACCATAAAAAATTAAATCAATTGCTCCACCTGTTCCACCTAGATAAATTCTTGAGTATTCTGAAATAGGAATAAGAATAGAGGCTCCAATAATTGGTCCCCACACATTGCCTATTCCTCCTAGCACTGTAATCAGTAAAACTATTATTGATATCTCAATATTAAAAACTCTATCAGGATCAATAATTAAAATATATTGAGCAAATAAACTACCCATTGGCGCCATGATCATTGCTGAAATTACATATGCAATAATTTTATAATTTGAAACATTAATGCATAGACTTAACGCAGCTTGTGGATCATCTCTTACAGCTCTAAGTCTATAGCCCAATTTTGATCTACTTAAGAGCCAGACTGCAAAAAAAGTAATTAGGAAAAAAATCAAAAAAACGTAATAATAAGGTATCTTGCTGCTATGAAATTGAAGCGCTATCCAAGAGTCTTCTGGTGTCATTGTAACCCACAATCCTGATGCCGCCCCTACTAAATCCCATCTTTGAAAAACAACTTGAAAACTTATACCAATTAATAATGTAGCTATTGCAAAATAGTGACCACTTAGACGAAGCATTGGTATACCAATTAGAACTGCGAATATAGCTGAAATAAACATACCAAAAAAAATACTTATCCATGGAGTAATTCCGTATTGCATATAAAAAAATGAAGTTGCATAAGCACCAATCCCAAAAAAGGCTCCATGACCTAAGCTTATTTGTCCTGAGAATCCAGCAATAACATTCCATGATTGAGCCATAACAGCATGCATAAAAATCATTATGAACAAATGAAGATAAAATGAATTTAATCCAAACAAAGGCAGAGCAAATAAGAGAACAATTAAAGCACAAACAATTGAAATAACCTTATTATTAGTATTCCAAAGTGGTTCAGATTTTGCAGTTATTAATTTGCTTTCCATTAATACCTACCAAATAATCCTTGTGGTTTATAAATTACAACAAGCAAATAAATTACAAAAACATATAACAGTTTAAATGAAGGATCTATTAGAAGACCACCTAGAGACTCTACTAATCCTATTATTATTCCAGCATACAAGCAACCAATGATACTCCCAAATCCACCTAAAGCTACAGCTACAAAAGCAAATAGAGCAAAATTAATACCCACATCAGTGAAAATAAAAAAATAATTTGCCATCATTCCACCTGCAACACCTACACATCCTAGTCCTATTGCCCAACCTATTGCAAACATTTTGTTGGATGGAATTCCTAAAACTTCTGCAGCGTGTCTATCCTGGGCCGTTGCTTGTAGTGCAAGTCCTGTTTCAGTTTTAGTAACAAATAAATACAGACCAATAAAAGCTAGTAAACATACAAGGCTTGCATAAAATTGTGGTTGTCCTATAAATACTGATCCAATCTCAATTCTACCCTCTAATAAAGGTTTGTCTACATTTCTAAAATCTGGAGTCCACAAAAGTTGAGCAATTGATCTTATAAAAATTGATAATCCAAAAGTAGCACAAATTTGGATCAACATTTTAGCTTTCAAAATGTATCTAATTAAAAAATAATGAGTGAGTATTCCACAGAAAGCTAAAAGTATTATTGTTATTGGTATAGAAAAAAGTGGATCCAAACCAAAAAGTGACCAAAGCCAAAAAGAAGAAAACATTGAAAGCATCAAATGCTCACCATGTGCGAAGTTTACTATTTCCATTAATCCAAAAATTAAACTTAATCCCGCTGCGATTAGCGCATAAATTAAACCCATCATTAATCCAGTTACTATTGCTTGAAGAATAATTTCAGATGTCATTTAAATAAATTAATTATCTAAATATAGACAATTATTTACATAAAAGTAAATCATTGAATTGATTTCTCATTTAGTATTAAAATGTTCTTTTAAAAAAACAAATATGAGGGAAAATATATGAGAAAATTAATTCTTACGGTATTCGCTTTTTTATCATTAGTTTGTGTACCAGTAATTAGTTACGCACAAGATGTTAAAATTGGAGTACTATATCCACTAACTGGCCCTGTGGCACAAGTTGGAAAAGATGCAGTTGCTGCCGTAAAAACTGCTCTAGATATAATTAACAACAGTCATAACATTCCTGGAATGCCTTTAGCGAAAGACGCTGGTTTAAAAGGCTTGGGAGGTGGAAAAATATCAATTGTTGTTGGTGACCATGGTGGAAAACCAGATGTTGGTGTTGGTGAGACAGAGAAAATGTTAAATTCTGACAAAGTTCATGCGATGTTTGGAGCTTACTATTCATCTGTAACAGGTGCTGCAAGTCAAGTTTCTGAAAGAGCTGGAATACCTTGGGTAAATGGTGAGTCTACATCTCCTAAATTGACTACAAGAGGATTTAAATATTTCTTTAGAGTTACTCCACACGATGGTGAGTTCACTCAATTGATGTTTGAGTTCATGAATGACTTTAATAAAAAAAATAGCAACAAATTAAACACTGTTGGTATTATTCATGAAGATACTCTTTGGGGATCAGACAGTGGTGGAACTCAAGATAAAATGGCTAAAGACCAAGGATATAAGGTTGTAGAAAAAATTAGCTACAAAGCAAAAACAACAACTTTGAGTTCTGAAGTCCAAAGATTAAAAGCAAAAAACCCTGATGTTTTATTGCCTTCTTCTTATACAGCAGATGCTTATTTATTTTTAAATACTGCTAAAGAGCTTGATTACAATCCTAAGCTTTTAGTAGCTCAAAATGCTGGTTACACAGATCCTAAGTTTATAGATACAATGGGAAGTAAAGCTGAAGGTGTAATAACTAGATCACCTTTCAACACTGACTTAGCAAAAACTATTCCAATGATCGGAACTGTAAATGATCTATTCAAAACACATTCTGGTGGAAGAGATCTATCAGATGTGCCTGCTAGAGCATTTACTGGATTTATGGCTTTAGCAAATGCAATTAACAATGCAGGATCTACTGATCCTGAAAAAATCAGACAGGCTTTAGTTAATTTAGATATGTCATCTGAGTCATTAATAGTTCCTTATAGAGGAATTAAATTTGGTGCTGATGGTCAAAACGAAAAGACTAGAGGTATTTTAATGCAAGTTCAAAATGGAAAATACTGCACAGTATATCCATTTGAATTAGCAGCTTGTGAACTAAAATATCCAATGCCTAAATGGTCTGAAAGATAAAATAGAGTTAAATTTTAATAAGGCGGTCATAAAATTGACCGCCTTTTTTTTTAAATGCAGTATTTATTGAAATTTTAAAAAACTTGAAATATTATTAATTAATCTTGATTGAAGAACTCATAATTTTAACCAACATTATTTTTATAACAATGATATTAACAGCAGATAATGCTGTAATCGTTGGCTCCATTGCATCAAATTTTGTTCCGAAAAACAGAAAACAAATAATTCTTTGGGGTGTAATAGGAGCATTTGTGTTTAAAATTTTTTTTGCTGTTTTTGCAACTTTTTTATTTGAATTTTATTTTATAAAGATTTTAGGTGGTTTGTTGTTAATTTGGATTGTGAATGATTTAAGAAAAGATTTGTTAGACATAAAAAAAGTAAAGCCTACTACAAAAAAAAGTAAAGAACCTTCATACATTAGTAGTATTGGAAAAGTTTTATTTGCAGATATCATGATTAGTTTTGATAATGTAATTGGTGTAGTTGCTGCCGCAAAAGGGTATTTTGGATTTATGATATTTGGACTTATGTTGTCTGTTGTTTTAACAGGTGCTTTAGCAACATATATGGCCAATTATATACAAAGACATATTTGGATAGCTTATATTGGTTTAATTTTCATTCTAATAGTCGGTCTGCAATTGGTAATTGGTGGATTGGTTGATCTTGAAATATTAAATATTAACGAAGAATTTAAAAAATACTTTTAATTAATAAGAGTTTTTTTTATTTGGAAATTTAATTTTTTTAACCTCATTTGAATAATTTGAAACAGCTTTAGAAATTTCATTTCTTATGTTCGCATATTTTTTTACGAACTTATAATGCGTTGGATTTAATCCAATTAAATCGTCAAAAACTAATATTTGACCATCACAATATTTAGAGGATCCAATTCCAATTGTTGGTACTTTTATATTTTGAGTTATAATTTTAGCTAAAGATGACTCAACACATTCTAAAACAATAGAAAACACCCCAGCCTTTTCTAATAATAATGCATCTTTTAAAATTTTAGCTCTCTCAGATTTTTTTTTACCCTTAAATTTAAAAGTTTTATCTGACTGAGGAAGTAAACCTAAATGACCCATAACTGGAATTTTATTTCTAATTAAGGTTTTAATAATTTCATAAACCTTTTTTCCACCCTCTAATTTCACAGCATCACATCTAGTTTTCGATATTATTTTTTTTGCATTTTTTAAAGCCTCTTTTGAATTTCGATAAGTATTATGCGGCATATCAACAACCATTAAAGTTTTTTTAATTCCCTTCCTTACACTCTTAGAGTGATTAATCATAGTATCCAGAGATACTTCACGAGTAGATTTGTAATTATATAAAACTGAAGCAAGGGAATCTCCCACTAGAATGATATCACAATAATTATCTAAAATAGATGCAACGTTTTTTGAATATGCAGTTAAACTTACTATTTTTTGTTTATTTTTTTTTTTTTTTAAATCTAAAATTATTTTTTTCATCGACTTACCAAGAGCCGGTATTTTTCATCGAAACCCAAGGTTCTTTAGGTTCCAAATTTCCTTCTTGAAGAATTTCAATTGAGATTTTATCTGGTGATCTAACAAAAGCCATATGACCATCTCTTGGTGGTCTGTTAATTGTGTAGCCCATATTCATTAATCTTTGACAGGTTTCATAAATATTATCAACTCTATAAGCTAAATGACCAAAATTTCTTGAACCCTCACCAAGCGCATCTCCATCCCAATTATAAGTCAATTCTATCTCAGCTTTTTCATCATTTGGAGCAGCAAGAAAAATTAGAGTAAATCTGCCTTTATCGTTTTCCATTCTTCTCGTTTCTTTTAAACCAAGTCCTTCACAAAAAAATCTCAAAGACTCACTTACATCTGTAACTCTAATCATGGTATGTAAATATTTCATAAACTTAATTTATAATTAAAAACTACTCTAATTCAATAGTGCTAGGTGGTTTAGAAGTAACATCATAAACAACCCTATTTATTCCTCTTATACTGTTAACTATTTTATTTGATATAGTTTGCATAAAAGACTTTTTAAATTCATAATAGTCGGCTGTCATTCCATCTTCAGAAGTAATTGCTCTTAATAAACATAAGTATTCATAAGTACGATTATCTCCCATAACACCTACTGTTTTTACTGGAAGTAATGCTGCATAAGCTTGCCAAATCTTATGATAAAGACCGTGATCTTTTAAAGCTTGAATAAAGTAATAATCAGCCTCTTTTAGAATTTTAATTTTTTCATTAGTTATTATGCCTGGCATTCGAATAGCTAAACCTGGTCCAGGAAAAGGATGTCTTGAAATAATTTCTTTACTTAAATTTAACTCTAATCCTAATTTTCTTACCTCGTCCTTAAATAAGAATTTTAGTGGTTCTACTAATTTTAAATTCATTTTTTTAGGTAATCCACCAACATTATGATGTGATTTAATTTTAGAAGTTTTGCTTCCAGTAACAGATTTGCTCTCAATTAAATCTGGATAAAGAGTACCCTGAGCTAAAAATTTAACATTTTTAATTTTCTTAGCGTATCTTTCAAAAATTTTAATAAATAAATTACCAATTATTTTTCTTTTTTTTTCTGGGTCAGAAATATTTTTTAATTTTTTTAGGAATTCCTTTTCAGCGTTTACATAAATTAAATTCATTTTTAAACGCTTTTTAAAAGTTTGAACTACTTGCACTTCCTCATTTTTTCTTAGAAGACCAGTATTAACAAAAATACAATAAAGTTTTTTTCCAATAGCTTTATTCAATAGTTGAGCGACTACACTACTATCCACACCTCCTGATAAAGCACAAATAACTTTGTTATTTCCAACATGTTTTCTAACATCTTTAACAAGCTGATTTTTTTGATCCTTAGAGGACCAATTTTTTTTAATTTTACAAACTAAAAAAACAAAATTACTTATTAATTTCTTTCCATTCTCTGTATGAGTTACTTCGGGATGAAATTGTACTCCATAATATTTTTTAATTTTATTTTCAACAATTGCAAATTTTGAATTAGTACTTGATGCAACAACTGTAAAATTCTTAGGAAGTTTTGAAACTTGATCAGCATGGCTCATCCAAACTTGTTTAGATTTTTTATTTCCAAAAAAATTAGTTGTTAAAACACTGTTGTTTTTTTTATACACATTAGCTAGACCAAATTCTCTATGTTTAGATTGTTTTACTCTTCCACCACTAAGTTTTGATAAAATTTGATGCCCAAAACATATTCCAAGAACTGGTACACCAAATTTTAGAATTTTTTTATCAAATGAGTATTTATTTATTTGATAAACATTTAATGGACCACCAGATAATACTATTCCTTTAATACTGTTATTTATGTCCTTTAATTTTATTTTTTTGTGACTAACTATTTCTGAAAACACACCTAATTCTCGTACTCTTCTTGCAATTAATTGAGTAAATTGTGAACCAAAATCTATTATTAAGATTTTCTTAAGATTTTGATCAAGACTCATTATTTGTAGGTTCTATATTTTTTAATGACTCTTGAATATCTTTGTTTTCATCGCATAAATTTTTACAAACTTTGACAAACTTTTCTGAAAGATCTTTAACTTTATCATAATTAGATTTTTCTAATGCAATTTTCATTAACATTAATAAAGCTTCCTCGTTATCAGGCTCAATTAAAAGTGTTGTTTCCAAATTGTATTCTTCTTTTCTTTGATTTTCTTCTTGGTTGTAAATTTTTGCTAAATATAAATATGAGTTTGCGTCTTTTGGATTAAAAACAATATTTCTCTCAAATAAAAAACGCGCATCTTCATATTTTTCTTTTTTAAACAATTCTAAAGCTTCGTTAAAAAAATTTTCTTTACTAAAAGACGTACTGTTAAAAGAAGCTGTTAAAAGTATTAACCCTATAAATTTAAAAAATTTGCTCATTAATATTTACTATCGTTTTTTACCACATCTACATTATGAACCATACTTTCATAAAATCCAGCTTTTGTAATTTTCACAAATTGTGGTTTATTTCTTAATTTAATGATTGTTCTTGATCCAAGATAACCCATAGAAGATTTCAATCCACCAATTAATTTATAAATTATACTCCCAACATCTCCTTTATATTTTACAAAACCTTCAACACCTTCAGGTACATATTTCGAGGAGTCTTTTTGTTTTTTTTGAAAGTATCTATCAGCTGAACCTTTATTCATAGCTCCTACTGAACCCATTCCTCTAAAACTTTTAAAAAGCTGTCCATTTTTTTTAATTAATTTACCTGGGGTTTCGTTTGAACCCGCAAATAACGAACCAATCATTACAGCATCAGCTCCTGCAGCAAAAGCTTTTGCTAAATCACCAGAATATTTTATTCCCCCATCTGAAATTATTTTAATATTTTTATTCTTTAAACCACTTCTTACAGCTAAAATTGCGCTTAATTGAGGAACTCCTATTCCAGCAACTAATCTTGTTGTGCAAATAGAACCTGGTCCTATACCGATTTTAATTATATCTACTCCTAATTTTATTAGGAATTTTGCAGCTTCTGGTGTAGCAATATTTCCTGCACACAAAGCAATTTTGTTGTTTTTTATCTTTTTAATATATTTGATTATTTTGGCAACTTTCTTTGTATGGCCGTGTGCTGTATCTACTACGATTAAATCTACACCTTCTTTTATTATTTCCTTGGCTCTAATAAATTCATTCGGTGCTGCACCTACTGCTGCTCCAACAATTAATTTTTGTTTCTTTACTTTTTTTATCTCTGATAATTGTTTTTTTAAATCAAGGTTTCTGTGAATTACTCCAATACCACCAGCTTTAGCTATAGCTATTGCCATTCTACTCTCTGTAACAGTATCCATTGCAGATGATAAAAGTGGAATTTTTAGTTTCAAATGCTTTGTTAAAGATACACTAGTGTCCGCATCAGAAGGTAATATTTCTGAATACTTTGGAGCTAATGTTACATCATCAAAGGTAAGTGCTTCTTTTATAGGAACCATAATCTTTTATATACGATTCCTCTTAAATTAAAAGTCTCTATCGGATTTTTCTACAAATTATAAAACTTTCTTTTGAATCTTTTCTGCTAGATTTTGGTTTAAAAACCTTAACTTCTTTAAAATATTTTTTTCCTTCTGCGACGATTTCGTTAAATGTTCCTCCCATAAAAATTTTTGAAATAAAATATCCATTTTCTTTCATTAAATCTTTAGCAAAAAACATTGCCTCTTTGCACAGTTCTCCAGTTTGAATTGAGTCAATATTTTTAATACCAGTTGTATCTACGGCCATATCAGACATTACGACATCAACTTTGCCGTTTATATTTTTTTTAATTTCTTCTTGAGTTTTTTCTTCAGTAAAATCTCCTTGGATTTGAACACTATTACCTATAGGTTCCATATTTTTTAAATCTATAGATATCAATTTTCCATTTTTAGATGCTTTAAGAGCATATTGTGACCAGCTTCCTGGAGCTGCACCAATATCAATTACTGATAATCCACCTTTAAAAATTTTAAATTTTTCGTCAATTTCAATTAATTTGTAAGCTGATCTAGCACGATAGCCATCTACTTTAGACTGTCTTACATAGATATCTCTACGCTGTTTATTAACCCAGTTCTTAGAAATTTTGTTTTTTTTCAATTAATTATTAAATCTTAAACTTTTATTTAAAACTTTACCTGTGAGAGTTTGAATATCGATCTTAACACTCTTGTTTAGTCTCATATCTTCTTTATCTTTCCAGATGCCAGCAGCTAAATGCATAATTCCAATTTTATAGTTAGGTAAATAAGGCTCTACCCATGTATCTTTATCCTCATCAAACTTTGGCAAAAGATTACTAGTGATCCAATTACATTTTAAAGGAAGGAATTCAGTTTCGACATTATCAACATAAACAGACATATTCATCGCTAATTGTTCAGAACCAAATATTTCTCCACCTTTAAGTGTTCGCTTTAAGTTTTCCTGCCATGAATTCCAACATAATGAATTTTTTTCTAATGAAAATACACCAATATTGATATGAGGAGCAAAGGCTAACTTTCTAGCTTTTTCTAATTTGATATTAGATTTTATTGCGTGTTTAAAATTTTGAGATTTAATAATCGCTAGTTTTCCAAATACCCAATTAACTCTTGAAGTAATTTTGTAACCTGGTCCGATAGTTTGAGTAATTCCCAACTTACCTTTTTCACACGCTTTAAAATAAAGCTCAACTGATTGCCAATCATTTACCCAAGCATCACAATCAATCCATAAGTATTTTTCATAGCTGGGAAAATATTTAGGTAAAAAAGCCCTAGATACTTGGCTCTTTAACCATTCACGCCCTTTAATTTTACTATCTGGAACTTTTATATCCCACTCTGCTGATTTTATTTCATCTACCTTCGATGATAATTTTGTTTTTTGATCCTCTGATAAACCAGCATCCAAAATACATATTGCAACTTCAGAGCTCTCTTTAAATCTTTTTATAGAGTCTATTAGCTCATTTAATAAAGGGAAATAATTGGAATCAGCTAATGATACAATGACATTTTTTTTCATTACAAAATATCTTCGAGATCATCATCTTCATCTTTATAATTCTGACCTTCGTTTTGTTTTTTTAATTTTTGATAATGAAAAAAACTAATTGGAAGCATAGCTAAGTATATGATTGCACTAATAGATATAACGTTAAAAGGATATATTAGAAGTAATCCAAAAAATAAAACTATTCCAAATAAAAGAAAAATGGTTGCTTTTCTTTGAATTACAATTTTTTTGAATGAATAACTTGGAAATTTACTGATCAGTAAGAGAGATGTTGCAATAAAAAAAACTGGAACAACAATATCATAATTTATACTTATAAAATCGAAGCTTGTAAGACTAAAAATTAATGGAGTTAGAACTAAGATACCGCCTGCTGGAGATGGAACCCCTTCAAAAAAATTATCTCTCCAAGAAGGTGCTTGATCTGTATTTACGTTGAAACGAGCTAAACGTAAAGCAACACAAATTACATATATTAAACATAACAACCATCCAAACCTCCCAAGTGTATTTAGTTTCCAGAAATACATAATAAATGCCGGGGCTACTCCAAAACTTATCATGTCCGTAAGAGAGTCTAACTCCTTACCAACTTTTGATGTTCCTTTTATTAATCTTGCTATCCTTCCATCTAATCCATCAATAAGAGCAGCGAACATAATTGCTATAATTGCAAATTCGAATTTTTCATCCAATGCAAATCTAATAGATGATAAACCTATGCAAACCCCAATAAGAGTTAGCATGTTAGGTAAAATCACCCTTGCGTTTGTTTTTTTATCTGTAACAATTTTTAAATTGTTTTTTGGCTGTTCCATAAATTAATTTTTAGCCAGTAGTGTTTCTCCTGAAATTGCTGTTTGACCAACTTTAACTAGTGGTTCATAATTTTCATAATAAACGTCTGCTCTACTACCAAATCTAATCATCCCAATTCTATCACCTTGATTTAATTCCTGATTTTTATTTGTTTCGCAAACTATTCTTCTTGCAACTAATCCTGCAATTTGAACAACTACGATATCATTTCCATGCTTATCTTTAATTTTATAATAATTTCTCTCATTGTCTTCGCTTGCTTTATCTAAAGATGCATTTAAAAATTTACCTGGTTTATATAAAATATCTTCAACAGTACCTGAGCACGGTGTTCTGTTTACATGACAATCAAATACGTTCATAAAGATACTAATTTTTTTAAATTTTTTATTTTCTAGTCCAAGTTCTTTTGGACCATCCACCTCTTCAACTTTAATTACTTCTCCATCAGCAGGACTAACAAGGTAACTATCATCTCCAATAATTGTTCTCTCTGGATCTCTAAAAAAATAATAAACCCAGACAGTAAGTAATATTCCTATTAATCCTAAGAAATTATTAATAACTAGAAAAACGACAGTTATGAATACAGCTATTACTATAAACTTGTATCCTTCAGTGTGGATCTTTGGAAATATCTTACTAAACATATTCTTCTATTTGCTAATTTTCGATTAATATGTATATAAAATGGTCAAATTCAATTATTAAGATAATTTTTATTTAATGAGCAAAATCAAGGTAAATAACCCAGTAGTAGAGCTGGATGGTGATGAAATGACTCGAATTATATGGGAGTTCATCAAAAATAAATTAATCCTGCCATATCTAGATCTTGGTATCGAATATTACGATTTAGGCATGAAAAGTAGAGATAATACTGGTGATCAAATCACAATAGATTCTGCAAATGCAATTAAAAAAATTGGTGTTGGAATAAAGTGTGCAACTATCACTCCTGATGAAGCAAGAGTTGAAGAATTTCAGTTAAAAAAAATGTGGAGATCTCCTAATGGAACAATAAGAAACATAATTGGAGGAACAGTATTTAGAGAGCCAATTATTTGTAAAAATATTCCTAAACTTGTGCCTTCTTGGACAGATCCTGTAATCATTGGAAGACATGCCTTTGGAGATCAATATAGGGCAACGGATTTTAAAGTTCCTGGAAAAGGAAAAATGGAAATCAAATGGACATCTGAAGATGGAAAAGATGAAATCAAATATGAAGTGTTTAATTTTACCGGTCCTGGTGTTGCGCTTTCAATGTATAATTTAGATAAATCAATTGAGGATTTTGCAAGATCTTGTTTCAGCTATGGGTTAATTAAAAAATGGCCAGTTTATATGTCAACAAAAAATACAATTTTAAAACAATATGATGGAAGGTTTAAAGATATTTTCCAAGAAATTTTTGACAAAGAATATAAGCAAGAATTTGAAAAAAATAATTTGACTTACGAACATAGATTGATTGATGACATGGTAGCATGTGCTATGAAATGGAGTGGCAAATATATTTGGGCTTGTAAGAATTATGATGGAGACGTTCAATCGGATACTATGGCTCAAGGTTATGGATCTTTAGGTTTGATGACGAGTACATTATTAACTCCAGATGGAAAAGTAATGGAGGCAGAAGCTGCACACGGAACTGTTACTAGACATTACAGAATGCATCAACAGGGTAAAGAAACCTCAACCAACCCAATTGCATCTATTTTTGCATGGACAAGAGGATTGGCTCATAGAGGTAAATTGGATAGTAATGAAGAACTAATTAAATTTGCACAAATTCTTGAGAAAGTTTGTATCGAATGTGTAGAAAGTGGATCAATGACAAAAGATTTAGCAATTCTTGTTGGTCCAAATAGTAAATTTTTAACTACCAATCAATTTCTAGATGAAATTGATGGTAATTTAAAAAGAAAATTAAATTAAACTTTCGAGCTTTTCAAAAGCTGCTTCAATTTTTGATTGATCTTGTCCACCTGCTTGGGCGAAGTCTTTTCTCCCACCACCACCTTTGCCCCCAATTATCTCAGAACCAACTTTTACAAACTGAACTGCATCAAATTTACTTGTTAAATTATCTGTTACTCCAACTGCTAATCCGACTTTGCCATCCTTACTTGCAAAAACAATTACAATTCCTTCAGTAAGTTCTTTTTTTCCATTATCCACTAATTTTCTCAAATCTTTTGGTGGTAAATCTTGAACTTTTTGAAATCTAACTTTTGTATTATTAATAACTTTGTCGTTAATAATATTTTTTGTTTCATCCCCTAAAACGTTTTTGACATTTAATTGCTCTAATTGTCTAGAAAGATCTTTTATGGATCCTTTTAAATCTTTGTTTTCTAGATTTGGCTTTCCACCTAATTTAATGATTTGAGAAGAAAGTTCTTTAATCATTTCCTCATCTTTTTGAACCGTTAATGAGGAGAGTTTTTCCTTATTTTTTATGTAATCTTCAAGCTGTTTATCTCTCAAAGCCTCTACTCTTCTAACGCCTGCAGCAATCGATGATTGGCTAATTGTTTTAAATTTACCAATATCACCAGTATTTTTTACGTGGGTTCCACCACAAAGTTCTGTTGAAAAATATGTATTTTCCTCTTTACCCATTGAAACTACTCGCACTTCATCACCATACTTCTCACCAAAGAAAGCTAGCGCTCCCTTTTCTATAGCTGCTTTTGGAGTCATAATTCTTGTAGTCACTTCAGTACTATTAGTAACGTATTCATTAACTATTTTGTCAATCTTTACCAATTCCTCATTTGTTATTGGTTTCATATGGCTAAAATCAAACCTTAGACGATCTGGTGCAACAAGTGAGCCCTTTTGCATAACATGCTTTCCCAACGTTCTTCTTAAAGACTCGTGTAATAAATGTGTAGCTGAATGATATGCCTTTAGGTTACCTCTTCTCTCTACATCAATTTTCATTTCAACAACATCATTGATCTTGATTTCTCCATTTTTCAAAGTTCCATAATGAACAAATAAATCACCAAGTTGTTTTTGAGTATCAGTGACTTCAAATATAAAATCTCCTACTGATATTTTTCCTGTATCACCTAGCTGACCTCCAGACTCTCCATAAAAAGGTGTTTGATTGGTTATAATCGCTCCTTCCTCTTTTGCTGATAATTTTTCCGTTTCTTTGTTATCTTTTACAATTGATAAAACAACTCCTTCCGATCTATTAAACTCGTAACCTAAAAATTCTGTTGGACCAACTTTATCTTTTATACCAAACCAAATTTGTTCTTGTGAACTATCGCCAGAACCTTTCCAATTCTTTTTAGCAAGTTCTTTACTTTTTTTCATTTGTTCATCAAATTTATTTTGATCAACTGTTAAAGATTTATTTTTTAATATATCTTCTGTTAAATCTAATGGGAAACCATATGTATCATATAATTTAAATGCCACTTCCCCCGGTAAAACTTTATCGATCTTATCTATTTCCTCATTTAAAATTTTTATTCCTCTATCAAGTAAAACTAAAAATTTTTCTTCTTCCATTTTTAAAGTTTCTTTAATTAAAGTTTCTGATCTCTCTAGCTCAGGGTAGTTGCCTTTCATTTCTTCTTTAAGAGAGTCAAAAATTTTATTAAAAACTGGTTCTTTAGAACCAAGTAAATGTGAGTGTCTCATTCCTCTTCTCATAATTCTTCTAAGAACATATCCTCTTCCTTCATTCGATGGGAGAACACCCTCAGCTAAAAGAAAAGAGCTTGCTCTTAAGTGATCTGCAATAACTCTAAAACTCGAAATGTTGTTTTCATTAAGTTTTACTTTTGTAAATTCTGATATTGAGCCAATTAATTTTTTAAAATGATCTGTTTCATAATTATCATGTGTGCTCTGTAACAAAGCTGCAATTCTCTCTAAACCCATTCCAGTATCCACTGATGGTTTTGGAAGATCAATTCTTTTGTCTTTTGTAACTTGTTCAAATTGCATGAAGACTAAATTCCAAATTTCTATAAATCTGTCTCCATCTTCATCTTTAGTACCAGGTAATCCTCCAGGCAAATGATCACCGTGATCAAAAAAGATTTCAGAACAAGGTCCACATGGACCTGTTTCACCCATAGACCAAAAGTTATCAGAAGTTGCTATTCTGATAATTCTATCATCGCTAAAACCCGCTATTTTCTTCCAGAAATTGAAGGCTTCATCATCCTCATGAAATACTGTTACATAAAGCCTGTTTTTATCTATTCCAAAATCTTTGGTTATCAAATCCCATGCATAATGAATTGCTTGTTCTTTAAAATAATCACCAAAAGAAAAATTTCCTAACATCTCAAAGAATGTATGATGTCTTGGTGTGTAACCAACATTCTCTAAGTCATTATGCTTACCACCTGCTCTTACACATTTTTGTGAAGTTGTAGCTCTTACATAATCTCTTTTTTCTAATCCAGTGAAGACATTTTTAAATTGAACCATTCCAGAATTAGCAAACATCAATGTAGGATCGTTGTTAGGAACCAAATTACTAGATTCCACAATCTTATGATCGTTTTTTTCAAAATACTTTAAGAAAGTATTTCTTATTTCATTGAGCGTTTTGTCTGCCATATTTTTTAAAATACAGCTTTTTTATTCTATGTCTAGATACCGAAGGGAAAAAAGGCGCTTAAATTAAGCGCCTTTTATTAATAAAGATGACCTATTAATTCTTTTTAGATGGAGGAGTAGCTTCTGCTTTATCAGCCTCTTCTTTTTCAGCTACTTTCTTTTCTTTTTCCAATTTTTCAGGATCGATTGGATTTCCTTCTATTTTCTTAGAAATCACACCTGCTTTTTCTCTAATTGCCATTTCAATTTCTGCAGCAACTTTAGGATTTTGAGCTAGATAAGTCTTAGCATTCTCTCTACCTTGACCAATCTTCTCACCTTTATAAGCATACCAAGCACCTGATTTTTCAATTATATCTGCTTTTGAACCAAGATCAACTAGCTCACCCATCTTGCTAATTCCTCTTCCATACATTAAGTCAAATTCAACAACTTTGAATGGTGGTGCTACTTTATTTTTAACTACCTTCACTCTTGTAGAGTTACCAATAATTTCATCTTTATCTTTGATGGCACCAATTCTTCTAATATCCATTCTTACAGATGAGTAAAACTTAAGCGCATTACCACCTGATGTTGTCTCTGGACTTCCAAACATAACTCCAATTTTCATTCTGATTTGATTGATGAAAATCATCATGGTGTTCGTGTTTGAAATTGAACCTGTTAATTTTCTCAAAGCCTGACTCATTAATCTTGATTGAAGACCAACATGATGATCTCCCATCTCACCTTCAATTTCAGCTTTTGGAGTTAAAGCTGCAACAGAGTCGATAACGATTACTGAAATAGAGCCTGATTTTACTAGTGTATCAGCGATTTCTAATGCTTGTTCACCAGTATCTGGCTGTGAAATTAAAAGTTCTTCAGTGTTTACACCTAATTTTTTTGCATAAACTGGATCTAATGCATGCTCTGCATCAACGAATGCACAAATACCTCCAGCTTTTTGAGCTTCAGCAACAACTTGTAGTGCTAAAGTTGTTTTTCCAGAAGACTCTGGTCCATAAACTTCAATAATTCTTCCTTTTGGTAATCCACCTATACCTAAAGCTAAATCAAGACTTAAAGAACCTGTTGAAACAGACTCAATATCCATTGCTCTCTTTTCACCAAGCTTCATCACAGAGCCTTTTCCAAAATTATCTGTAATCTGAGCTATTGCAGCGTCTAACGCTTTATTCTTTTCTTTAACATCCATTTCTTGATCTTTGGTAGATTTAACTACTTTTAGGTTATTTTTCGTCATTTTTTGCCTCTTTTTTTAAATTTTTTGTCACTCGAATCATGAGTATAAATGTACACATTTTGTTCTCATTAGCAATATAATTATTTTTATATCAAAAAATCAAATATTTACTTAAGTTTTAGATATTGGCTATTTAATAGGCCTACTGATTTAAGCAAGTTATATTGGGCCATTAAATAATCTCTCTCAGAATTCACTAAAGAAAGTTGCGCAGAAAGTAAAAGTGAATTTGATTGAATAACGTCTAAGGTTGTTCTCGATCCTCTTTCATACTCTGCTGCAATACCCTCATTTGCAATTTCTGCTGATCTTAATTGAACCTTCACAGAATTTAAAAAACTTTTGGATGATTCTAAACTTGACCACGCACTTGCGACGTTAGTCTCATTAGTTTTAACAGCATGATCTAACAATAATCTTTTTCTATTTGTTAAATTTGTGTTTTTGCTAATTTTATATTTCTTTTTTCCACCAGAATAAAAAGGCCAACTCACTGTTGCTTTTAATATATCTTTATCTCTTTCTGCAACAGTAGAACTGAGATCGTCAGTATAAGATTTCTCTAATGATACTGAAGCAGTTGGTTTTAAATCTGACTTTGAAATGGCTATATCTTTTTCAGACTTTTCTAAGTCTAGTTTTGCAATCAATATATCTGGATTATTCAATTTTGACAAATTTATTGCTTCACTTAAAGTTTTTGGAATATTAACGATTGCATTTGAACTTTTCTTTAAGTTATTTGGATCATTTATGTTTCCTATGATACTTTCGTAATTAAGTTTGCTAATTAATAAATCACTTTTTGACTTAGCAAATTGTGCCTGTGCTCCTGCAAGTGAGGATTCTGACTGCGCTACATCTGTATTAGTAATTTGCCCTCTATCTCTTCTAATTTTATCATTCTCCACCTGTCTAATTAAAAGATTTAAATTTTTTGAGTTAATATTTAGTTTTTCTCTTGATAAAATTAAATTTGTAAATGCATTTATAGCTTCGTGTAATACTTCTTGTTCTTTTTTAACTAATTGTGCTTTTGCTAAGGTTAATGAAACCTTATTTTTTTCAAGTGTAAGATCTCTACCATAATCTAGTATTGTTTGTTCTATCTTTATAGATGTTGTAAAAGGATCAGCATCATTTTTAGTAGCTGTACCACCATTTTGATTTTTTAATGTATTGGTATTTTCAAAACTTTTAGAGCCACTTAAAGTTAATGAAGGTTTGTAATCAGCCTTTGAAATATTTACATCTTCTTCTGAAACTTTAATATTTTCTCTTTCAGCATTTAATTGAATATTGTTTTTATATGTTTGATTTAATGCATCAAGAAGCGTAACTGCGAAAGCATTGCTAAAATATATTGTTGATGCAATAAGTATGATAAATATTTTTTTCATTTCGATTTATATACAGCAGTTTTAATTTGATGGTTACTATTTAAATTTAAAATTATAGAAGCATATTTAGGTGTGTTTTTAAACATATTCTGAGTAATTCTTTGATAAGTTTGCATAAAATTAATAACATCTTTTTTGCTCATTATTTTGTGACCACCCTTTTTCTTTGTTTTTAACCACAATTTATGTTCCTGCTTTAATCTCCACTTTTGTAATAAACTAAAGTTTCTTGCTTTTAAGTAAATCATACAATTTAATTGTGAATAAAGCTTTTTATATTTAGTTTTTAATTGTTGATTAACATATTTTCTCCAAATGAGATTTGGATCATTAACTTTTTCCATAGAGTTAATTGATTTTTTTAACGTTTTGTTAGTTTCCGCTTTTGCTCCAACACACCATCCCTCGAAAATAATAATATCTGGTCTTCTATTAATTTTGTTCCATTTATTTTTAGGAAATCTATCATCAATTGCCTTATTAAAATTTGGTAATTTCAAATTTTTAAATTTTTTGGCTTTAGATTTTTTAAAGAAATCTAACATCATATTAACATCATGAGTTCCGGGAACACCTCTGGTAAGAAAAATTGAATGTACTTTTTTTGATAAACTCACTCTTTCTTTTCTAGTTTTATAAAAATCATCAATAGAAATTTTAAATACTTTTAATTTAAAATATTTTTCTAATATAATTTTTATTATTGAACTTATTGTTGTTTTACCTGTTCCCTGTCCTCCAGCTAATCCAACAAAAAAAGGTTTTTTATTATTTGCTTTTTTTACAATCCAAAAACATATTGGAATTAAAAAATTTTTGACCATCCTCTCTTTATTGCCAAACTTTTCAGTTGAGGTTTCTTGTAATTTAATAAACTTAAAACAATCTTTTTTAACTTTCTTAAAACACTCTTCAGTTAATTTCATTGAACTTTTATTTTTCTTGATCCATTGGATGATTTAAACCATCAAAGTTAGCTACTTCCTTTAAATCTTCTACTTTAACTTCATCGACACATCCTAAATTAAAACCAGTCATAGCAGGTGCACTTCTTGGATTATGATGAGTGTAAATTCCACATTCAATACAAAAATAATGGTTAGCAACTTTAGTGTGGTACTGATAAAGTTTTAATTTATCTTCTCCCTTAGTAACTTTAAAATCTTCATTTTTAACCATGCCCATAGTTGCATTTTTTCTTTTACAAATTGAACAGTTACATCTTACAATTTTTGCTAATTCGTTTATTGAAGATTTAATTTCTGCTTCAACAGCTCCACAATGGCAATTTAATTTCATATATCTCCTTTTTTATTTTAAAATACTTTTAGCTGCAATCTTATTTCCATCTAAGTCGCGTATATACCCGTAGTAATTTCCGTCTTTTCTTATACCTGGTGCTCCCTCATCTGTTGCTCCTTTCGAAATTGCAATCTCATAAAATTTTTCTACTGCCTCTTTTGACTCTGCTAATATTGTTACTTGTGATCCATTACCCATAGTTGCTGGTTTACCATTTACTGGGTTAGTTATATAAAATATTACTTTTTCAGGGTCGCTTGAATGAGCATAACCAATATATTTTTCTGTAGTTAGTATTTTTTTTAACTTTAAAGGTTCAAATGCAGCATCATATAGCTCGCTTGATTTTTTATAATCATTAGAACCAACCATTACAAAATCTAAAATACTCATAATCAAATTAAAATTTATATAACTTAATAACCAACTTAAACTACTAGTGGTTGAAGTTATCCACAAGCATACAAAATGTAGTTTGGATGTTCACGTTTTGATTCACTTTTGATTCAGTTACAGACTCAAAATACAACCTCTTGAGTGTATTAAATAAATAGGCTATAAATTAGAACAAAACAAGAACATGAAACTAACAATCCCTTATTATTTGCATAAAGCAGGCGCTGGTTTTCCTTCCCCTGCCACTGATTATATCGAAGAAGATATTGATCTAAACATGCACTTAATAAGAAATGTTCCAGCAACTTTCATTATCAGAGTTCAAGGTAAATCTATGGTAGATGTTGGTATTAACGATGGAGATTTACTGGTCGTTGACAAAAGCTTAAAACCAAAAAACTTTTCAACTGTGATTGCAAATGTTCATGACGAACTTGTAGTTAAAACTTTAGTTAAAGAGAGAGATAAAAAATTTTTAACCTCTGGGTCTAAAGAATTTTCTGACAGAATTTTAATTAACGAAGAACAAGATATTTTTATTTGGGGGGTTGTTACTTATGTCATCCATTCTACGTACTAAAAAAATAGCATTAATTGATTGTAATTCTTTTTATGTTTCTTGTGAGCGATTATTTAATCCTAAAATAAGAAGAAAGCCTGTTGTTGTTTTATCTAATAATGATGGTTGTATTATTTCAAGATCAAATGAAGCAAAAGCATTAGGAATTAAGATGGGCGAACCTTATTTTAAAGCAAAAGATATTATTATTAAAAATAAAGTTGAAGTATTTTCTTCAAACTATTCTTTATATGGAGATTTATCTAGAAGGGTAATGCGAACACTTAAAAGATTTAATTCAGAAATAGAAGTCTATTCTATTGATGAAGCTTTTTTAGATTTATCAAATTTTCCAGATCAAGATATAGAAAGGGTTGGTAAAGAAATTAGAGAAACAGTTTTGCAATGGACTGGTATTCCTACAAGTATTGGAATAGCAAAAACGAAAACTTTAAGTAAAGTTGCAAATCATATTGCAAAGAAAAAACAATCAGGGGTGACAAGCTTAATTGGAATAGAAAACTTAGATCCTATTTTAGAAAAAGTAGAAATTAATGATGTCTGGGGTGTTGGAAGACAATTGACTAAGTTTTATAAAAAACACGGGATTTACAATGCCAAACAGTTAAAAAATAAATCTAATACCTGGATTAAAAAATCATCAAATGTTTTAAGTTCGAGAACAGCAATGGAGCTTAGAGGAGTTTCTTGCATTGGATTAGAAACAACTATAACTAAAAGAAAAAGTTGTGTTGTTTCAAGATCATTTGGCAAAAGAATAGAAACTTTCCAAGAATTAAAAGAAGCAGTTGCAAATTATTGTTTAAATGCTTCTGAAAAAATTAGATCAGAGTCTTTAGTTGCAAAAGCAATTACAGTATTTGTTAGAACTAGTCCTTTCCAAAGAAACTTTGGATATTATTCAAATACAAAGACAGTTGATTTTCCAATTGCAACAAACAATAGTATTGAAACAGTTAAGACAGCTGTTGCAATATTAGAAAGTATTTTTAAAAATGGTTACCGTTATCAAAAAGCAGGAGTGATGCTTACAGGATTATCTAATGCTAGTGACAAAACAAATTTATTTACATCTGCAAAAGATGAAAAAATAAATAACTTAATGAAATCCATTGATAATACTAATCACCGATATGGAAGATCTACTTTAAGTGTTGCAAGTGCAGGAGTTCATAAAAAATGGAATATGAGAAGGCAATATTCTTCTAAAATAGATACTGCTGACTTTTATTGTTTACCAACTATTAGGGCTTGATTTATCTAGCTTTTTTAATAAAAAAGAAGCATGCAAAATCAAGAAATAGTCAAAATAATTGAAAACCTTAAAGGGCGAAGAAATTATGAGGAAAAAAGAGCCTCTAAATTAGGCTTTGCGTCTCTATATGAGTACTTTGAAGATAAGATTTCAAAAAAACAAAAAGCTCTTGAAGATGAGCAAAAAAAACTAGAAGCCACTAAAGCTGAAAAAGAAACTACAGAAAATAAAAAAAGTTGTAGTTGCTGCTAAATTTTTTGACTTAAAACTTTGCAACCTTGCTAGAGTAATGAACATAACAACCATCTGCTTTTTTTTTCGTACATTCATTCATAGCTTTTTCAATAACTTTTTCTTTACCAAAACCTTTAATTTTAATTAAAATATTTTTGTCAATTTTATTTTTAACAACCACAATGAACTCGGCATAAACCTTTTCAAATGATGATTTTTTTTTAGTTTTTACTATTAAATTTTTATAAGTATAAGTTGTAGTTCCTGTTTCACCAATTCTATAAATACCAATTTTAATATAAGGTTTGGTTGGTCCATAAGGTCCATCGGTTTTTTTAGTTAATAGTGGAACATCATAGTGATGAAGAATAAATTTATCATCAAGATAATACTTAACAGATAAAAATTTTGCTTTTTTTTGATAGTCTATTTCAGCTTTAAACCTATATTTTTTACCAGTTTCTAAAGTTATAAATTCTAGCATTTTACAATTTTCTTTTGAACATTCTCCTTTGGGAAATTTTTGAATGATTTTCCAACCTCGGTTTATACCTATCCAAGAGGGAGGAGCACCACTATTTCTACCATCGTGGATTTGAAATATAGTTGATCTAGCTGATGGAGCACCGTTAATAGTAATATCCGTCTCAAAAATAGTATGTCCGATTGGAAGTTTATGAGTTATTTCTTGTCTTCCAGAATAAGGGTATCCTCCTGCTGGTTTTTTATCTGTAGGACAACTTCCAACTTCACCCTTATCAAGTTTGAAAACTACATCCACTAATTTAAATTCATTTTTTGAATACCTTTTACTTTTTCCATTTACAATTAAAGACTCTTTGTCGACTACACCACAAGATATTTTCCATTTATTTTTATTTTTCCATTCATTTGATTGTGCTGGAATACTGAAAGATAAAATTAATATAATAATTGTTAGGATTTTTTTCATTAAGTTTTAAAAAGCTTATCCGAAAAATTTTGTAAATTTTCTCCCCAGAATACTTCTTTTTGAATTTTTTTAAAATCTATATCAAAAACTGTGGACATTGCTGAGGCATAAATTGCTCTTGCATCAATTGTTGAATTTAAATCTCTTCCTTCAAATAATTCTTTTTTCTTTAGTCCTGGCCAATCTGTATGAACTTGTGCTTTTTTAACTAGTCCACCTGCCATCAAGATAGCTGAACCGTAACCGTGCTCTGTTCCATTACTACTGTTCTGTTTAATTGTTCTTCCAAACTCTGTAAGAGTAAGCACTAAAGTATCATTAAATGCCTCCTCGGACATTGAAGATTTTAATGACCTAACGATATTGTCATAATCTGATAGGCAATCTGCATGGGCCCCATCTGTTGCTCCTTGTGCAGCATGAGTATCGAAACCATCTACTTCAAATACTGCAACTTTAGGTCCATCAGGTTTTGATAACTCTGTACCAGCACTTGAAGCTAAAATCCAAGCATCATCTCTCGACCTATTGTTAAAATCTCTATTTAAAATGATTTCTAAATTTTCACTTAACAATTTCTCATCATGCTCTTTGTATGCTTGTTTTATTAATTCTAGAGTAGCAGGATATGGTAGACTACGACCTACAGGAAAATAATTATTATTCATTGGAACACCTCTAATCAATAAAGGCATGGGTAGAGCCAGAGCTAATCCTTGTCCTGTTAAACCAGCTGTTTTCATTCCTCTTCCAAGCCAACCTGTTTTTTCTTGGTAAGGAATTTTTCCGCCCGACTCCATTAAATTTTGACCATCAAAATGTGATCTACCCGTATAAGGAATATTTGTTGCATGCACCACTGCACTTAAGTTTTGATCCCAAAGATTTTTAAATGTTTTTAATGCTGGGTGTAAATCAAAATCAGAAGTTAATTTTAGAGTTGTTTCGAGATTAATTTTACTTCTTAATTTTTCAAAATTTTTATCACCTTTAATTGGAATTGCACATAAGCCATCCATTCCACCGCGTAGCATAATTATTACTAAATTTTTTTTTTGTCCAGAGGCATTAACAGGTGCTCCAAAACCAGCAAAATATAATGACGTAAGCGCTGTAGTTTTTAAAAAATCTCTTCTTGATATCTTCATGCTTTTAAAAACTCTGGGTGGTTAAAAAGTAAAGTATGTTTTTCAACAGACCTTTTTTTTTGATTTATGTATTTCATTATTTTACTTGGATTGTCGAAATTTTTTTCGACAATGCTTTCATAATATGCAGCATTTTTATTATTTTCCATTTTAGCAAAATTATGACTTGCTTTTGCATATACAAGTCTTCTGATTAATAATTCTGGTGAAATCCAATCATCAGAGTGATCTGACCAACCATTTGGTTGTTTTGCTCTGTAAGGATGATGACCAATATTTCTCAAAAGCCGCTCTGGTTCTCGATGCGAATCAAACGGTTTTTGACCAAGCTCATACTTATCCATTAGTTCTGGTGATGGCGGCCAATTTAAATCAGCAATTTTTGCAACTTGAATTAACCAATTTTCAGGCGTTTGAAATTTTTTATATTTATCGTTGTAATCGAATGCTACTTTTATTGCTGCTTTGTGTATCTCTGGTAAAAGTCCATCAGATTTTTTAAAAGCATCTATAATAGGTTGCTTCATATCTTTTGTAGGTTCGTCTGTAATTAAATATCTACAAAGTCTTTCAGCAACAAAATCTCTGCAATTAGGATGATTTACCAAATCTTTGATCACAGCTGCTAAAGCTTTTTTTCCTCTTTTATATTCTTTTCCTAAAACAGTTTTTTTTCCCCTTTGATGATATTCAGAGTTAAACCAAACATTCCCTGTTTCTAAATTTTGTTTACTCCATTTATGTTGCCAGCCTGTCATAATATATGCTAATTGAATGACATCTTCTTGGGTGTATCCAGCTTTCGGTGAAACTGTATGTAATTCTAGCAGCTCTCTTCCGTGGTTCTCATTAATTGTTGCGGGTTCTTTTTTTCTACGCCTCCACTCTTCACCAGCAGTAACACTCTTTGGTCCTGCACTTTCACTATTATCTAGGTGGTGGATCATTGCCCAAGAAGTTGTGACTTCGTAAACCATTTTTTCAAATGATTGATTTAAATTTGGTCGAACAATTTCTCTTTGATATGCACCTGTTGAATAATTTGCTAAAAAATCTTTTTCACTAATTGCAAAAAAATTCCCCCAAAACATCCAGAGTTTTGCTAATACAGGATGGTTACTATTGATACCTTCATTATGTCTAATTGATATTTCTAGTGACTCCCAAAATTTTTGACCAGTCTTGTGTCTTAAAATATCTTTGTGTGTTTTATAAAGAATTTTATTGTCCTTATATTTTTTTCGTAAAACTTTTCTATCACCATAAACCCAGTCTCTATAATGTTTTCTAAGTTCTTTTTCAGAGTATATTTTTCCTTTCCATGAAAAGTCTGGGATTTCATCAACTTGATTGAGTGCCCAATTTAATGGATCTGGTGGAACTTCCTCGTTTGGACTAATACCAAATGCAACTTTTCTAAAAAAGTTTTTCATACCCTTATTTTTTTCTACTACTTAACCTTATCAATATCGTGAATATTTGTTAAGGCATTATTAAATTCCTCAATATTTTCTCTTAAAGCTAAACTAGAAATTGAATATATCATTATCAACAGAAGGACTAATGGTATTGAAGTTATTACTGAAGCATAACTCTTAATAAGTAAAATATAAAAAACTATAAATAAAGCTGATCTAATCAAAACAGTTTTTCTGAAAACACTTATTATTGAAAGTGAATGCTTTAATAAATTAAAAAAACTCATTTTTGACGGACCAAAATATCTTTTTCCTCTAATGGATGGCATTATTACTAAATCTTTTTCAAGTTTTTTTAATGATCCAGAAAAACTATTCCATGTAGACTTTTCTTCCAACAATTTTTTTACTGTTGATTTAGTTAAACAAGTAAAATTTCCAAATTTAATTGATTGACCTGTAAAAGCATAAGTTAAGAATTTATGAAATTGATAGCAAACTTTAAAAATTAAACCTTCTGATCTCTTTACTCTTTCACCTATTATAGACTTGTCATCAGAATGCTCAGAAAGTTCAATGAAATTTTTAATTTCTTCAGGTCGATCTTCTCCATCTCCATCCATAGGAATTATGTAATCAAAATCTTTTTTTTCATATATATACTTCAGTCCGGATGCAATACATCTCGCATGGCCTCTATTTGCTTTCATATTTATTATTTCTAAGTAACTGATATTTTCTATATTTGGGTAATTATCAATTATTTGTTGTGATGATGCATCATTTATAACAATTAAAGATATCTCGTGATTTAAATCTTTTATTTCGGAATTAATATTTTCTAACAATAACTGTAAAGATTCTCTATCATTATAAATTGGAATTAAAATTACATATTTCATTTATCTTGACCCTACACAAATATTATCAAGGCACATGTAATCTTTCAATTGATCGAGTTTTTCTCTATTAACTGAACCTATCCAAGCAGGTCTTGATTTTAAATGATATGATAAGTTTCCAGCATTCCATTCGTCACCCAAAACAACATTTATAGTTGAATTAAATTGTTGATCCCAGGCATATTGAGTTTTCATCGCAATTTCTTTACCTGGATAATCTGTTCGCTTTTCATCTTGTGAAATTGATACGTAAGCGTACAGTGTTGGAGATAAAAAGAAAAAGAAAACAAATCCAAGGATAAATGGTTTTAGTTTTTTATGATTAATTTGAGCTTGAAGCAAATAAACAAACAATGTACCAAAAAATAAATAAAAAGGTGTCATCCACATTGTTCTAATTTTAGATCCGGTGATTAATGAGGTTAAAAACATTAAAACAATTGGTAAAATATTAATTGCTAATAAAAATAATAATTTTTTATCCTTAAACCTTAAATTCAATTTTATTTTTTTAACTAATAACCAGGATAATATTAAAAAAGGAATTAAAATCCCAACTTGTTTTAACAAATATATTACTGGAAATTTAATATGATCTATATAGGCTGATTGTTCTAAACCAGTTCGTGCTAATCCATAAGTAATAGTAATAAATTCATTGTTATTTAACCAGAGAAAGTGCGGAACTAATACTATTAAGAATACTTCAATAGTAATTAAATATTTAAAATCAAATTGTTTCTCTTTTTTAACAAAAATTAAATAGATAAATAAAAGATCAATGGAAACTAATAGATAAATAAATAAATATTTAGACAAAAATCCAAGAGCTGCAAATAAACCTACTAAAAAACAATCTAAAAATTTAATTTCTTTGCTAATATAAATTTTCCAAGAATAATAAACTAATAAAGACCAAAAAGGCAATTGACATACATTTACATTAAATTCAGGAGTAGTAAAATTATAAAAATAAATAGATTCAATTAATAAAACAGAAATTAAACCTAATAAATTATTATTAAATATTTCTTTCGAGAATTTATAAACAAAGTAAAAAGAAATAATCACAAAAATTTGACTCAATAAATAATAAACCCAATCTTGGGGTCCAAATATTTGATAACAAACTTCCAAAATAAAAGCACTCATTGGTGGATGTTTATTAAACCCCCAATCTAAATTACTTCCCCAAGCTAAAGCTTCAATAGTATCTAGGGGTAAATTTTGATTTGTAAGCGATGGAATCAAGGTCCAAAAAAATAGATGGGTTATGACAAAAATATAAAAAACTTTATTAATATTTTTGTTATTAATGGTCATTAGTAAATATTTATAACAATTCAGGTTACTTGACACTCATATTCTGCTGAATATACTCCGAAAATTCAAAATTGATGTATGCCAAAGACTGCTAAAGCAAAGAAAAAAGTATCAAAACCAAAAACTAAAGTTGCAAAAAAACCAAAATCTGATGCAGCTGTAGTTGGTTCTAAAAGTTCTTTAAAAATTTCAAAAACTTATATTCCAAAAGATACTGAAAAATATATGTGTGAAAAACACAAGGTGTATTTCAGAATTAGACTTACAGAATGGAAAAAAGAATTAATTAAAGCAAATAATGAAGCGCTTTATAATGGAAGTATGGATGATAATAATATTTCTGCAGATATTGTAGATCAAGCAAGTTCATATATTGACAAAAATGTAGAAATGAAAGCGATTAATAGACAAATTAAATTAATATCAGAAATTGATAAAGCTTTGAGAAGAATTAGAGAGGATACGTATGGGTACTGTTTAGATACAGCTGAGCCAATTGGATTAAAAAGACTAATGGCAAGACCTGTAGCTAAATACACTATTGCTGCACAAGAAAAACATGAGAAAGATGAAAAAGTTCATGCAGATGATTAAATGAGAAAAAAACTTAAAAAACAAAGTTCTATTTCCTTTCTTTTTGCAAAGAAATATATTTATTTTTATTATCCTTTTTTCTGGATTGTGTTGTTATTATACTTATTCTTAAAATGAATAAAAAATTAATATTAATTATAATAATTATTATAGCTATAGAATTTTCAGGTTACGGAATTCTAAGCACTCTTTATAGATTGTTTGGTTAAAGTTTAAGGTTTTGGGATTACAGCGTCCTTATCTAAAAAACTATAACCCTTTTTTACAGCTTTACGATCAGCTATTTCTAAATACCATCTGGATAAATTTTCATAATTTTTTAATCCTATATCATGCCACTCGTGCCTAGCTATCCATGGCCAGGTTGCAATATCCGCAATTGTGTAATTAGGTCCAGAGAGAAAATTTGAGTTTTTTAGTCTACCATCTAATTCCCCGTAAAGTCTTTTTACAATTTTAAAATACCTATCTTCACCAAAGTCACTTTTTCCAGGGTTGTAATGATGAAACTGATGATGCTGACCTATCATTGGACCAATAGTTCCCATCTGTGCCATTAACCATTGATTTATAATCAGTCTATCTTTTTGATTATAAAATTTTCCACTTTTATCACCAAGATACATAAGTATTGCACCTGACTCGAAAATACTCTCATTGTTATTGTGATCTATTATGACTGGAATTTTTCCAAAGGGGCTTATCTTTAAAAACTCTGGTTTGAATTGCTCATCTTTACCAATATCAACTTTGGTTACTTTATATCTATAACCAATCTCCTCTAACATAATGCTAATTTTCCACCCATTTGGTGTATTAGCTGAAAATAGCTCAATCACTTTTTACGCCAAGTCTGTCTTTAATAGTTTTGGAGGATGTTGTGAATTCAAATCTATATTTTTCATCAGGTCTTGCTAATTTGAAACAAGCTCTAGCTGCAAGTGCTCCCTCATGAAACCCAGATAAAATAAGTTTTAGTTTTCCTGGGTAAGAACATATATCTCCAACAGCATAAATTCCTTTTTGATTTGTCTCAAATTTTTCTGTGTCAACTGTTACTGTTTTTTTATCAATGTTAAGGCCCCAATCTGCAATTGGACCAAGTTGCATAATTAAACCAAAAAACCCTAGAGCAAAGTCTGTCTTGATAGTTTTAATTTCTTTACTATCATGTTTTATCTCTATGCTTTCTAAATTATCCCCTCCATGTACATTTGTAAGTTGATATTTTGTATAAAGATTTATTTTTCCAGATTTAGCGAGCTCATGAACTTTATCCACAGTTGCTTGTGCACCTCTAAAATCATCACGCCTATGTATTAAATTTACAATGGATGACTTTGATAACTCCACTGCCCAATCTAAAGCACTATCTCCTCCACCAAATATTGAAACTGTTTTACCTTCAAATATTGTTTTATCTTTTACTGAGTAAAATATTGATTTATTTTCAAATTTTTCACATTCTTTAGGAGAAAATTTTCTAGGTTCAAAAGATCCTACACCGCCAGCAATTATGACATTTGGAGTTAAAAAAGTTTTACCTAAATTAGTTTTTACAAACCAATGTTCACCTTCTTTTTTAACTTCATCGACTCTTTCTCCTAAATGAGTTTTAATATCAAACGGTTTAATTTGATTAATTAAATTATTAGTAAGTTCTTCTCCTGTGCATTCAGGTACAGCTGGTATGTCATAAATTGGTTTATCAGGATATAGCTCAATGCACTGTCCACCAATTTTATCTAAGTTGTCTACTATCTCACAATCTAAACCTATTAACTTAAGTTGATGAGCAGTAAACAAACCTGTTGGTCCTGCTCCAATTATTAATGCATCTGTTTTGTTCATAATTTAACTTTGCTTTGACGGAATATTTACAACTAAACCATCTAATTCATCCGAAACAATTATCTGGCAACTTAATCTACTATTTTTTTTTGGTTCAAATGCCATATCCAACATATCTTCCTCCCCATCATCTTTTTGTGGAAGTTTATGAAACCAATCTTCATTTACATATACGTGACACGTAGCACACGCCATTCCACCACCACAGTCTGCATCAATACCTGGAATATCATTTTGAACAGCACCTTCCATAACTGATAATCCATTTTGTACGTCTATAGTATGAGTTTTATTGTCATGCGTGTTGTATATGATTTTAGTCATTAAACATATATAAACACTTAATAATTTAGAACAAGTATCTAAAACCTTTCCTGATTGTCAATTTTAACTTTTAATTTTTTATTTTTGCAAAAAAAAAGGGCAAGTATTTTAAATACTTGCCCTTAATTTTTTTTTAAAAGCTTATTACTTAGCTCTTCTTCCGCTAGAACTAGTTGCAGCAGCCCAGATTACTAGACCAAATGCAATTTTGTTAATAAAGTCAGCTAAGTTATAAACAACGTTAAGTGATTCAGCATCTACACCACCTGTTAGGTAACCAAAAATGTAACCTAGTGGATAAATTGCCCAACCTACTGTAACAATCATTCTCATTGCACCAAATGCTGTTACAAGAGATTTGTTACCACTTTTCGCTGCAGCTTTACCAGCTTCACCTGAGAATACTTCATAAAGAATGTATACCCAACCAGCCATTCCGATAATGAAACCAAGAGTAGCATTAATATATCCTGCTTCTCCTAAGTAACCACCGATTAACATTACTAATGAACCTATTAATAATCTCCAGAACATTCCAGAGTTTGCTTTATTAATAGCTGCTAGAATTAAGTAAAATTCTACCATCTGTAATGGTACAGTAATTAACCAGTCAATGTATCTGTAAACTGTTGGTGAGTCACCTGTAGTCACCCATACTTCTCTCATGTACATGTAGTGTATGAATGCGATACCAGTAACTAGACCTGCAACAATAACTGAAGTTCTCCAGCCTGATGCTACATTCCCTGTTTCCATGAAAAAGAAAGCAGTAGCTGCTAACATTCCCATAGAGATTACCCAAAACGAAATACCTACGAAATCATCTTGAGCTAACATGGCGTCCGCGTTTGCAACACCTGTTACACCTAATAATGCAACAACTGTAAGAGCAAACAATTTAAGTTTTTTCATAAAAAACTCCCTCTTCGTTAGTTTTTATTTTAGTTTATATAAACTAGACTTAAGTTACCCTAAGCCAATTTCGTGGTTAGATAGCAAATTAATTTAGATAAATGAAGACTTAATTGCGACTAATTCTCATTGATTTTACTTAATTTTTAAAATTAAATACAATTTACAAGTTAAAAATCAAAAAAAATAAGGAAATCGAATCAAATTTTATGCTGAATAAATTTAAAGAAATTTACGAGAATTCTATAAAAAATCCTGAAAAATTTTGGCAAGAAGCATCGGAAGATATCTTTTGGTTTGAAAAACCGACAAAAATTTTGAATAAATCAAACCCACCTTTCTATAAATGGTTCGAAGATGGGGTAACAAACACGTGCTATAATGCTTTAGACATTCATATTGATGAAGGAAGAGGTCAAAAAACAGCTTTAATATACGATAGCCCAATAACTGGTAACAAAAGTAAGTTTAATTATGAAGAGCTCAGGTCAAAAGTTTCAAAATTTGCAGGCGCATTAAAAGCACAAGGTACAAATAAAGGTGATCGGGTAATCATTTACATGCCAATGATCCCTGAAGCAGTAGTTGCGATGCTCGCTTGTGCTAGGATCGGTGCAATTCACTCTGTAGTTTTTGGAGGATTTGCCTCAAATGAACTTGCAAGCAGGATAGATGATAGTAAAGCAAAAATTTTAGTAACTGCTTCGTGTGGTTTTGAGCCTGGAAGAACAGTAGAGTACAAACCTCTTGTGGATGAAGCTATAAAAATAGCCAATCACAAAATTGAAAAGATGATTTTATTCCAAAGACCTGGTCATGAGGTAAAGTTAAATGCTCCTAATGAGGTCAGCTGGGAAGAAGTAGTATCAAATGCAAAAGATACTGATTGTGTTGAGATGAACTCTAATGAGTTTGCATATATTTTATATACATCAGGCACAACTGGAACACCCAAGGGTATAGTGAGAGACATTGGAGGTCACATTGTTGCTTTAAAATGGACTATGAAAAATATATACAATATTGATACAGATGATATTTGGTGGTCTGCGAGTGATATTGGTTGGATTGTTGGGCATTCATATATTGTATACGCTCCATTATTTAAAGGATGCACTACAGTTCTATTTGAAGGTAAGCCAGTTGGAACTCCAGACGCAGGAGTTTTTTGGAAAATAATCTCTGATTATAATGTAAAATCTCTTTTTACAGCCCCAACAGCTTTTAGAGCTATTAAGAAAGAAGACCCTGAGGGTAAATTTTTCTCAAAATATGATTTAACTAATTTTGAAAGTTTATTTCTTGCAGGTGAAAGAGCTGATCCAGATACTATTAAATGGGCTGAGAATTTACTCAAAGTTCCAGTAATTGATCATTGGTGGCAAACAGAAACTAGTTGGGCAATCAGCTCAAACTGTACTGGTATTCAAATGATGGAAACAAAATATGGTTCAGCCTGTAAAGCAGTTCCTGGATATGATGTAAAGATCATTAAGCCAGATAGATCTTTAGCTAAACCAAATGAAATGGGAGATATTGTTGTAAAACTACCTTTACCTCCAGGCACATTCCCAACTTTATGGAATGCAGATCAAAGATATAAAGAAAACTATATGTCTAACTACGAAGGTTACTACCAAACATATGATGCGGGTCACATCGATGATGATGGTTATATTTGGATTATGTCTAGAACTGATGACATCATTAATGTAGCAGGACATAGATTATCTACTGGTGCCATTGAAGAAGTTTTGTCAGAACATCAGTCTGTTGCTGAATGTGCTGTACTTGGAATAGCGGATAAATTAAAAGGTCAATTGCCCATAGGATTAGTAGTATTAAAATCTGGTGTTGATAAAAAAAATGACACTATATCTAAAGAATGTGTGCAAATGGTTAGAGATAAAATCGGACCAGTTGCTGCATTTAAAGTTGTGATTGTAATTAAAAGATTACCAAAGACAAGATCAGGAAAAATTTTAAGAGGAACTATAAGAAAAATTGCAGATGGAATCGAATATAAAATACCACCAACAATCGATGATCCATCAATTTTAACCGAGATTAAAGAAGATTTAATTCAACATAAAATCTTAATCAGTGATTAAAACTTATATATTTTTAATAGGTGCAATATTTTGTGAAGTTGCTGGCACAATGCTTCTTCCTTTATCTCAAAACTTTACAAAACTCATACCAACAGTCGCACTATCTGCTTTTTATCTAACAGCATTCTATCTTTTAACTTTTGTAGTTAACAAACTTCCAATTGCAATTGTGTATGCAACATGGAGTGGTTTAGGAATTTTTACAATAGCAATCCTTGGTTATATTTTCTTTAAACAAACTTTATCTTGGCAAGCAATATTAGGATTATTTTTAATTGTAATTGGTGTAATTTTAGTAAATAGTTTTACCGGAAAACTTAACTAAATTTTAATGGTGTTCCATCGGGATCACCTAAAATTTTTCCGTACTGCATTTTAATTTTTCCAGCAATTATTGTATGGGTAGGAGTTCCTTTAAATTTAGATCCATTAAATGGTGACCATTTGCATTTACTCTCAATATTTTCATTTTTAATTTCAATTGTTTTATTCATATCTACAATAGTAAAATCGGCATCATAACCTTCTTTGATAAATCCTTTGTTTTTAATTCCAAAAATCTTAACTGGATTTTCGCAAACAAAATTCATCAGTTGGTTTAAGGATAATTTTCCGTCATTAATATGATTTAACATAACAGGCATTAATGTTTGAACTCCTGGCATTCCTGAAGGAGACTTTGGATAAACCTTGTCTTTATTTTCTTTCAAATGAGGGGCATGATCTGATCCAATAGTATCATTGAAATTATTTCTTACTCCATACCATAATCTATCATAATGAGATTTGTCCCTTATTGGTGGGTTCATTTGAGCGTAAGTTCCAAGCTTGTCATAACAATCTGGAGCATAAAGAGTTAAATGCTGCGGGGTGATCTCAAAAGTAATATTTCCCTTATGTTGAGAAAGAAAATCAATTTCTTCCTTCGTTGTAATGTGAAGCACATGAGCTTTTTTATTATGCTTTTCAGCAATTCGAACAATTCTTCTAGTAGATGCTATTGCACATTCCGCACTTCTCCAAACTGGATGTGTGTGAACATCACCTTCACTAATTAATTTTTTATTAACTTTTAAAATTTCCTCATCTTCAGAATGAACTGCTACAACTTTTGAGGCATTTTGAAAAACTTTATCTATATCGTCTTCGTCCGCAACTAGTAAATTACCAGTTGAAGAACCAGCAAAAAGTTTAATTCCGCAACATCCTTCTAGGCCTTCTAAACCTGCTAAATCTTCTGAGTTATCTGCAGTTGCGCCAAAGTAAAAAGCGTAGTTGCAATACATTCTATTTTTAGCAAGATCTAACTTTCTTTGAAACTCTTTCATATTTGAAGTTGGTGGATTAGTATTTGGCATTTCAAATACACTTGTTATTCCGCCCATTATTGCTGCTCTACTTCCTGAATGAAGATCCTCTGTATCCGTTGATCCTGGTTCTCTAAAATGTGTTTGAGTATCCATGCATCCAGGCAATACTGTATGACCTTCTGCATTTATTGTCTCTTTTGCTTCCTCTGAAATTTGTCCAATCTGCTGAATTTTTCCACTTTTTATACCAACATCAACATCTTTTAATTCACCATCGATGTAGCATTGTCCGTTTTTAATTATAAGATCTAACATTTTGAGAAAATGTTATTATATTACATTCTATAATTAATCAATTATGAATATCAAAAACGTTTATATTTTAGATGACAGATCAATTCTTTATATTAATGGAGAAGATGCAAAGGAATTTCTTCAAAATCTTATCAGTAACGATATAAACAAAGTAAGCGATGTAAAAACTTGTTTTAGTTCATTGCTTACACCCCAAGGTAAATTTTTATATGAATTTATAATCCTAAAACATAAGTCTGGATATATTTTAGAATGCGAAAAACCTCAGGTAGAGGAATTATTCAAACAATTATCTTTATATAAGCTAAGATCAAAAGTTGAAATTCTTAATTTGAGTAACGAATTTGTTGTAGCTGCATTTTCCCATGAAAAATTCTTAACTTTTGATGAAGCAAAAGACCAACCTGGATACACAATTAAATATAGAGAAGATCCAATATTTTTAGATCCAAGAAATAAAAAACTGGGTGCTAGAATAATTATTAATCTAGAAAAACTTTATTTATCCTTGAAAAAACTAGATCTTCATGATGCAAACTTGAATGAATATTATTCCTTATGCCATAAACTTGGAATAGTCCCAAAAGATTTAAATAAATTACAAAATAAATTATTTGGAATTGAGTGTAATTTTGAGGAATTAAATGGAATAGACTTTAAAAAAGGCTGCTATGTAGGACAAGAAAATACAGCCAGGATAAAACTAAAAAATAAACTTTCAAAAAGACTATTTCCAATAAATGTAATTAATGGAAAACTTTATGAGGGAGAAAGTATTTATAATAATGAAATAGAGATAGGCAAGGTATTAATTGATAATGATTATCCCTTCGCTTTAATCAAATTTTTGGATAAAAATTTTAATGAAAAAATGGTATTTAAAACTAAGGAAGCTTGTATAAGCATTAGAAAACCTGACTGGATCAATTAAAATGAATTAATTTGGTGCGGTCGGAGAGACTCGAACTCTCATGGACAAAGTCCACACGGCCCTCAACCGTGCCTGTCTACCAATTTCAGCACGACCGCAATATGCCCCATAATAAATGAATGACAATTATCTTTCAAATTGCTAAAATATTTTATGGAATTTACACAAGAAGTAAGAAAAGCAACAGATCCTATTTATCAAAAGATTTCAAAAATAATGCCAGAGATAGAGTGGTCTGTGCATGCGCCATATATTCATCGGATTAATCAATTAAAAAAAGAGAAGAATGCAATAATTCTTGCACATAATTACCAAACTCCTGAAATTTATCATGGCATATCAGATGTTGCCGCTGACTCTTTAGCTCTTGCAATAGAAGCATCAAAAACGAGTGCAGATATAATTGTTATGGCAGGAGTTCATTTCATGGCAGAAACTTCAAAATTGATGAGTCCAGAAAAAAAAGTTTTGCTTCCTGATATGGCCGCAGGTTGTTCATTGTCATCATCTGTAACAGGTAAAGACGTAAGACTTCTTAAAGAAAAATATCCAGGTGTCCCTGTTGTTTCATATGTAAACACCTCAGCTGACGTTAAAGCGGAAACAGATATTTGTTGTACATCTGCAAATGCAGTTAAAATAGTAGAATCTTTAGGTGTTAAAAAAGTTATATTTTTACCAGACGACTACCTTGCAAAATATGTTGCCTCTCAAACAAATGTTGAAATTATTGCTTGGAAGGGGATATGCATGGTTCACGACCAATTTAATGAAAAAGAAATACATGATATTAGAAAAAATAATCCTGGAATTAAAATCATAGCACATCCAGAGTGTCCTCCAGAGGTAATCGACGCAAGTGACTTTGCTGGATCAACTGGTGGTATGATTGACTATGTAAAAAACAA
>CACOMI010000001.1 GCA_902628275.1 uncultured Pelagibacteraceae bacterium | reverse complement strand
TTTTAGATATCAAAGATTTTTTTAAATAATTTAATGCGGCTTCACCTGAAGTAAACACCTGTTTTATTAAATCTTTATCCATCCCCATTTTATATAAAAAATTTCTAACAGTTTCGTTTGGCCTAGGTGCGTTTGTTAAAAGTACGAACATTTTGTTATTTTTTTTCAATTCTTTGAGAACAGCTATTGCTTCATGGTGCAGATTAATTCCGTTATGGATAACCCCCCATAAGTCTATATAAAATAGATCATATTTATTGGCTATTGATTGTAGGCCATTTAAATCTAAATTTTTGGTCATAATTTAAGGTATAAACCATAAAATCTCCAGTTTACTAGCTTTTTAATAAATCTATACGAGACTCATCTTGAAATAGACAGCTAAATATCTATATGAAGCTCATATTTATAAAGAATTATTAAGGAGATATTATGAAGTTTAAACCGTTACATGACAGAGTTTTAATAGAAGTATTAGATAGCAGTGAGAAAACAGCTGGTGGAATAATTATTCCAGACTCAGCCCAAGAAAAACCTCAAGAAGGAAAAGTAGTTGCTGTAGGCGGTGGAGCAAAAACTGAGGATGGAAAAAAAATTCCAATGGATGTTAAAGTTGGTGACAAAGTTTTATTTGGCAAGTGGTCAGGAACTGAAGTCAAAATAGATGGTAAAGAATATAGCATAATGAAAGAATCAGACATTATGGGAATTTCAAGTAAATAATTTAATTTAAAGGAGAAATATAATGGCAAAAGTTGTTAAATTTGATGCTGAAGCAAGAGCATCAATGATTAGAGGTGTAAACATCCTAGCTGATACTGTTAAAGTAACTTTAGGTCCAAAGGGAAGAAATGTAGTTATGGATAAATCCTATGGTGCACCAAGAATTACTAAAGATGGTGTTTCGGTTGCAAAAGAAATAGACCTTGAAGATAAATTTGAAAATATGGGTGCGCAAATGGTTAAAGAAGTTGCTAGCAAAACAAACGATGAAGCTGGTGATGGTACAACTACAGCAACAATTCTTGCACAAGCAATCGTTAAAGAAGGTGTAAAATATGTGACTGCAGGCATGAACCCTATGGATGTAAAAAGAGGAATTGATGCAGCGGTAGAAACAGTGAGAGAAAGTTTAGTTGCATCTGCAAAAAAAGTAAAAGACAGTGATGAGATAGCTCAAGTTGGAACAATTTCATCAAATGGTGACAAAGAAATTGGAACAATGATTGCAAAAGCAATGCAAAAAGTTGGAAATGAGGGAGTCATTACTGTTGAAGAAAATAAAGGTATTGAAACAGAACTAGATGTAGTTGAGGGTATGCAGTTTGATAGAGGATATCTATCACCATATTTTATCACTAACAGTGATAAAATGACTACTGAGTTAGAAAATCCTTTCATTCTTTTACATGAAAAAAAATTAACTAACTTACAGCCTATGGTTCCTCTTTTAGAGGCAGTTGTACAGGCTGGTAGACCGCTAATGATAATTTCTGAGGATGTTGAAGGTGAAGCTTTAGCTACTTTAGTCGTAAACAAACTAAGAGGTGGTTTAAAGGTTGTAGCTGTTAAGGCCCCAGGGTTTGGAGATAGAAGAAAAGCAATGCTTGAAGACATTGCTATTTTGACAGGTGGACAAGTTATTTCTGAGGATCTAGGAATTAAACTTGAAAATGTTAAACTTGATGATCTTGGATCTTGTAAAAAAATTAAAGTTGATAAAGATAACAGCACTATAGTAAATGGTAGCGGTAAAAAATCTGATATTGAAGCAAGATGTGCTTCTATTAAACAACAAGTTGATGAAACTACCTCTGACTATGACAGAGAAAAACTTCAAGAAAGACTAGCGAAACTTGCTGGTGGAGTTGCAGTAATTAAAGTTGGTGGTGCAACAGAAGTTGAGGTTAAAGAAAGAAAAGATCGAGTTGAGGATGCTTTAAATGCTACTAGAGCTGCCGTAGAGGAAGGTATTGTAACTGGTGGTGGTTGTGCCCTTCTTTATGCTGCACAAGAGCTAGATAAAGTTAAAGCAAAAGGTGATGACCAAAAAGCTGGTGTTGATCTTGTAAGAAAAGCATTGGAAGCACCTATAAGACAAATTACCAAAAACGCTGGTGTAGATGGTTCTGTAGTAGTTGGTAAACTATTAGAGCAGAAGAAAAAGACTCACGGTTACGATGCTCAAAGCGAAGAGTATTGCGATATGTTCGCTAAAGGGATAATTGACCCAGTTAAAGTTGTAAGAACTGCTCTTCAAGATGCTGCCTCAATTGCAGGATTATTAGTAACTACAGAAGCTATGATTGCCGATAAACCAGAGGAAAAAGATGCTGCTGGTGGAATGCCTGGTGGAATGCCTGGTGGAATGGGCGGCATGGGAGGAATGGGCGGAATGGGTATGTAATCCCTCATTTTCTAAAATATATTCTAAAAGGCCATCTCAAGATGGCCTTTTTTTTGTGTGAGGTATAATCATGTCAAAAAGATATAGCGGTAAATCATTTAAAGACTCTAGCGTTAAGAAAAAACCTAAATTAAATTTTAAAGAAAAAAGAAAACTTAAAAAAGATAAGCAAAAAAAGACAAATTAATCTCTAATATTCAAAATTATTCAAGCCAGTTATGAGTTTTTTTAAGTTTTAATATCCTTTTAAATATGTATAAGAGCCAGAATTTATGAATAACAACATCAGAAACATTACAATAATAGCTCATGTTGATCATGGAAAAACCACTCTAATTGATAATTTAATGAAACAAAGTGGTTCGTTTAGAGACAATGAAGTTGTTGATGAAAGATTAATGGACTCAGGTGAGCTCGAAAAGGAAAGAGGAATTACAATTTTAGCTAAACCTGCTTCAATTAATTGGAATAACTCAAGAATAAATATAATCGATACTCCAGGGCACAGAGATTTTGCAGCTGAAGTTGAAAGAGTTTTAAGTATGGCAGATGGAGCATTGTTGTTAATTGATTCTGCAGAAGGTGTTATGCCTCAAACAAAATTTGTATTATCAAAAGCACTTAAACAAGGATTAAAGCCTATTGTTGTTATTAATAAGTTAGATAAAGCTGATCAAAGAGCTAATGAAGTTTTAGATGAAACATTTGATTTATTTGTAAGCTTAGATGCAAATGAAGAGCAATTAGATTTTCCAGTTCTTTATGCAAGTGGAAGATCAGGTTGGGCTGATCATGAAGTTGATGGTCCAAGAGAAAATTTAAATCCTTTGTTAGATTTAATTATTGATCATGTAAAACCTGCTGAGCTTGATAAAACTAAACCTTTCGCAATGTTGTCAACATTACTTTATGCAGACAATTTTTTAGGAAGAAGTTTGGTTGGAAGAATTACACAAGGGACTGCAAAAGCTAATCAATCTATCAAAGCAATTAATTTAAATGGTGAGAAAGTTGATGAAGGAAAATTAACAAAAATTTTTAGATATGAAGGAACAAAAAAAGTTCCAATAGATGTTGGCGAGGCTGGGGATATCGTAGTTGTAGCCGGGTTAGAAAAAGCAAATGTTGCTGATACGATATGTGATCTAGGGGTAAATGAGCCAATCCCTGCGACACCAATAGATCCTCCTACAATGTCAATTACAATTACTGTAAATACTTCACCTTTAGCTGGAACTGAAGGTAAAAAATTAACCAGCACCCAGATAAGAGATAGATTGGTTCAAGAAGCTCAAAATAATGTTGGAATTACATTTTCAGAAAATGAGGGAAAAGACTCTTTTGTTGTTAGTGGTAGAGGTGAACTGATGTTAGAAATTCTCTTAACTCAAATGAGAAGAGAAGGTTTTGAGATGACAGTTAGTCCTCCAAAAGTTTTATACAAAACTGATGAAAGTGGAAAAAAACTTGAGCCAATTGAAGAAATTACTATGGACCTTGACGAGGAACATTCTTCAAAGGTAATTGATTCAATGAATAGAAGAAAAGGTAAACTAATAGAATTAAAAGATACTGGAACAAATAAAAAAAGATTAATTTTCCATGCACCTACGAGAGGCTTAATGGGGTACACAAGTAGATTTCTTACACTTACAAAAGGAAATGGAGTGATTAACAGAATATTCCACAGTTATGGTCCTTTCGAAGGAGAAATGGAAGGTAGAAGAAATGGAGCTTTAATCTCAATGGAACAAGGAAAAGCAGTTGCATTCGCAATATTTAACCTCCAAGCAAGAGGAGAAATGTTAGTAACTCACAATGATGCTGTTTATCCTGGAATGATAGTTGGTCTTTCACCTAAACCAGGTGACATGATAATTAATGTTATGAAAGGTAAAAAACTAACTAATATGAGAACTCAAGGGACAGATGAAAATGTTGTGCTCACACCCGTAAGAACAATGTCTATTGCTGAACAATTAAGTATGCTTAATACTGATGAGGCTTTGGAGATTACCCCGGACTCTTGTAGATTAAGAAAAGCAATTCTTGATCCACACGAAAGAAAAAAAAGCGAAAAAGCTACGGCTGCAGCTTAATCAAAAGTTTTATCAACTAAATAAAGTCCTAACGCAACGCAAGGGCCTATACCAAAAGCAAACAATAATGTTCCAATCCCTACTGTTCCTCCTAAATACCATCCAATACTAACAACTAAAATTTCTAATGTTGCTCTTACAACAGCTATAGGAAAATTAGTTAATTTTTGTAATCCTATCATGAGTCCATCTCTGGGACCTGCTCCTAAATTTGATACTAAGTAAATACCTCCACCTATTCCAACAGTGATTACAGAAATTACAGCTAAAATTAATTGATTAATATAATTTGATGGCGTTGGAACATACTTGATACAAAGATCAATCATGATTGCAATTATTAAAGCATTTAATATTGTACCCACCCCTGGTTTTTGTCCTAGAGGTATCCATAAAATTAAAACAGCAATACTTATTAATAATGTGATAGTGCCTATACTTAAATTAACATTTAAGGAAATACCTTGAGCCAAAACACTCCAAGGAGAGGCTCCTGTGAATGAAACTATTAATAATCCTTCACCCAATCCAAATAAAGATAAACCAAAACATAAGAAAAAAAATGTAGAAAATTTTGGTTTAAAATTAAATGGTTTTTTTGAGCTCCATTTTACTTTTGGAATTTTTTTTATTTTTAAAAACATAATTATAATTAGCTATATCTATTAATAAAAAATTCTAATATTGTAACTACCAAATGAAAAATTTTGTGGTCATTTTACTAGCCGTATTTTTCTCATCAATTTCTTTAGCTCATGTAGGTCATTATAACAAATTTGACAAAATAGAAATGGAGATCTTGAGAAATAATGAAGTCATTGGTTATAACAATTATTTTTTTGAGAGAGATGGTGAAACAACTATAGTAAAAAATCAATATAAATTTGAAGTAAAATTACTATCAGCAACAATTTTTAAAGTACAGGGATATGGAGAAGAAATTTATTTAAAAGATAATTTAATTTCTTTTCAATCACAGACACTTCAAAATAAAAAAAGAAAATATGTAAATTTAAAATTAGACAAAAATGGAAAAAAGTTTGAGATTAAAGGATCTTCATATTCAGGTGAAGCTTCTGAAGAAAATATAATTGGAAATTGGTGGAGTCATAAAATTTTACAAGCAGAAAGCCAAATAAGTCCTATTTCAGGAAGTATTAAAGAACAAATTGTTACTTTCATCGCCAAGGAAAACATTATCATTAATGGAAAAGAATACAAAACAGATCACTTCAAACTAACATCTAAAGATATGAGTCTACCTGAGGATAAAAAATTAAATTTTGATATTTGGCTTGATAAAAAAACTTCAGTGATTGTCAAAGTTACATATAAAAGAATGGGGGATTGGGAATATCGTTTAAAAAATCTTCAATAAAGTTATTTATTTATTTTTTTATAAAGGTCATTTGCACTTATCCATCCAGCCTCTACTCTAGTACCTACGAACCAATCTGCACAAACTCCTAAATTTAATTTAGTGTTCCAATAACTTTTAACCTTTAGGGATTTAGAATTTGAAGAATATTTCCAACCATGATTTAATGAAGTTAATATTTTCGTTTTTTTAATTCCAGTAAGTTTAAAAAATTGATCAATTAAAATCTTTGAGTTTTTTTCTTTATTTTCTCTATTTTTATTTATTTTTTTATTTGCCCATAGGTTTGTACTTTGTAAAGTCCATAAATCATTATTACTTTTAAATCTTTTTTTACTATTTTCTTTAGCGGCCCATCCTAAAATTTTATCGTTAAATAAATAACTTGATACATTTTTATTAGTTTTTTTAATTTCAATCATGACTGTAATATTTGCATCCATTTTAATTTTTTGTTTGATGAACGGATTTTTTATAAATTTTTTTGATAATTTTTTTAATTGTGGGAATGGACAAGTTAATATTAATTTATCATAATACTTTGTTTGGTTGTTTTTAAAATCTAATTTCCATTTATTTTTAATATATTTAATCTTCTCTAACTCACTTTGAAAATTACAATTTATATTCTTTATTAAGTGTTTGCTAATATCGTTGTTGCCTTTGCAACCAATTATTTTAACATGATTTTTATTTTCTTTTTTTAATCTGTTTAAAAAAATATGTTTGCCGGTCCATTTTTTTAGGATTTTTTTTTTACGTAAATCTGTAATAAATTTTTTAAATCGAATTGATTTTGGAGAAATATATTGTGCGCCATGGTCAAATCCTTTTGACTTATTTAATCTTTTAAAAGAACATCTGCCACCTGGGCCTCGAGCTTTATCATAAATATGTACAGAATTTTTTTTACTTAATAGATTAGCTATTGTTGCTCCAGATATTCCTGAGCCAATGACACAATAACTACTCATTTTCCAGCAACTGTCATTCCTTCTATCATCATAGTTGGTGAATTAACTGAATATTCAAATTCTAAATCATTTGCTAAAATTATATTTTTAAACATATCCTTAAAATTACCAGCTATCGTAATTTCATTAACAGGATATTTGAATTCACCATTTTCAATTAAATAACCAGCTGCTCCTACTGAATAGTCTCCAGTTACAAGGTTGCTACCATGTCCAATTGTTTCTGTGATATAAAGACTTTTTGAGCTATTTTTTAAAAGCTCTTCAAAACTAATATTCCCATTTTCAAAATAAAGGTTTGTTGTTCCACCACTTCTTCCATTTGATTGCAAATTTAATTTTTTACCATTGTAAGTATCTATAAGATAATTCTTGAGCAAACCATCCTCTACAAGATTTAAAGTTTCTGAATTTACTCCTTCAGTATCAAAATATTTAGAGCCAATACCTTTAACAATATCAGGTTTATCTACTACATTAATCATTTTTGAAAAAACTTGTTGATTAATTTTATCCTTTAGAAATGAAGTGCCTCGAGAAATTGCTGATGCTGATATAGCTCCTGCAAATGCAGTTAGCATTCCTTTTGCAATTTTTTTATCAAAAATTAAATTAATTTTTTCGCTACCAATTTTTTTAGGACTTAATTTTTTTATGGTTTGTGCGGCTGCTATTTTTCCTAGTTCACTAGCCTCCTTGATATCAACTAAATGGCGGCAACTAGTATATGCATAATCTCGCTCCATACTATTTTCATCTTTAGCAACCGTGACACTAGAAGCGGTAAAACTTGATTTTTTCCAGCCATCGCAAAAACCATCACTATTCGCTAAAATAAAATTTGTTTTATTTTCAGTAAAGCTTGACTCTGTATTTATAATTTTCTCTGGTTCAGATGCAGCCTTCTCCAGTTCATTTAAATAATTAATTTTTTTTTCATTTTCGAATCTTGTTTGATCATACAAATCAAGATTTTTTATTTTTTGTGCTAACAAATTTTTATCTGGCAAAGAGTTAAATTCATCCTCAGGAGTAATTTTCGTAGTTTCATAGCATTTTTCAACTAATGTTTTTATATTTTCATCGATTAAATTTGACGATGTTATTGATGATCTTTTTTTATCAATATAAGTTTCAATACTCAAAGCCAACCCATCTGATCTATCCGAAGCCTCTAAATTTTTATTTCTAAAATTTACAGTTTCTGAAATTGTATGCCCAACTGTAACACTTACATCTGTTGCTCCCATTTTTTTTGCTAAATCTAAACAATAAGAAGCTTTTGATTTTAAAAATTCTTGGTCTTTAATCATTATTTAAAGTTTTGTTCCACCAACTGTCATTTTATCAATTAAAATTGAAGGTTGAGCTACTCCTACGGGAACTCCTTGCCCAGCTTTTCCACAAGTACCTATACCAGGATCCATCATCATATCATTTCCTACCATTGAAACTTCTCTAAGTATTGATGGTCCATCTCCAATTAAAGTTGCTCCCTTAATTGGAGAACCAATTTTACCATTATTTATTTCGTAGGCTTCTGTACAATTAAATACAAATTTTCCAGAAGTAATATCTACCTGCCCCCCTCCAAAACTTACAGCAAAAATACCTTTATCTACGGATTTAATCATTTCATCTTGAGTTTGATTACCACTTAACATCATCGTGTTTCTCATTCTTGGTAAAACAACATGTCTATAATTTTCTCTTCTTCCAGAACCAGTTGATTTTGTATTCATTAATCGAGCATTATGTCTGTCTTGCATAAAACCTTTAAGAATACCGTTTTCAATTAAAACTGTTCTTTCAGTTGGGGTTCCTTCATCGTCAATGGTTAGACTTCCTCTTCTATTATCTATTGTTCCATCATCTACAATTGTTACACCTTCACTGGCAACTTTTTGGCCCATAAGATTGTGAAATGCTGAAGTTTTTTTTCTATTAAAATCTCCTTCAAGACCATGACCGATTGCTTCATGAATTAATATTGCTGGCCAACCAGGTCCTAAGACTACTTTCATTTCTCCAGCAGGTGCGGGTTTACTTTCTAAATTTACTGATGCAATTCTTAAAGCTTCTTCGCAAACATTTTTCCAATTATCATTTTTTAAATAATCATCATAAGATTGTCTACCGCCAATACCATAAACACCAGTTTCTTTTCTGCCATTTTTTTCTAACATTACAGATACATTAAATCTAATTAATGGACGCACATCAGTCAGTGACTCTCCACCCGATCTAATAATTTCTATTGATTTTTGTTCACCAGCAAAACTTGCTGTAACTTGTTTTACTGACCCATCTTTTTTTCTTAAAAAATCATTTACTTTATTTAAAACCTCTATTTTTGAGTTCAAAGTTTTTTGTTCTATTGGATTAATATCTTCATACAATTTCTTGTTTGTTTTTGGTATTTCATGATTATAAGTACCTTTAATTGATTTTAAAGTTGACTTAAGATTTTCTGATGAACTTATTAATGAGTCTTTTGATATTTCATTTGAATATGAATAAGCAACAACCTCGTCCGAAATAGCTCTAAATCCAAATCCTAAATCAGAACTATAATTTGAACTCTTAATTTTGTTATCATCAAGTAGAATTGACTCCGATTTAGACTCCTCTAAATACAACTCACCATCATCACAATTTTTTAGGGTTTCAGATACTATTTTATCTGTATCTTGTCTTGTTAAATCAGATTTATTAAAGAAATTACTCATACTCCCTAAATAGTGGTTTGTTGATAATTTTCAACTGATCATTTTACGCATGTACAATTTCTTACTAAAAGTTAATTATTGTTAAATGAGGGTATATTTTAATAATTCTTGTAAAATCTGTAGATCAGAAATTAACTTATATAAAAAAGAAAATATCAAAGATATTGACTGGATAGACATAACTAATAATTCAGATGCTGAAAAAGAAACATCTAGAAATAATAAAGAATTGTTAAGAAGACTACATGTTCAAGAAAATGGTAAAATTATTCAGGGTGCAGAAGCATTTCTATATGTTTGGAAAAAAATTCCAAAATATAAATTTTTATATAAATTTTTTAAATTACCAATAATTTTCACAATCTTTAAATATGGGTATGAAATGATTGCCTTTTTTTTATATTTAAAAAATAAAAAGCAACTCAAAAACTAAGTTAAGAAAATTATTAAAAATTCGCTCAGTAAAGACATGGATAGCAAGAACATTATTAATAAGATTGAGTACATCAGAGTTATAACTCTATTTCTTTTTCTCCTCAATCTAACGAAAGTTTTGTCATCAAGATCTGAGATATCTCTTTCACCTATAACTGGATAATCATAACTCCATCGCCAGGTAGACTGACCTAACCTAGAGTCAAGACTATTAAAGTATCTTATCCATGCAAGTACATATCTGAATATTAAATACAAAATGATCATTAATGCAGATGAAAATAACATTTTAAATGATACTTAATTATTTAAGATAATTTAATTGATATTTTTGGCTCTTTTTCTTCCAATTAGTTGGGTAAGTGCGTCAACCATAGTATCTGAAGCCTTAAATATTTCATTATTTTTAAACTCATGAGAAATATTTTTTTCCGGATTGGTTTTATCTTCAATAACTATTCCTTCATCTGGTGAATTATTTTTTATATAAATTAATAAAAGCCATTCATCATCTGAGGCTTCATCCCATTTAACAAATATTTCTCCTGTTTCGAATCTTCTGTCTATACATCTAAAGATAGACATATGTCTTGTTATGTGTCTTTTGTTTAATTGAAATACTAAACTGCTAGCACTTCTGTAAAAGCTTTCAAGAGCAAACTCAATTTTCTGTCTAGCTAAAGTATATTCTTTTTCTTTTTGTAAAAGTGTTTCTCTATCTTCATCTCCTTGAATTTTAACTCCTAAGGCCTCTACTCTTTCTCTAATTTTTTGATCTCTTATAATTCGATATTTTTCTTTTAATTTTTCTATTCTTTGTTGTAAGCCAGCATAATCCTCTCTTTTTTCTCTTAAGGAAATTTTTTCCAATTTCTCTAATTCTTTAACTTCTCTAACTCTAAACTTTTCAATTTGCTTATCTAATTTTAATTGTTGTAAAAATTGCTTTTGTTTTTCTGCTTGTTCAATTCTTAAAAGAGCTTGTTCTTTTCTTAAGAATAATTTTATTTCTTTTGTTCTTTGTTTTTCTAATCTAATTTCATCTTTTAAAGCTTGTTCTTTTAATTTGACTTTTAATTCAGCCTCTTTTTGCTTTTCTTTTGCAGTTTCAATCTTTTCTAATCGTTCTTTTTCTTGTTTTTCTAATTTTAACCTTCTAGCTTCATCTTTTTTTAGAATTTTATACTGTGAAATTGTATCTGCTATTTTATCAAAAAATGCCTGGATATATTTTTCGAAACCAAAATTTAATCTAAACTTAAATTCGGGCTTTAGAGAATTTTGAAAGTTAACTACCTTTAAAAGAAAATCTGGTTTCTTTTGTATAGTAGATTTAAACTTTTTTGAAATCTTTCTTGATTGTTTTAGTTTTTTTGTTTTTTTTTGTTTTTTATTTTTTTGTTTTTTTCTATTATTAATTTTTTTTACAGATTTGTTTTTAATCTTAAATTTATTTGACTTTTTGAATGTTTTTTTAACTTTTTTTTTAGTTTTTCTTTGATTTTTAGAAGTACTTTTTTTTAATTTTTTTTTCTTTTTTTTCATTTTAAGGGAATTAATTTCTACCAATTATTTATTGATAAATATAGTCTCTTGTAACAGGTGTAGAAGAATAATTCTTTGTTAATTGAAATTGGTATACAACTTGATCACCCCATTTAAATGCCATCTCACAACCAGCAAGATAAAATTCCCACATCCTAAAAAATCTCTCATCAAACATTTGAATTATTTTGTCTTTATTTTTGAGACAATTTTCTTTCCAATGTCTTAAAGTGTGAGAATAATGCATTCTTAAAACTTCAATATCTGCAACAATTAAACCAGCTTTTTCTATTGGCGTTGTTACTTCACTCAAACTTGGAGTATAACCACCTGGGAATATATACTTTGTAATCCAAGGATGAGGATCCCTTGGTGGATTTACAGACCCAATAGTGTGAATTAAAGATACACCGTCATCTTTTAATAATTTTTCAACTTGTGAAAAAAATTTTTTATAAAATTTTCTACCAACATGTTCAAACATTCCTACACTAACTATTCTGTCAAACTTTTCGGTAAGCTCTCTGTAATCCATTAATTTAAAACTTAATTGGTTCTCTAAATTAAGTTCCTTTGCTTTTTTTTTACAATAATTAAGCTGGTTTTCTGAAAGTGTTATTCCTGTAACTTCACAATTTGCAGTTTTAGCAATATCTATCGCTAATGAACCCCATCCACATCCTATATCTAAAACTTTTTGATTTGGTTTGATATTTAATTTTTTAATTATATGTTGAATTTTATTATTTTGTGCTGTTTCTAAACTATCAGTCTTGCTTTTAAAATATGCACAAGAATATTGTCTTTTAGGATCTAAAAACAAATCATAAAGGTCATCTGAGATATCGTAGTGGTGTGAAACATTCATTTTAGATTTTTTTATAAAATTGAAATTAGTTAAGTATCTATAAGAGCCCCTTAATCTATTGATTAAATAACTAAAAAAATTTAAATCTCCTCTTCCAAAATTCATTAATGATAAATCTAGAAAATCAGTAAGGCTTCCATTCTCAATAACTATATCACCATCTGTGTAGGCTTCGCCAAAATAAAGATCTGGATGAAATAACAACTTATAGTGAAGATTTTTGTTTAAAATTTTAACTTTAATAGGATTATCACTTTTGGGATTCCCAATAATATAATTTTTTGAATTAGCATCAACTAATATAAATCCATCTCTCTTAAAAACACTATTTAGGAATCTTGCTAATTGCATTTTATGCCGCCATTAAAGATTTAATTGAGAAGTTGAGTTTTTCTAAATTACTAACAAGCTCTTTTTCATTTTTAGCGTCTAAAACTCTCAAAGGAGGTAATAAATTTTCGTAGATAGTATCTTTTTTTTTATAAAAAGTATGTAAACCAGATATAAGATTATACTTTTCAAACTCACTTCTAACCTCACAAAGTTTTTTATTAACTGTTTGGGGTGTACCTTCGCTAAAATCATCATAAACTTTTCTTGCTAATACCGCTGTAACATTGCAAGTAGCTGTAATTATACCAGAGCAACCTAGTTCAAGTCCTTTTAATAGTTTTGATTCGGAGCCAGGCATAATAGAAAAGTTATCTAATTTTAAATTTTCAAAAAGATTATAGGAACTGTCTTTAACTCCAACTATTTGATCTGGGAACTTTTTTACAAGATGTTCGACACATTCTACACTAAATTTATATCCACATAATTTTTCAAAATTATAAAGAATAATTTTACTTTCAGGGATTGCCTCAACGATTTTACTATAAAAATCAATCACTTCATTATCACCATAGATATAATAAGCAGGTGGCATAATTAAAAATTTTTTAAAATCTAATGATTTGGCCACTTTCATAAAATTTATTGTATCTCCTAACGAATTGAGCCCAGTTCCAATTAAATATTTATCTTTGTATTTATTTATAGAAAGTTTATTTAATAAGTTAATTTTTTCTGAAATCGGAATAAGTTGTGCCTGCCCAGTACTTCCAAAGATTGCAACTCCATGACAACCTTTGTCAATTACCATTTCTGCATGCTTTATTGTTTCATCTATATTTAATGTCAAATTTTCATTTAATACTGACATTGATGCAGCGTATATTCCTTTAATATTATTCATATTTAAAATTTATATAAAATATAAATTTAGTAAAGATTAAATAATTTAACCTATGTCTCTTAAAACAATTTCTTTTGCTTCATTTACTAAAGAAGACAATCTTGATGTTTCTGGAGAAATATCTGGATGGATTTTTTTTTGAATTTTAATGTATGCTTTATTTACTTCTTCTTTTGTAAAGCTTTTAGAGGGATTTAAGTTTAAAATTCTGTATGCTTCTTGCGTTGACATAGTGCTTAAATTAGATGGATTTTGATTGTTAAAAGAAAACCTTCCAGAATTTCTTAAAGTTTGAATTAATCTATAAAGAGAAATTAATTGAAAAATGGAGAGACCCTTTAATTTTAGGAGTGCTAAACTTGCAAGGGTAAGAGGCAGTGTTAATAAAACTTTTCCACCTATCGCAAATAATATTGCAAAAATAGCCAAAATAAGAAATAATAAAATCCTTAAACCCTTAGATATTTTTTTTGACGCAACTACAGTTAAATATCTTAGCAAAAAATATAAACCTGCTAGAATTAATACTGTATAAATTATAATATTCATATATTTCCTATAAAATGAAAATACCACAACTAAAAAAAAAACTAGAGATAAAATCTTGTCACAACATAGAGTGGGAAGATAATTATAGCTGGATACATCAAAAAAATATTTTAGATGTTCTTAAAGATAAATCAAAACTAGATGCTGAAGTTAAAAAATATTTAGAAGAGGAAAATTCTTATACCGAATATCACTTAAAAGATACAAGAGATATTCAAAAGAAATTATTTGATGAAATTAAAGGTAGAATAAAATTAGATGATGAGTCTTTACCGTATAAAGATCATACATATGAATATTGGACAAAAACTACAGCTAAAGGAAACTACTCTATAAAACTTAGAAAAAAAATTGGTTCAGAAAATATAGAAGAAATCTGGAATGGTGATAAAGAAAAAGAAAAACTTAGAACAGAATATTTTGGTGTCGGAGATTTAGAAGTCAGTAACAATGATAAATATCTTGGATATTCATTAGATATTAAAGGATCTGAGTATTATACAATTTATATAAGAGAAATAAAAACTAATAAAATAATTTCAAAAGAAATTACTGAAACTTCTGGGGGTATTACTTTTAGTTTGGATGATAAATATATTTTCTATTCAAAACTAGATGAAAATCATAGAGCTAGAAAGATTTATAGACACAAAATTGGAAATTTTGATGCTAAAGATGAATTAATATTTGAGGAAAAAAGTGAGGCTTTTACAGTTAGTATTGGGATTAGTTCAGATGAAAAATATTATTTTATAAATACTTCTGATCACAATACTTCAGAGCAATATTATTTTAAATCAGACGAGATAAATCCATTTCCCAAACTTATTATTAAAAGAGAGAGGGGCGTTCTCTATTCTGTAAGTTCATGGGATGGCAAATTTTATAATCATACAAATAAAAATGCTGAAGACTTTAAAATAGATATTTGTGACAGTTTAGAGAAAAAAGATTGGAAAACATTCATACCAGCTAAAGATGAGGTTTTAATTGGTGGACCCACATTTCTTAAAAATTGGATTATTCGAGGTGAAACATCTGGAGCTTTAGATAAATTGTTTGTTAAAAATATTTCTACAAATTTAGAAGAGGAATTAATTTTTTCTGATGAAAAAGTTTATGTACCAGGAGTTACATTAACTCAAAAAGATAGAGATACCGACGAAGTCTACTTAGGATACTCATCTCCTAAAACACCATCTAGAGTATATAAATATAATCTATCAAATAAATCTAAAAAACTTGTTAAAGAACAAGAAATTCCATCTGGTCATAATAAAGATGACTATATTGTTGAGAGATTTGAGTTTAAATCCCATGATGGGAGAATGGTTCCATTAACAATTACAAGACACAAAAAAACAAAAATTAATGGGTCTGCAAATGTATTGTTATATGGATATGGATCTTATGGAAATTCTATGTCCCCAAGTTTTTCTTCTACAAGATTAAGTTTAATTAATAGAGATATAATTTGGGCCACAGCTCATATCAGAGGTGGAATGGAAAAAGGTATGAAATGGTGGAAAGAAGGAAAATTAACAAACAAAAAAAATACTTTTGAAGATTATATATATGCTGCAAAATATTTGATCGAAAAGAATTATACTTCAAAAGGAAATATAATTGGAATGGGTGGATCAGCTGGAGGATTATTAATGGGAGCTGTAGTGAATCAATGTCCAGAATTATTTTTAGGAATTATCATGGCTGTTCCTTTTGTAGATTCTTTAACAACAAATCTTGATCATTCTTTACCTCTCACTGTGGGAGAATTTGACGAATTTGGAAATGCTAAAGAGAATAAAGAACACTTTGATTATATTTTTTCGTATGCACCTTATAACAATATTAAAAAAATGGATTATCCACATATTTTTATTACAACAAGTTTAAGTGATAATAGAGTTTTATTTGATGAGCCTGCAAAGTTCACAGCAAAACTTAGAGACTACAAAACAGATAATAATTTACTTCTTTTAAAAACTGAAATGAATGCTGGTCATGGTGGAAAATCAGGAAGAGATGGCGCAATAGAAGAAATTGCTATTGATTATGCATTTGCATTAAAAATTTCTAAAAAAATTTAGTAAATTTTCGATCTTGAAAAAAATTAATTAATTCCTAAATAAATAGAGTAAGTCGCCTAATGGGGCTTGCACAAATAAACTTGCTTAACAAAGGAGGATTTAATGACAAGTAAGGATCTATCTATATTTAACTCACTTAGACCTTTTTCAATTGGTTTCGACGACATGTTTGATCAATTCGAAAATATGCTAGGTAATGGAAATTTGACAATGCAGTCAAATTACCCACCTTATAACATACGAAAGACTGGTAAGGATAATTATGCTATTGAAGTAGCATTAGCTGGTTTTAGTAAAAAAGATGTTGAGGTTGAGTTTGAAGAAAATTTATTAACCGTTAGAACAAAACAAGTTAATAAATCTGAAGATAATAATGTTGATGGAGAAATAATTCATAAAGGTATTTCTCAAAGGCAATTTGCAAGATCATTCACTATTGCTGATGATGTAAAAGTTAATGGTGCTGAACTTAAAGACGGTCTTTTAACAATATCTTGTGAAAGAATAATTCCAGAGCATAAAAAAAAGAAGCTTATTGAAATTAAATAAATTTTATGCCTTACTTGTGGGGATTTCTCCCCACAAGTTTTAATTAATTATTTTTTCGCCATTATAGCATTCAAAGTAAATGCTAATAATCCAGCAGGTATAAGTCCAGTTGTTAACAGTAGTTTTAAACTTATTCCAAAATCAGGAATATTTTTCACAAAGTCTGGTAACAATGACATCCCAATTCCAAAAGACAAAGAAAGAGCTAAGATTAATAAATTTCTTTGATCCATTTCTGCCCTTGAAATTAATTTAATACCAGCAGCTACAATCATACCAAACATAATGATTGCTGCTCCACCTATCACTGACTCTGGCATTGCAGCAATTATTCCACCTAATTTTGGAAATAATCCCATTAGAACTAAAACTATTCCAGCTATAGTTCCAACGTGTCTACTTACAACTCCTGTAAACGCAACTAGTCCAGCATTTTGCGAATAAGATGTATTTGGCATTGCATTAAATATTGCACCAAATGCAGTACCGACACCATCTGCCATGATTCCACCTGATATCTCTTTATCTGTTGCTTCTCGTTTAGCACCACCCATTGTCGTAGCACTTATGTCTCCAATTGTTTCAATTGTTGTAACAACTGACATAAATAACATTAGAATTATTGCACCAGGTACAAAATCAATTCCATATTGAAGTGGCATTGGAAATGCAAACCATGCTGCAGATGCAATTTTTCCATAGTTAACCATTCCTAATGCTGCTGCAACTATGAAACCAGCTACTATTCCAATTAAAATTGAGGCTGCAGAAGCCATCCCTTTACCTCTAAGATTAAAAAAGATAGCAACTATAAAGACTGAAGCGGCAACTGTTAAGTGATTTGCATTTGCAAAGATTTCAGGTTTATTGTTCATTAACCATCCACCTCCACCAGCATACATAAAACCAACTTTTAGCAAACTAAATCCGATCATAAGCACAACTATACCAGTGACTAATGGTGGGAATAGATGTCTTATTGGTTTTAAAACTTTTCCAATAAAAATTTGAAAAATTCCTCCAATGAACGCTGCTGTAAATACTGCTCCTAATCCTGCTGCTTTAAAAGGTAACATGATTGGTATAAATGCAAAACTTGTACCTTGAACAATAGGTAATCTTGCACCAATCTCTTTATATCCAACAGTTTGAATGATTGTTGCAACTCCTGCTACAAACAAAGCCATTTGAATCAAAAATATTTTTTGTTCAGGCGTTTGACCAAAAACTCCAGCCACAATAATAGGAACAGTTATATTGCCTGCAAACATTGCAAGCACATGTTGAATTCCTAAAGGTATGGACTTATTTAATGGAAGTTTATTGTCTGGACTGCTTGTAGAGCCCATTTGTGTTTTTCTTGAAGCCATTTACCCTCCTTATTAAGATGACGTTACAATATTGATCATGAATTAACATAAAAAATAATTTAGAAACAAATATTACTTAATTTATTGTGATAAAAAAACCTATAATGAGCAGATTCAATTCTACCAATCAGTTTTAAAAACAACCGTTAGATACAAAGCCTATAACTATATTTTCCGAATTAATTTCAAATCTTCGTTCACAAGGTACAAGGTATTTTTTACTATTATAAACTAGCTCAAAATTTCCTTTAGCATTTTTGAAATCTTCGTCTGGCTTTCCAAGCTCCATTTGAAGTTCACTAGCAGATTTACCAAGAAATTTACTTAATTTTTCGTTTTCTTTTTCTACAATAGCATCAGTTTTTTCTTTAACTGTTTGGCATCCTGATAAAAAAATTAAGACTATTATAAGACTTATAGCTGATTTAAATTTTAACATAAGTTTAAACAAACATTTTTTCTTAATAAATTATTAACTTTAAAGTTGTATAAATAATTTATTTATTATTACTTTTAAGTTTAATTATAGTAACAATTGTGTTCTTTATTTGATTGTTCAAGCATATGAATGAAAAAGCCTTAGAAAAGATACTAAATATATTTTTAAAGGAAGTTTTACCTCTAACAGAGAGTGGTGTTGCTAAAGGTAGTAAAATATTTGGGGCTGCCATAATTAAAAAGAAAGATTTGTCACTTGTAATTGCCGAAACAAATAATGAAATAGAAAATCCATTATGGCATGGTGAGATGCATGCTCTTAAAAAGTTTTATGAATTAGAGGCAAAAACGAGACCCAATGAAAAAGATTGTATATTTTTAAGTTCACATGAACCTTGTAGCATGTGCTTAAGTGCAATTACTTTTTCTGGATTTGATAATTTTTATTATCTGTTTCCATATGCAGCCACAAATGATGATTTTAATATTCCACATGATTTAAATATATTGAAGGAAGTATTTAAAATTAATGATGGAGAATATAATAAAGAAAATTATTATTGGAAAAGTCAAAATATAAATTTACTTATTGAAAATTTACCTCAATTAGAAAAAGAAAAAAAATTGAGTCAATTAAATGAAATTAAAAAAAAATATCAAACTTTATCAAATCAATATCAGGAAAATAAAGATGGAAATTCTATACCATTAAATTAATCAATGAATACAAATCTTAAAATTTCAAATGTAACCAAAATATATCCTGGATGTGTTGCAAACGATAATGTGTCACTCGAATTTAATAGTGGCAAAATTTATGCTCTTCTTGGTGAAAATGGTGCTGGTAAATCAACCCTGGTTAAAATTCTATCAGGCGTCATCATACCTGACGAAGGTAAAATTTATTTAAATGAAAATAATCTAAAGCTTAATTCACCATTAGATGCAAAAAAAAATGATATTGGGATGGTCTTCCAGCATTTTAACCTTTTCGAAACTTTGTCTGTATTTGAAAACTTAATAATAGACTCAGACGAACAAAGAGAAGGTTTAAGAGAAAAAATTGACTCAATTATGAGTAAATACAATTTTTCAATTGATCTTGATATACCTGTTTTAAATCTTTCGGCAGGTCAAAAACAGAAAGTAGAGATAATTAGATGTCTAATAAGGAGTCCAAAAGTTTTAATTATGGATGAACCAACATCTGTATTAACAGAGCAAGAAACAAGTGAATTATTTCTATCTTTGAAAAAATTTTCAGAAGAAGGGATTTTAATTATTTATATTACTCATAAACTTAAGGAAGTTATGGAGCTTTGCGATGAAGTTGCTGTAATGAGGAGAGGAAAGCTGGTTTCTGTAAGTGAAATAAAGAATGAAAATATTGAAACACTTGCTAACAAAATGGTGGGTCAAAACTTAAAAAATATCAAGAAAAAAAAAGAGAAAAATTCATCAGATAAATTAATAAATATTACAAATCTTAATTTTATAAGCGAAGATCCATTTGAAACAAATTTGAGTGATATTAATTTTTCTGTTAATCGAGGCGAATGTTTGGGAATTGCTGGTATATCAGGAAACGGCCAAAGTGAATTATTTCAAGTATTAAGTGGTGAAATAATATCAGATAAGAATTCTATAGAATTTAATAAAAATTATATTGGAGATTTAAATCCTCAAGAGAGAAGAGAATATTTGATGGCCTTTTCTCCAGAGGATAGACTTGAGCAAGCTGCTATACCACAAATGGCAATTTTTGAAAATGTAGCTCTAAATAATTATAAATCCTCAAACTTTTTTAATAATGGGTTAATCAATGAAAATAAAATTAAAGAGCATTCAAAAAAAATAATTTCGGACTTTAATGTTAACACAGACAACATAGAGTTAAAAAGCCAATTTTTATCTGGAGGTAATCTGCAGAAATTAATTATAGGAAGAGAATTAATCACCTCTCCAGATTTATTAATTTGTTTTAATCCAACTTGGGGGCTAGATGTTGGAGCAATAAATTATATTCATGAAACATTGATTAAAATTAATGAACAAAATAAATCAATCATATTAATATCTACAGATACTGATGAGTTATTAAAATTGAGCGATAAAATTTCAGTAATTCATAAGGGGAAATTATCAAAAATTATGGATGCTGATGAGGTTACCTCTGAAAAACTTGGGATACTAATGGGAGGAGGAAATTGATTAAAATTGTTAAAAGAGATGAACCTTCAAGAGCTATATTTTTCCTTACACCTGTTTTAGCAATTTTTTTAACCTTGGTAGCAGGAGGTTTAATTTTTTATATTCTGGGTTTTAAACCTTTTGAAGCCCTAAAGTTTTTTTTCATAGTTCCAATTGCAGATAAATACGGATTCAGTGAATTACTATTAAAAGCCACTCCACTTTGTTTAATAGCAATTGGTTTATCTTTTTGTTTTAAAAGTAATAATTGGAATATTGGAGCAGAAGGTCAATTAACTTTTGGAGCCATTGTTTCAGGGGGTGTTGCATTATTATTTTATGAACAAGAAGGATTTTATATTCTACCAATAGTTATTTTAGCTGGCGCAATTGGTGGTATGCTATATGCGTCTATACCTGCAATTTTAAAAACTTACTTTAATACAAATGAAATTTTAGTAAGTCTTATGTTGGTATACGTTTCAAAATTAATTTTGGATTATCTTGTTGTAGGTCCTTGGAGTAATCCAGAAGGATTTAATTTTCCTGAAACAAGACAGTTCAGTGACTCTGCAAGACTTCCTTTATTATTTGAAGGACTAAGAATTCATGCAGGTATATTTCTAGCTTTAGCAGCAGTAGTTATCAGTTGGTTTATTTTTTATAAAACGTATTTGGGGTTCCAAATGAAAGTTTCAGGTTTTAGTTTAAAGACAGCAAAATATGCTGGGTACAAAGGTAAAAAAATGATTATCCTCGTTTTTTTAATAAGTGGTGCTTGTGCAGGTTTAGCAGGAGTTGGTGAAATAACCGGACCTATCGGACAGCTTCATAGAGAAGTATCTCCAGATTATGGTTTTACTGCAATAATTGTGGCGTTTTTAGGCCGTTTACATCCTGTTGGAATAATTTTTGCATCTCTAGTTGTTGCAATTACTTATCTGGGTGCCGAAACAGCACAAATATTTATGCAAATTCCAAAATATACTGGCCAGGTTTTTCAAGGAATGATTTTATTTTTTCTTCTTGCTTCAGACTATCTACTTTTTTTTAAATTTAAATTTATAGGTTCAAAAAAATGATCATCGATATAAATTTTGTTGGACTGATAATTGCATCAATCATGGCCTCTGCTGTTCCTTTGATCTTAGCGTCTTGTGGGGAACTTATTACAGAAAGATCTGGTGTTCTAAACCTCGGCGTTGAAGGCATGATGATCATTGGAGCTATTTCAGGCTTTGCACTAATGACTGTTACTGGAAGTTTGATTATTGCAGTTTTTGGGGCAATGTTAGCAGGTGTTTTAATTTCAACAATTTTTGCATTTCTTACCCAAACATTAATTACAAATCATGTAGCAACTGGTTTAGCTCTTACTATTTTTGGAATAGGAATTTCTGCAATGATTGGAAAAAATTTTGTTGGTATTCCTGGAAAAGAATTTCCTGTTCTATTTGAAAGTTTAAAAGACACAATACCACTTTTAAGTCCAATATTATTTGGACATTCGGTAGTTTTTTATTTTGCTTTTGCCTTGCCCTTTACAACAAGCTATTTTTTAAAAAAAACAAAAATTGGATTAATTGTGAGAGCTGTAGGAGACTCTCCAGAGTCTGCATCTAACCAAGGTATAAACGTAAAGTTAGTTCGTTACGCTTGTATACTATATGGTGGCGCTATGTGTGGACTTGCAGGTGCTTATTTATCAATGATCTATACTCCACAATGGATTGAAAATATGACAGGTGGTAGAGGTTGGATTGCTTTAGCACTAGTTGTTTTTTCTACATGGAACCCAATTAAAATTTTAATCGGAGCAATGATTTTTGGTGGATTAACAATTATTCAATTTCATATGCAAGCGATAGGTGTGAGAATTCCTGTTCAATTCTTAACTGCCCTGCCTTATATTGTAACAATAATAGTATTAGTTGTAATTTCTCGTGATAGTAGAAAAATTAGGTTAAGTACTCCAAGTTCACTGGGTAAATCGTTTTATAAAGACAATTAATTATAAAATAATTATTTTTTTTTAATTTATTTAATTTAAGCTTAACTTAATTAAAAAATTAAATAGGGGAAATAAATTTATGCATAAATTATTTATTCGTTCTTTCGTCTCTTCTTTAGTTTTTTTGTTTACATTGACTGTAGCTGCAGTAGCAAAAGATGTTAAAGCAGCATTCGTTTATATTGGTCCGACTGGTGACCATGGATGGACGTATCAGCATGATGTAGGTAGAAAAGCTGTAGAAGCTGCCGGATTTAAAACAACTTACGTAGAGGGTGTTCCAGAAAGTGCCGATGCTGAAAGAGTACTTAGACAATTAGCAAATTCTGGTCATGATGTTATTTTTACAACTAGTTTTGGATATATGAATCCAACAAACAAAGTTGCAAAAGAGTTTCCAAACGTTAAATTTGAACATGCAACAGGGTACAAAAGAGAGCATCCAAATGTTGCAACATATGCCGCGAGATTCTACGAAGGTAGAGCAATCTTGGGAACAATAGCCGGTTCAATGACAAAATCTAATGTTATCGGCTATGTAGCATCTTTTCCAATTCCAGAAGTAATAAGAGGAATTAATTCATTTACTTTAGCTGCTCAAAAAGTAAATCCAAATATCAAAACTAAGATTGTTTGGGCATTTACTTGGTATGATCCTGGTAAAGAAGCTGAAGCTGCTAAAGCTTTAATTGATCAAGGTGCAGATATTATTGCCCAGCATACTGACAGTACTGCAATTGTACAGATTGCTGAAAAAGCAGGCGTCTATGCGTTTGGTCAAGCAAGTGATATGGATAAGTTTGCTCCTAAAGCAGTATTGACTTCAGTTGAAAATAATTGGGGACCTTACTATGTAGAAAGAGTTAAAGCTGTAGCTAATGGAACATGGAATCAAAAAGATACATGGCATGGTATCGGAGACGGTATGGTTGTTATATCTGATCTTGACTCTGCTATTCCTAGTGATGTCCGATCCAAAGTTAAAAAACTTCAAGCTGATTTGGCATCAGGTAAAGTTCATGCTTTTACTGGACCTATTTACGACCAAAAAGGAAATTTAATGGTTGCCGAAGGTAAAACTGCTGATGATGGAATGCTTGCGGGAATGATGACTTATGTAAAAGGTGTTGAGGGCGATATACCTAAATAAGTTAATAAATCTAAAATTTTAAAAGGCCGGTTTCATAACTGGCCTTTTTTATTTGTGGTGTTTCTTTTTTATTTCTTCAATTCTAAGCTCTTCGTAAATTTCAAAAGGCTGTACAATCCAGGGATCTCCTGAAAGTTTATTTGCACAAAAATCTGGTTCAAATGTTGATTTCTTTTTTTTAAATAAAGTTGCGGTTTTTATATCATCAATCTTATCTTTAATAGGTTCATATTTTCTTAACCAATCTATGCTTTTATTAAATGTAATTCCTGTGTCTGATAAATCATCACATAATAGTATTCTGCCACCCATATTAGGTGCAATAGAGCTCATTTCTCTTGAGAACACAATATCGCCTTGCTCATCCTCTACACCCTTTCCACTATAAGACTCCACAGCTAAATAAGCACATTTCAATTTAAAAATTCTACTTAAAACATCTATCATTGGTGCTGCTCCTCGCATAATACCAACTAAGATTGTAGGTTCATATCCACTTTCATGGATTTGGATTGCTAGTTTTTCAACCGTCTGATTGTATTCATTCCAACTAACAATTAATTTTTCTGTCATAATTTTTATATTTAATTATTTAAATAATAAAACCAAAACTGCAAGAACGATAAGTGCGATTATTGAGGAAATTAAGAAATACAACTTATGAATGTTTCTTCCTCTTAAATTGAAATAATGTCTAGCGACTGCTGTAATTACTCCTATTGCAACTAAAATTAACCAGTTATACTTATGATAGACCAAAAAACTTGAATGCCCCGAAAGCATTATAAACAAAACCAAAAAAGTTGAGTAATTATTGTGAATGGATCTTTGTTTAGCTGCTAAAGATAAGCTCATATCAAATTTTTCACCTCTCTCACTACTACTAATAATATTCATTTGATTAGGTATAATTACTGTAAAAACATTTCCAAACATATTAGTACCTATAATCAATCCAACACTTAAAATTGCAAATTTTGGACCAAATAATTTAGTCAAACCAAAAGAAACAGCAGTCAGTAAAATAATTGCTATAGAAATAAATAATACATTATTTTCGATCAATTTAGATTTACACAAACGATCATAAATAAACCATGCAACAATCAATGATAGAAGTGAAATAATAATTGCATAACTAGGAGGCATTAACAAAACACGTTTATCAACCATTAATACACCTGCGTTATAATAATAAATTACAACTAACAGCAACATTCCAGTTACAAAAGTTAAATAACTTTGCCATTTAAAGATTACTAGTCTATTTAAATAATCCTGTGGTGGCGATGTTTTTAATCTTGATAACTTGTAAAAAAAACCAGAATGCATCAGATATCCTTCACCATCGACATCATCGCTTGTTATATTTTTATTTAAATTATTGTCTAAGTAATTAAATAAAAAACTATTACCTACCCATAAAATAGCGAACACTACATGGCCCCATCTTAAAATTACTTCTAACCATTTAATAGTATAAGGTAAAAATTCCATCAGTATTTTATTTTATCTACTTTTTTATCCCAAATTTCAAATGCTTTTAGAGCATCATCTCTAAGCATTTGTGTCATTTTTATTTTTCTATCATCTATTTTTTTAGGAATCTCTAAATAAATAAATGAGTCATCAAAATCTATTTTTTTTGCGTCTTCTCTTGTATTTGCATAATATATTTTATCTAATCTTGACCAATAAATTGCAGAAAGACACATCGGACAAGGTTCGCAAGATGTATAAATCTCGCAACCTGATAGATCGAAAGTATTTAATTTTTTACAAGCCTCTCGAATTGCTACAACTTCACCATGGGCAGTAGGGTCATTTGAAGAAGTTACTTTATTAGAACCTTCTGCAATAATCTCATTATCCTTAACTATGATACTTCCAAAAGGCCCACCAATAGTATTTGCACTATTTATGGAAAGTTCAATGGCTTTTGCCATAAATTTTTTTTTATCTTCCATTTAGATTTTTTAATTTTTGTTTAATTTTATTAACACTCATTAAGATTCTCTCAGGAGTTGCTGGCGCATTAAGTTCGGGTGCAATTTGGTAATTTCCAATTGAAGCAATTGCATCTTTAATTGCATAAAAAACACTCATTGCTAGCATCAGCGGTGGTTCACCAGTGGTCTTGGCTTTATTAACAACGTTTTCTTTATTTATACCCTCTTTGTAAATCTCCACATTAAATTTTTTTGGGATATCACTAACTGCTGGTATTTTGTATGTTGATGGAGAAAATGTTGTAATTTGTCCATTTGATTTCCAATTGAGTTCCTCGATTGTCAACCAGCCTTGTCCTTGTACAAACCCACCTTCAATCTGACCTAATTCAAGTGCTGGATTTATTGGTTTTCCAGCATCATGCAAAATATCAACTCTTTCTAATACATTTTCACCAGTTAGTGTGTCTATAGTTACTTCTGAAACAGCTGCACCATAACAAAAATAGTAAAATGGCCTACCTCTAAATTTTTTTTTATCAAAATTAATTTTTGGTGTTGAATAAAAACCTGAAGATGAAAGAGAAATTCTATTTAAATATGCATCTTGAATAATACTTTTAAATTCAAATTGCCTATTTCCAAATATTATATGTTGATCTTTATAAACTGCTTCCTGATTATAAATTTTATATTTTTTCTTTATAAATTTTTCTAAATTTAATTTAATTTTTGCTACTGCATTTAGCGCTGCTGCTCCATTTAAATCAGTGGTTGATGAAGCTGCACTTGCTGATGTGTTTGGAACTTTAGATGTAGTGGTAGATGAAATATGAACTAAATCATAGGGCAATCCTAATGAATTTGCTACTAATTGAGCTATTTTCGTATGTGTTCCTTGACCCATTTCTATACCTCCATGGTTCAAATATATACTTCCATCTGTATAAATATGGACAAGTGCTCCAGCTTGATTTAAGTGAATTGTTGTAAACGAAATACCAAATTTTAATGGTGTAATGGCAATGCCTCTCTTTTTAAATTTATTTACTTCATTAAATTTTCTTATATCAGAATATCTTTTCTTGTAATTTGATTTATTTTCTAAATTTTTGAATAATTCATTAATAACATTATCCTCAATAGTCATTCCATAATGAGTTACGTTCTTTTTATCTTTTTGATAAAAATTTTTCTTTCTTACTTCAAGTGGATCTTTTTTTAAATACCTTGAAATATTATCTACAACATTCTCTATTGCCATCATTCCTTGGTTTCCACCAAAGCCTCTAAATGCAGTAGAGGTTGGGATATTTGTCTTACATAAATTGTTTACCACCTCAATATCTGAAATATAATATGCATTATCTATATGAAGCAAGGCTCTTTCATTTATTGCAGCTGATAAATCAGGCGACATTCCACAATTTGAGGATAAATTTATTTTTAATCCTTCTATAATTCCTTCATCATTAAAACCAACTTCATACTCAGAAAAAAACTCATGTCTTTTGCCAGTTAAAATTATATCATCATCTCTATCTAATCTTAATTTCACAGGTTGTCCTGATTTATTAGCCAATAACGCGCAAATACAAGCTGTCATAAAATTTGTTTCTTTCCCACCGAATCCACCTCCTATTCTTCTTACTTCAACATTAATTGAATTACTTTTTTGATTAAACATTTTTGCAATTAATTGTTGTGTCTCTGAGGGGTGTTGTGTTGAGCTATAAACTAAAAAATTATCATCCTCTTTAGGAATTACAAAAGCTGCCTGACCTTCTAAATAAAAGTGTTCTTGACTTCCTGTTGTAAAGCTACCTTTTAAAACATTTTTAGATATTTTTATTTTCTTTGAGGCATTACCTCTTTTTATTTTTCTAGGCTTGAATAGGAACTGTTTTTTATTTAAAGCTTCTTTTATTGTAATTATAGGTTTTAAATCTTTATAGATAACCTTGGCTTTTAACACAGCTTTTCTAGCTAATTCTGTCGTTTCAGCTGCAACTGCAAACAAGGGTTGACCATAAAACTCAACTTTGTTTGTCGGAAAAATAGGGTCTCCATCAAAAACAGGACCAACATCATTTCTACCAGGAATATCACTTTGTGTAACTACTGAAATAACACCTTTGCTATTTTTTACTTCAGTTAAATCAATTTTTTTAATTATAGCGTGTGCTTTTTTACTTAAACCAATTGCACCATAAATTGTATTTTTTGGTTCTACAATGTCATCAGTATACTCAGCATACCCACTTACATGTTTGTAAGCACTATCGTGTGGTCTTATATCTCCAATAATATTATCTTTACTCATTCAATTAACTCTAGTTAACTTATTAGAATTTATTTCTATAAAACATTTCATTAACAAATTTTTAGCTATCTCTAACCTATATTCTTTACTTGCTCTCATATCTCCAATTGGACTTAAATCTTCCTCAAGATAATTTTTTGCATGGTCAAAAGTATTGATATTAAGAGGCATATTTTTAAGAACTTTCTCACATGCCTTGGCCCTTTTTGGCACTGCAGCCATACCTCCATATGCAATATATGCCTCTTTAATTTGATTATTATTGATTTCAAAATTAAAAGAGCCACAAACAGAAGAAATATCATCATCAAATCTTTTTGAAATTTTAAATGCTTTAAATATATTTTTTTTAAATAATGGGATTTTAATTGATCTTATAAATTCTGTTCTTTTTAGTTTAGTTTTCCTATAATCTAAGAAAAAATTGTTAATTGGTATAACTTTTCGTTTATTAAAGCTCTCAATCAAGATCTCAGCATTTAAAGATAATAAAATTGGTAATGAGTCTCCAATTGGAGATGCTGTAGCAATATTACCTCCGATGGTACCTACATTTCTAATTTGAACAGAACCATATCTCTTCAATACTGAGTAAAAATCTGGATAATATTTTTTTATTTCATTTTCAAACTTAATTAAAGGAGTGGCTGCACCAATTTCTAAATAATTTTTATTTACTTTAATAAAATCTAATTCTTTTATCTCTTTTAAATCTATTATAAACGGAATTTCTTTTCTTTCTTTTGTAACTGTTAAAGATAAATCTGTTCCACCTGCAAGAAAATTAAAATTAGAATTATTTTTAATTATATTTTTTAATTCTTTGACATTTTTAGGAGAGAAATAAACTTTATCATCTTTTTTAATAAATATATTATTTGGTTTAATAGTTTTTAATAATTTTATAGTTTTATTTTTATTTTTACTAAACTCATCTGTCTTACTTATCTTATTCAAACTTTTAGCAGCATCAATAATAGGTCTATAGCCAGTGCAACGACATAAATTTCCTGAAATTGAGTCTGTTATTAATTCGCTATTGTAGCTTTTATTATTCTTAAACATTGAAAACAGAGACATAACAAACCCTGGAGTACAAAATCCACATTGTGAACCGTGAAATTTCACCATTGCCTCTTGTACTGGATGAAGTTTCCCATCTTTAGAAACCAAATCCTCTACAATCAAAAGTTGTTTACCATTCAAAGATGGCACAAAAGAAATACAAGAATTAATTGAACTATATTTTACGTCATTGCTTACTAGCTCACCTAAAACAATTGTACATGCACCACAACCACCTTCTGAGCATCCCTCCTTAGTTCCAGTTTTTTTTAATTCAGTCCTAATATAATTAAGAATTGTTTGATTAGGATCTGGATTTTTAATTTCTAAAATTTTATCATTCAAAAGAAACTTTACTGAATTTGATATCACTTAACTGCCTCTATAAGTAGAATAGCTCCATGGAGATACTAATAAAGGTACATGATAATGTTGTGAAGGATCTGAAATACCAAATCTAATAATTACATCATCCAAGAACGGTACATCACTTACTGATGACGTATTTTTAAAATAATCACCAATGTAAAAAACTAATTCGTATTTACCCTTAACAAAAATATCTCCCTCTGCTAATGGAGAACTCGCTCTACCATCATCATTGAGTTTTATTGAAGTTATTTTTTTTCTTTCTGAATTATTTAAATAAAACAACTCAACTAAGATACCTTTTCCAGGTTTGCCTGAATATACATCTAAAACATGAGTTGTGAGCTTTGTCATAAAATTATAGTATCATTTAAATTTCAAACTTAAATTATTTAAAATTATATGAGAACAATAGATAACATTAACGATCTTAACAAGTCTGATTTTTTGTCAATATTTGGTAATGTTTTTGAAAAGACTGAATCTGTGGCTTTAGAGGCTTTTAAATCTAAACCATTTAAAAATTTTGAAGATATTGTGCTTAAAATGTTAAATATTTATGAAAATTATGAGAAAAATAAAATTTTAGAAATTTTAAATGCACATCCGGAACTTGCAGTGGCCAAAAAAATGACTTCAGAATCTATATCGGAACAAGCTTCAGCAAAATTAAATCAATGTTCTAACGATGAATATGAGGAATTTAAAAAATTAAATTTAGAATATAAAAAAAAGTTTAATTTTCCTTTTATAATTGCGGTAAAAGGTAAAGATAAAAATGAAATTTTGAATAATTTTAGACAAAGAATACAAAGTGATGTAGAAAGTGAATTCTTTGAAGCAAAAAAACAAGTAAAAAAAATTGCAACCTTTCGTTTAAATGAAATAAATAAAAAATGAAAAAATTTATAAGTGCGAAAATGATCAATTTAGCAGATCCTAGGATTGGATCTAAAATTATATACAAGACTGATGATTTTTTTGCAGCTGCTCATAGAATATTAAAAATTGATCCTCCAGTTTTCAAAGATGGATTATTCGACAAACATGGAAAATGGATGGATGGATGGGAAACTAGAAGAAGAAGATTAATAGGTTTCGATTATTTAATTTTAAAACTGGGAAAGCCTGGAAAGATATTTGATATAGATATTGATACAACTCACTTCAATGGAAACCAACCTACCCATGCTTCAGTAGAGGGTTGTTTCAGTAAGAATAAACCAAGCAAAAAAACAAAATGGCTCCAATTACTTGGAAAAAAAAGACTTGGGGCAAACAGAAACCATAGTTTTAAATCACAAAACAAATCAGTTTTTAATTATATAAAATTAAACATTTTTCCAGATGGTGGAGTTGCAAGACTCAGACTTTTTGGAAAAATTGAAATGGAAAGAAACTTTTTGAGCAATAAAAATATTAATCTAACATCTGTTTTAACTGGTGCTTCAATTGTTGGTTGCAATAATGAACACTTTGGCAGAGCTGAAAATGTCATAGCTCCTGGAAAAGGAAAAAATATGGGAGATGGCTGGGAAACACGAAGAAGCAGAGGAAAAAACTTTGATTGGCTCATAATTAAATTTGGAAAACCAGGCTTAATTAAAAGATTAGAGATAGATACTCATCATTTTAAAGGGAATTACCCCGATACTTGCTCAATTCAAACTGCAAATATTTCAAAAGATCTATCTAATAAATCAATTGTCAATAATTCAAAAAATTGGAAAATTATTGTAAATAAATCCAAACTATCTGCTCATAAAAAACATATTTTTAAAAAGTTCTTAATTAAAAGAAGTAAGGAAAATTATCTTAGAATAAATATCTATCCAGATGGGGGAATTTCAAGAATAAGAGCATTCGGAAATTTTGTGAAATGAACATAATAAAAGCAAAAAACATAACAAAAAAAAATTTTTCTAAATTTGGGCAATTAATAGATACGTCGAAAAAAAATCCTATAAATATTAATGATGGATATGCAAAGCGGTTTAATGATTTGATAAATATAGATACCTCTAAAAAAAATGGGAAAGCAATCGTTAGTATTTTTAAAGCAAAAAAAAGAAGGTTTCCCATGAAAATTGATATGATGGAAAAACATCCTCTAGGAAGCCAAGCCTTTATACCAATGGATGATACAAAATTTTTAGTATTCGTGGCACCGAGAGGAAATAAACCAAATATAAATAAAATCCAATCCTTTGTGGTCCCAAAACAAACTGGAATAAATTACAATGCTGGTATTTGGCACTTTCCACTAATTTCTATGAAAAATATGAATTTTCTTGTTGTTGATAGGAAAGGAAAAGGAAAGAACCTTGAAATTTATAAATTTAAAAAAGAGAAAATTATTTTAAAAAAATGAAAAAAAAATACCCAAGAGATTTAGTAGGATATGGATCCAAAAATATTAAAGTAAGGTGGCCTGGTAATGCTAGGTTGGCTCTACAATTTGTATTAAATTATGAGGAAGGTGGAGAAAATTGCACTCTGCATGGTGATAAAGCTTCGGAGGTATTTTTGTCTGAAATTATAGGAGCAAAACCAATTAAAGGTCGACATTTAAATATGGAGTCGATTTATGAATATGGATCAAGAAGAGGGTTTTGGAGAATTCATGATTTATTTAAAAAGAAAAAAATACCGCTTACTATTTTTGGTGTTGGGATGGCACTAGAAAGGAATAAGGAAGTTTGTTCGGCCATAAAAAAAGCAAATTATGAAGTTGCTTGTCATGGATGGAGATGGATTGATTATCAAAATGTACCAAAGAAAAGAGAAGAAAGTGATATGAAACTAGCAATAAAATCCATTAAAAAAAATTTTGGCGCTGAACCCACTGGTTGGTATACAGGAAGATGCAGTGTAAATACTCTAGATTTAGTTATTAAAAATGGAAATTTTTTATACAGCAGCGATACATATAGTGATGACCTTCCTTATTGGATAAAAAAAGGTAAAAAAAAACAATTAATGATTCCCTATACACTTGATAACAATGATATGAGATTTGCAACTAATCAAGGGTTTAACTCTGGAGAACAGTTTTATAATTATTTAAAAGATAGTTTTGATGCCCTTTACGAGGAAGGAAAAACTTCACCAAAAATGATGTCGGTTGGTTTGCATTGTAGATTAATTGGCAGACCTGGTAGAATACAATCACTCAAGAAATTTTTGGATTATGTTTTAAAATTTAAAAATATTTGGATTTGTAAAAGAGTAGATATAGCTAAACATTGGATAAAAAATTATAGTTAAATTTTTTTTTATTGATCTGCGGCTATAGAAACATAATGAGCAACAGCCTCTATTTCCTCATCTGACAAAATTCCCTCCATTGCAGGCATTACCCCTATTCCATTTTTGACAGCCATAAGAATTGTTTGAACTTGAGGTCTAATTTGATTAAGATTTGGGCCAATCTCAGCAATTGATCCTGCGTCTGAGAGACTATGACATGCAGCACAATTGCCAGCCTCAAGAAAGACCTCTTTTCCCTTACTAAATAATTCATCAGCATTAGCCTGAATATTTGAAGCAAATATTAAAATTAATAAAGTGCTAAATAAATTTAAAAATAATTTTCCCACAGAAATTTGGTATCATAATTAAAAAAAATTAAAAAGGAGAATTATGAAAGCATATTGGGTTGCAAACTATACTGAAATAAAAGACACTGAAAGACTTAAAAAATACGCTATTAAAGCAAAAGAAGCAGTTGAAAAATACTCTGGAAGATTATTAGCAAGAAGCGCAAATAATATTACCCTTCAAGGTAGAGAAATGGTTAGAGTTGCGCTAGCGGAATTCCCAGACATTGAAACAGCAAAAAATTGTTATAATTCTGACGAATATGTTGAGGCCAGAAAACATTTAGAAAATAATGCAACAAGAGATCATATAATTTTTGAAGGAATGTAACTTAATAAAAATTTAGTACTGAATAGGTTCAGGATCTATACTTCTCCATAAATACCAAGTGGCAACAGAGCAGTATGGAGAAAATCTTTTATTTAATAATTTTACATATGAATCTGGTGGTAAATATTTCTTTTTATAATTTTTTGATATAGCTCTTAATAATCCAATATCTTGAATTGGCCAAATATTTGGCCTGTTATAAGTAAATAATAAAATCATTTCTGCAGACCATCTTCCAATTTGTCTTAATTTTGAAAGATATAAAATAGCCTCTTCATCATTCATTTTTTTTATAATTCTTGGATTAAAAGATTTATCTAATATTTGTTTAGCAAGACTTTTAATACCTAAAGCTTTTAATCTGCTTAAGCCACAACTTTTTAATTGATTAATAGATAATTTACTAACAGTTTTTGCGTTAATGTTGTTTTTGCATTTTATTTTAAATTTTAAAAAAACTGAGTTTGCAGCAGCAACACTTATTTGTTGTCCGATAATACTTTTACATAATGAAAAAAAAACATCTTTCCTAGATTTTAATATTATTTCAGAAGGTGAATGATATTGTTTAATTAATTTAGCCATTATTTTATCTTTTTTGGATATATATTTTTTAGCATAATTCCAATATTTGGGAGTATTAGTCATGTCTAGCAACTGATAATTGTTTTTTCATAGTTAATTCTCTTCTAAAGATTATGAATGAAGATAGTATTACCAATAAAGCTCCCATTAATGTTTTAATAGTTGGTATTTCATCCCAAATAAAGTATCCAAATACAATAGCAAATACTAATGCTAAATATTTTAAGGGACTTACTAAACTAACCTCAGAAAATTTATATGATTGTGATAACCATAAATTTGCGATTCCTCCAAGAATACCTATGGATGATAGTAAAATTAGATCTATCAAAGATGGCATAATCCATTTTTGGTATAAAGAGAAAAAACTAAATATTAAAATTGAAAATGAGAAAAAGAAACTAATTAACCAAACTGGTTCGGTTGAAGACAATTTTCGTATAGCTATTGCAACGTATGAAAGTCCCAAACAAAAAATTATTGGATAAATATAATAGATATTCAAGGAGCTAAAACCTGGTTCAGATATAATTATTATTCCAATAAATCCAACAAAAACTGCAAGCCATCTATAAAAACCAACTTTTTCGTTCAATAAAAATATAGAAAAAATTGTTGTAAATATCGGTGAGGCAAATGAAATACTTACTACTGTGGCTAAGGGTAAGTTTCTCAAAGCTACAAATATAGATACAATTGCAATTAACCCTGCTAGACATCTTTTTATATGAAGTATCGGTCTTTCAGTTTTATAAAAATTTAAAAATCTATCTTTTGGTATAAGGAACAAAATTGGAATGATTCCACAAAAACCCCTAAAAAATAATACCTGTCCAACTGGATAATCATCAGACCATTTTACAATCACGTCCATTAAAGAAAAAGCACATACAGATATAAACATGTAAAAAAAGCCTAATTGATTTTTCGAGAGCATGTGGTTAACTTAAATTAATTAAGTAATTTATCAATGGAAATAGCAGTTTTAGCATTAGGATGTTTTTGGGGACCAGAAATTAAATTTAGTAAAATTGAAGGCGTTATAAAAACTGAAGTTGGATATTGTGGTGGCCATAGCGCTGTAACAAACTATAAAGATGTTTGTTCTGGAACTACAAATCATGCTGAAGTAGTTAAATTAGATTTTGATCCAAAAATAATTTCCTATGAAAAAATTATTGAATATTTTTTTGCAATTCATGATCCTACAACGCTAAATTCACAAGGTCCTGATTTTGGAACTCAATATAGAAGTGAAATTTTTTATTTAAATGACAAACAAAAGGAAATAGCTGAAAATATGATTAAAAAAGAGAATATTAAATTGTCAGGGAAAGTAGTCACAAAAATTTCTTTACTTAAAAACTATTGTCCAGCAGAAGAGTATCACCAGCGATATTTAGAAAAAAGATAAAATGTCTTTGATTGATACCACATGGTTAGAAAATAATATTAAGAATGTAAAAATTATTGATTGCTCATGGCATATGCCTCAAACTAAAAGAAATGGTTTTGAGGAGTATTGTAAAGAACATATACCAAATGCAATTTTTTTTGATTTAGATAAAAATTCAAAATTAGATACCGACTTACCTCATATGCTTACTGATCCTAAATCTTGGGAAAAAATAATGGGTAACATGGGAATAGAAAATAATGATAGAATAGTAGTTTACGATAACTCTGAAGTAATTAGTTCTTGTAGATGTTGGTATAGTTTAATTTATTACGGACATGATCCAGAACTAGTTCATGTATTAAATGGTGGACTAAAAAAATGGAAAAAAGAAAATAAAGCTACAGACAACAAAAAAGTGACCACTAAAACTTCTACATATTCATGCAAAGAAAATAAAAAACTTGTTAAAAGTAAAAAACAAATTGATGAAAATATTGAAAAAAAAGAATTTAATGTAGTTGATGCAAGAAGCAGAGAGAGGTTTGAAGGAAAAGTTGCTGAACCAAGAAAAGGTTTAAGAAGTGGCTCAATTAAAAATTCTTTTTGCCTTCCCTTTTACGAATTAATTGATGAAGACCATACCTTTGTGAGTAAAAATAAAATTCGAGAAAAATTTGATACATTTAAATTTGACCTTGAAAAAAATATAGTATTTTCGTGTGGTTCAGGAGTAACCGCAAGCGTATTGGCTCTGGCTTATTCTTTAATAAATGATAAATATATGCCGACAATATACGATGGCTCATGGTCAGAGTATGGAAAAAACTAATTAATGAAAACATCTACAAAAGTCACAAGTATAGTAATTATATTTTTTCTAATTATTGCGACTGTAATTATTGGAAGAACAATGATTGGAAATCATTTCAAAAAAAAATTTAGTAAAAGGCCGCCTCCAGGAATAATAGTAACTACAACACAAGAAAGGGTTTTTGAAAATGTTATCAGCACTTATGGAACAGCAACACCTATTCAGACCCAATCATTTAAAATTGAAAAATATGAAATACTAAAACCAATAAATTTTAATCAAAAAGTTAAAAAAGGAGACATAATTGCTGACCTTAAAAATAGAAAAATAATTGCACAATTTGATGGAGTAATTGGAAAAAGAGAATTTTCAGAAGATATAGAGGTTTCAAAGTCTTCTCTATTAATTAATCTTGAGGACACTAGTTCAATATATTGTGATGTAGATATACCAGAAATCTTTGTTCCATTTATTAAGGTGGGTTTACCAGTTGATATTAAATTCTCTGGTTATAAGAATAAAATTTACAATGGAGAGGTTGAGTCTTTTGCAAGTAGAATAAGTGAGGATACAAGAGCTTTAGCAACAAGAATAAAAATGGATAATGCATCTGGGGAAATACTTCCAGGATCGTTTCTAGAAATTTCAATTAAGTACGATGTAAGAAATGGCTTAGGCGCACCTGATACAAGTACAATAGTCGAAGGTGAGAATATTTTTATTTATAAAGTTGACGAGAAAAATAAAGTAATGAAAACAAAAGTAACGATAGGTGATAGATATTTGGGATTTGTAGAAATATTAAATGGATTAAACGATGGAGATAAAATTGTTGCCGAAGGGACAAAAAAAGTTAGACCAAATTTAACAATTAGACCGATTGAAAAAGGTGCCAAAAATAAACAAGGGAATTCTAGCTGGGGTAAAAAAGATAAATCAAAAAAAGCTGAGGCAAAAAAAGGTAAGTTTGATTGGTTAAAAAATTTATTTAAAAAATCCGAAAAAGAGAAGAAATAATTAAATGTTTATAACTGAAGTTAGTATTAAACGACCCGTTGTAGCTTGGGTCATGTCTTTAATTTTAATTATTTTTGGTATATTTGTTTTTTCAGAACTTCCAGTCCGAGAACTTCCAGATGGTATTCAGCCACCGGTTGTCCAAGTAAAAACAGATTACAAATCTGCTTCAGCAGAGATAATTGATGAAGAAATAACTCAAAAACTTGAAGATGTTATTGGTGGTGCAGAAGGGATTAAAAATATTGACTCAAATTCTTTAAATGGAACAAGTAGAATTGATATACAATTTAATACAGATATAGATTTAGATGATGCTGCCAATGACATTAGAGAAAGAGTGGCACGTGTTGTAGATAATTTACCAAGTGAGGCAAATGCACCGCAAATTTTAAAACAAGCTGCGGGTTTTACAACTACTATGTGGGTAGGGCTTTCTTCTCCAACATGGAATGATCTAGATCTTGGAGATTATGCTGAAAGATATTTAATCGATGCATTTTCAAGTGTTCCAAATGTTGGTAGAATTTTAGTTGGTGGATTGAGAGAACTTAGTGTCAGAGTTTGGATAGACCCCATCAAGTTAGCAGCTAATGATCTCACCATCCAAGAAGTTGAAAGAGCCTTAAGAAATGAAAATATTAACCTTCCAGCGGGTACATTGGAGGCTAATAATAAAGATTTAACTCTAAATATTGATAAATCTTACACTAATATAGATACAATAAAACAGCTTCCTCTTAGAAAAAATAAAGAAAAAGTGATAATTCTTTCTGATATTGCAAATGTTGAATTTGGGCCTGTTTCAGAAAAAACTTTATTTACTGCACAAAGGAAAAATGCAGTAAACCTAAAAACTGTAGGAATTGGAATCTACGCTAAAAGCGGTGCTTCAACAGTAGAACTATCTAAACAGATAAAAGTTAAAATAAAAGAACTTAATAAATCCTTGCCAGATGGATTAAAATTAGAAATAGCTTTTAACAGAGCAACTTATATTGGTGCTGCAATTGAAGAAGTTTATAAAAGTTTAGTTATTGCATTTATTTTAGTTGTTTTAATTATATATCTTTTTTTAGGCAATCTTAAAGCAGTGATAGTCCCTGCAGTTGCTTTACCAGTAAGTATTATAGGATCATTTCTTGGACTATATATATTTGATCTATCAATTAATATTTTTGTTCTACTAAGTTTTATCCTTGCAATAGGAATAATAACTGATGACTCAGTAATTATGACAGACGCAATTTATACTAGAATTGAAAATGGAGAAACACCTTTAGTTGCAGCTTATAAGGGTTCAAAACAAATAACCTTTGCAATTATTGCAACTACTTTAATATTAATTGCTGTTTTCTTACCTTTAATTTTTATAAAAGGTATTTCAGGAACGTTATTTAAAGAAACAGCTATCGCACTTTCTTTCTCTATTGTAGTTTCATCTTTTGTTGCATTAACTTTGTCACCAATGCTTGGTAGTAAGTTTTTAAACAAGAAAGAAAAAATTAATTTCTTCGTTAAAAAATTTAACAATGGATTTAAATCTTTTACTAATTTCTATATAAGTTCCCTTGGTTATTGGATCAATAAACAAAAGACGATTTCAGTATTTATTATCTTTGTTATAGCTGTGTCAGCATATCTTTTTAGTTTTTCAAAAAAAGAGTTACTACCAATGGAAGATAGGGGTGCTTATTTAATAATAGGATCAACAGATGAAGGAAGTTCATTTGAGTATACCCAAGAAAAAGCACAAATAATTGAAGGTAGAATTTTAAAGTTGCTACAAGCTGAAAACAGTCCTTACGAAAGACTCATAATGAGAGTTCCAGGTTTTGGTAAATCAGCAACAACTTATAATACATTTATTATAATTGCGTTACTAGACGAATGGAAAAATAGAGAAAAAGATAGTCAAACAATACTAAGGGAGGCAATTGGACAGGTGGTTTCAGTACCTGAAACTTTTGCTTTTCCAATTTCACCTCAATCAATAAGAGTATCTAGTTATAACAAACCAGTTCAAATGGTTATATATGGATCTAATTATGAGGAATTAGAAGAAATTCAAAACAATGTTTTGAGAGAATTGAGAAAAAATAGGAATATGTTCCGGATTGAAAGTGACTTTACGAAAAATAAACCCGAAGTTAAATTAATAACAAACAAAAATCGAGCTAATGATCTAGGTGTCTCTACGGAAAATATAGGTAGAACTTTAGAAACTCTTTATGGAGGAAAAAAAGTGACAACTTTTAGCAAAGAAGGAAGAGAATACCCAATTATTTTACAACAATATTTAGCAGACAGAAGAGATAAAGATGGTTTATCAAAAATTTTTGTTAGATCTGAAACAACAGGTAAACTCGTATCTGTTGCAAGTTTAGTTGAGTTTAGAGAAAAAGGTACTGCTGAAGCACTCCCAAGATATAATCGTCAAAGAGCTGTTACAATTTCTGCTGCGCTTGCAGAAGATTACACACTAACAGAGGCAATAAAATACTTAGAAGATATAATGATTAGAGTTGCTCCACAAAACCAAATTACTTGGAAAGGTAAATCAGAGGAATTAAAAGAAACAACAAATGAAATATATTTAATTTTTGCTCTCGCATTATTAACTGCTTATTTAGTTATGGCAGCAACCTTTAATTCTTTTATTCATCCGTTTATTATTATTTTAACTGTTCCTTTGGCTGTATTCGGTGGACTAGTTTTTATTTTATTTTTAAACAGTTCTGTAAATATATTCTCTCAAATTGCACTAATAATACTTATTGGTATATCTACTAAGAATAGTATTCTAATTGTCGACTATACCAATCAAATAAGAACAACAGGAGTCAAAGTTCACGATGCTATAATAAAAGCTTGTCAGCTAAGAATTCGACCAATCATAATGACGTCACTAAGTACAATGATAGCTATGCTTCCGTTAGTTATAGGAAATATTGGCCCTGGTGCAGGAGAAGGCTCAAGATTAGCGGTTGGCTCAACAATTTTAGGTGGGATGATAATTTCTACTTTCTTTACTCTGTATGTAACTCCTACTATGTATTTAGCCCTTGCTAAAAATACAAAGCGAATTGATTCAGTAGATATTGAACTAAAAAAACAATTAAACTAAAAAATAATATATTTTGAGGTTGATAAGGAATTTTTACATTCTGACAATTGTTGCTTATAAATATTTGATTGCTTTTCTACTCTTTTAGCTAGTTTAATAACTTTTTTATTATTTTTATAATTTTTATAATTACCCCAGCCTTCGTGATAAGCAATATACTGTTTAAAAGAATCTTTCTTTGAAACTTTTAAAATTTTTTCAGTTTTGTTTGTATACCACCCTATAAAATCAACACTGTCTTTAAATCTTGATCTTCTTGCAAATTTATTACCCGTTTCATCTTTATAATCTTTCCAAGTACCTTTTACTGCTTGGGAATATCCGAATGAACTCGATGGACGTTTATAAGGAATGACTTTAAATAATTTTTGCCTTGGTGGTTTTGCTAGCCAATTAAAATCGGACTCCATTTTTATAATTGCAAGCTGTAAATATATAGGAGTTCCCCATTTTTCTTCTGATTTTTTAGCATACTTATACCAAAAATATCTTTCATTAAATATTGAACAACTATTTAAAGTATTCTTTGGTATTGATGAACATCCTATAATTAAAAAAAAAATCAAAAAAAAAGTATTAATTTTTATTATTTTCATATTTTTTTAAAAAAAAAAAAGCTAAAGCCCCTATAACAATTCCAATAAAGTTTCCTAATAAATCTTTGTATTCAAAACTTCTCTCTGGGATAAAATTATGCATCACCTCTAAAAAAAAACATAAAAACGTTAAGTGAATCACTAATAATCTATATTCATTAATTTTTCTAAAAGTGAAAAAACCAATCAGAGAAAGAATAAAAAAAATAAGCATATGATTTGTGGATATTAAAAAATTTGGCTCAATTTTAGGTTCCAACTGACAATTACTATATAAAATACATCCAATCAAGCTTCCTGGAAATAAATAAAAAACAATTACAATTAAGTTAATTAAATAAAAAATAAAATTGTATTTGTTAAAAAAATGAAACATTTATATAAATATATCTTTATCAAATTGATCTAAAAGATAAACAGATGAGTTATTTAATTTTAGTAAGACATGGTCAAAGTGTTTGGAATCTTGAAAAAAAATTTACTGGATGGGTAGATGTGGATTTAACAGAAAATGGAAAATTAGAGGCCAAAAAAGCAGGTCAATTGATTAAAAAAGAACAAATTAAAATTGATTTTTATTATTCATCTTTTCAAATAAGAGCAAAAAATACTTTAAAAATAATACAAGGAGAATTGAAAGACTTTAAAGAAGTAAATAATGCTTGGGAATTAAATGAAAGACATTATGGAGCGCTCACAGGGCTAAATAAAGATGAAATGAAAAAAAGACTTGGGGAAGAAAAAGTTCATCAATTTAGACGTTCTTGGGATCTTAGACCTGAACCTTTGGATAAAAAAAATCCATATCATCCGCTAAATATTGAAACATACAAAAAAATTCCGTCAAAAAAAATTCCTGACACCGAGTCTTTAAAAGATACGTATGAAAGAGTAATAAAATTTTATAGTAAGGAGATAAAAAATAAAAAGAGTGAAAACATTCTCATTTCAGCTCATGGAAACTCTATAAGAGCTCTTTGCAAACATTTGTTTAATTTAAATGATAATGAAATCTCAAAACTTGAAATTCCTACAGGAAACCCACTTTTAATTGAATTTGAAAATAGCAAAATTTCTAATTGTAAATATCTTGACCAAGAAAGAGCTAAAGATCTTTTAGTTTTTTAAAAATATCCAGATCAGTTAAATGATAAAAGTCTTTTTGGCTTTCATAACCAAATAACTTTTTTTGATTTAATAATTTATTCCAAATTTCCAAAATTGAGTAATTTTCTATTTTCTCTTTAATAAATAATTTTTTATTAATTATTTGACACCCAATGTAAATAAATTTTTTTTCAGCCTCTTTGTTAATTAAATTATTTTTTAAATTGAAATCTCCTTTTAGCTTTTTATCAAAACTTAATTTTTTATTTGCTAGGAGAAGAATGTTTTCTAATTTTTCAGAAAAATACATTTTTTTCATTTTTAATATCTCATATTTATAGTCATCACTCCAGATTGTATCTGGATTAAAAATTAAAAAATCCTTTTCATTAGAGTCTTTAACCATATTTTGAATACCTCCACCCGTATCTAAAATATGCTCACCATCCTCAATTATTTTGATATCAATATTGAAATTTTTACTGTTTAAAAAAACTGAAAATTGATCCTTTAAATAAAAAGTATTTATTAAGATTTTTTGAATGCCTAGTTGTTTGATCAAATTAATACATCTCTCCAACATACTTACATCTTTAATCTCTAATAAGGGCTTAGGAGTATTTAATGTAATTGGATTTAATCTCTTTCCAAAACCTGCACATAAAATTAAAGCTGTATTTATTTTCACAACCCTACCTTATAAATTTTGGAAAATTATTTTTTAACAGTATCATCAAATTATTGAATTCATTTTGCTCTTTAATTCTATGATTAACCAATTCCCAAGCGTAGGGAATTAATTTAAGATATTTTTTTTTATTGTCTCTAACAGCTAAACGCATAAATATACCAATTATTTTTAAATTCCTTAAAATGGACAATATTTCAAAATCTTTTTTAAATTTTTTCAAATCAATTTTTTTATTTGTTTTGACATAATACTTAAATACTTTCTCTTTTAATCTATTAGATGTTTTTAATCTTACGTCGTCAATTAAGGATGCTAAGTCGTAAGCTCTATTACCAAATAGTGCATCCTGACTATCTATTACCGCAATTTTTTTGTTATAATACATCAAATTTGAAACATGAAAATCTCTATGAACAAATGTAATATTTTTATAATTTAATTTTGATAATAAATTTTTTATCTCTAGTTTAAATTTTTTATTAAATTTATTACTTTTTACTTTAGGTAGTATCTTTGGTACATACCAGTCACAAAAAAGTTTAGCTTCATCAAATAAAATTTTTTTTTTATAATCTTTAATTTTATAAAACTTATTTTTAAAATTTTTTACTTTTTTGTCTTTTATTAATTGTATTTTATTTAAAATTTTCACAATCTCCTTAAAGATATTAAATTTATTATTCCTTTTATTTTTTAAAATTTCAAATAAGGTTTGATCTCCAAAATCTTGAATTTCTATGTAATCATTTGGGTAATTTTCACTTAATAGATTTGGTGCTAAAATTTTATTTTTAATTAAAATCTTATTAATCGCATCATAAATTAAAAGATTTTTTAACTTTTCTTTCTTAGAAAGTACCAAAATCGAATTATTTTCTTTGTTTCTATAAAACTTTCTAAATGAAGCATCCCCTTTTATTTGTTTTAATATTGCTATGCTTTTCATCAAAATAAGTTTTAGTTTAAACTTTTATATCTACACTTCTATCATTTAAATCATTTAAATATTTAAAGGTTAAATCTATAGATTTTATATTCTGTATATTATTTAGTAATTGTGGCCACTCTATAAGAGTTATTAACTTATTATCTTTTTCAAAAATATCTAAATTTTTGATATCTTCTTTTCTATTAATTCTGAACAAATCATAATGTTTTATTCTAATATCTTTCACTTGATACTCATTTAATAAACTAAAAGTAGGGCTTGTAATTTCTGAGTGAGGTAAATTATGTAATGTTTGAAACTCATTTATAAAATATTTGACAAATGTTGTTTTGCCAACACCCATTTCACCATATAAAAAAATAAACTCGCCACCTTTAAGATATTTTGTAAATTTTTTAGCTAATTCTTTAGTGAGCTTCTCTGAAGTGATATTGATTTTGCTATCTTTAATAGCGATAGGCATCTGGTTTAAAAGGACCCTCTGTTTTAACGCTTATATAGTCTGCTTGTTCTTTTGATAATTTTGTTAGTTTTGCTCCTACCTTTTTAAGATGTAATGTTGCTACTTTTTCATCTAAGTGTTTTGGAAGCACGTATACTTTATTTTCATAATTTTTATGATTATGCCAAAGCTCTATTTGAGCAATAACTTGATTTGTAAATGATGCACTCATTACGAAACTTGGATGTCCAGTTGCGCAACCAAGATTGACTAGTCTTCCTTCAGCTAAAAGAATAATTCTTTTTCCACTCGGGAGCTCTATTTCATGTACTTGGGGTTTTACTTCAGTCCATTTATAATTTTTTAAAGCTTCAACTTGTATTTCATTATCAAAATGACCAATGTTACATAATATAGCTCTATCCTTCATTTCTCTCATATGATCTGCTGTAACAATGTCTTTGTTTCCAGTTGCTGTTACAACAATATCTGCCCTACTAATTGCCTCTTCCATTAATACTACCTCGTAACCTTCCATTGCAGCTTGTAGAGCGCAAATTGGATCTGCTTCTGTGACTAAAACTCTGGCACCACTTTGTCTTAAAGATGCAGCACTTCCTTTTCCAACATCTCCAAAACCCGCAACAATTGCAATTTTTCCAGACATCATTACATCAGTAGCTCTTCTAATTCCATCTACCAAACTTTCTCTACATCCATATAAATTATCAAACTTTGATTTTGTGACAGAGTCGTTAACGTTAATTGCTGGAACTAAAAGTGATTTATCTTTTTCCATTTTATTGAGTGCTTTAATTCCAGTGGTGGTTTCCTCTGAAACACCTTTAATATTTTTCATTAAATCCTGATACTCGTTATGCATAATAGCTGTTAAATCTCCACCATCATCTAATAACATGTTGGGCTTCCAATCTGGTTTTCCAACTATAGTTTGCTTAATACACCATAAATATTCTTCCTCAGTTTCACCTTTCCAAGCATAAACTGGGATACCAGCTTTCGCAATTGCAGCAGCAGCATGATCCTGGGTTGAAAAAATGTTGCAAGACGACCATCGTACTTCAGCACCTAATTCAATCAAAGTTTCAATTAATACAGCGGTTTGTATGGTCATATGAAGACATCCAATAATTTTTGCACCCTTTAATGGTTTTTTCTTGGAATACTCCTCTCTTAAAGCCATTAATCCAGGCATTTCACTTTCAGCTATTGAAATTTCTTTCCTACCAAAATCAGCTTCGGATATGTCTTTTACTTTATAATCTTCCATGGAAAGCTTTATACAGCTAGGATTTAATTTATCAACATTAGATTAAACATTGGGAAATCTTATCTCTATCATTGCCCCTTCATTATCTGGACGATTTGATGCTACAATTTCACCATCATGGAGTTCAACTAAATTTTTTACTATATTTAAACCTAAGCCCGAATGTTCTCCAAATTTTTCAGGTCTATTACTGTAAAATCTTTTAAAAATTTTTGATGTATCTTTTTCTTTAAATCCTTGACCTTCGTCAATAATTTTTATTGATATATTTTTTTTTTCATTAACAGAGACATTCACAAAAACATTACTTCCATTTTTACTAAATGATATAGAGTTATCTAACAAATTTGCAATAATTTGTTCAATTCTATTTTCTATTCCATTAATTAAATATTCATCTTTTCCATCATTTTTATATTCAATTTTTATTTTTTTTTTCATTTGATGAATATTATTGTAATCATCTACAACTGATTGAATAATGGGCTCAATGTTTATTTTTTTCATTTTTTCTTTACTTAAGGCAACTTCATCTTTTAACATTTGTGAATAATCAGTAATTAATCTTTCTATTCTTTGCACATCATGACTCAGTATATTTAATAATCTATCTCTTTGTTCATTATCACTTGTATCTTGTAAAATTTCAGAGGCGCTTTTTAAAGATGCCAATGGATTTCTAATTTCATGAACCAAGTCTGTTGAAAAGTTTTCTGCATGTGTGACTCTATTTTGAAGCTCATTTGTCATATCCTCTAAAGAATTAGACAAAAGACCCAATTCATCATTTCTTTTTTTAAGATTTTCAATGCCTGGTTTGACTTGACTTTTCTCTTTGACGCGAATTGTGTATCCAACTAGATTTTGTATTGGCTTGATAAAATATCTACTTAATACAAAAGAAAAAATTAATATTACAAATCCAACAGAAATAGCTGTCCTTATTACAAATGCTTTCCTTTCATCTATCGCAGTCTTTATCTCGTTAGCATTTTCTGTGATTGCAACATAACCAAGACTGATTTTATTATTTGTTACATTCTTTATTGTTGTGACTTTAAATTGATTAAAATTTTCTTGTGTAAAGGTATATGGATTTCCTAAATTTTCAGAATTAGAGTATTTTTTTAATATATCTTTAAATGAAACAGGTTTTTTTTCATCTATATTTATATTTTTTTGTTCAATATTTTTTTCTGCATCTTGATTATCTAGACTTTCAAATTCAATTTTATCAAGTCTTGTTGAGAATGACCTTGGATCAAGATCTAAAGTGTCAGTATCTCCAATAAGATTTAATTGATTGTCAAAAAATATTACTCTATCTAAATTTTGAAAAATAAATCTTGTAGAAAATAAAAATCTTCTGATATCATCAGATTTAAATTTTACATCTAGCCTCAAAATATTATCAATAGTGTTATTTATTATAACTGTATGATTTTGAGTTTTTTTTTTTAACAAACTTGGTTGAATATTATTTAAATATATAAATGTAAATAATCCAATAATTGTAAAAATAACTGCATTTATAAATAAGAACTTATTTAATATTGAAAGATTTTTTATATATTTACTAAACATCAGCTAACATTCCATCTATATCCACTACCATACCTAGTTTCAATAGCTGAAAAATCAGGATCTACTTTTTTAAATTTTTTTCTAATTCGTTTTACGTGACTATCAATAGTTCTGTCCTCGATATCCGTATCCTCTCTGTAAGCAATATCCATAAGTTGAGCTCTTTCTTTAATATTGCCAGGTCTCTTTGCTAATTCTTTTACTATTAAAAATTCTGTAGTAGTCAATTTATCAGGTAGTGGTTTACCATTCCATTCACATTCAAGCTGAGAGGGATCTAACTTTAAACTACCATGAATGATCAAACTTTTATTTTCTTCTATAAAATTATTTGAGTCTTTTTTTCTTAATTGAACTCTTATTCTTTCAATCAAAACTTTAATAGAAAAACCTCCTGACTTTTTAACAAAGTCATCTGCACCTAATTTTAGACCTAATAATTCATCAATCTCATCATCTTTGGATGTTAAAAAAATTACTGGTAGAGAAGTTTTTTTTCTTAGTTTTTTTAATAGTTCCTCTCCATCCATTTTAGGCATTTTTATATCTATGACTGCCAAGTCAGGGGGCATTCTGGTTAAGCCGATTAAAGCACTTTCGCCATCAATATAAGTTTGAACTTTAAAGCCCTCTTTTTCTAATGCGATACTTAAACTTGTTAAAATATTTCTATCATCATCTATTAATGCTATTGTCTGTTTTTGCATAAAGTATTTTAAAAATACTAAATTGTCCTAAATTGGGCAATCTTATAAATTTAATGTAACATTCCCCAATTATCTCCCACATTAACATCAACCGTTAAAGGTGTGGAAAAAGAATGATAATCACTTTGAGCTACACTGGTCATCTCTTTCTGAATTAATTTAATCATTGCTTTTTCATCTTTTTTAGGGATCTCAAAAATTAATTCATCATGAATTTGCAATAGCATTTTTGAATTATATATTTTTTTCTCTGATAATTTCTTATCTAATCTTATCATAGCTAATCTCATTACTTCAGAAGCAGAACCTTGAATGGGTGCATTAATTGCTGCACGCTCTTGAAAATTTCTTACATTGAAATTTTTATCATTTATTCCATTAAAGTGTGATTTTCTACCAAAAATATTATTTACATATCCACTTTTCCTACAAAATTTTATTGTATTATCCATATAAACTTTAATTTCTGGAAACTTTGCGAAATAAGAATTTAAAAACTCCTCTGCTTCATGATTAGAAACATTTATTTGCTTAGCTAACCCATATTGTGAAATTCCGTAAATAATTCCAAAATTAATAGCCTTAGCCTTTCGCCTATGATCTTGATTAACTTTTTTAATATCTAAATTAAATATTTGGCTGGCTGTTAAAGAATGGATATCTTCATTATTTTTAAAAGCTTTTTTAAGTTCTTTTACATCAGCTAGATCTGCTAAAATTCTCATCTCAATTTGATTGTAATCTGCTGAAATAAATAAATGGTCTTTTTTTGCTTTAAAAGCTTTTCTTATATCTTTTCCATCTTCTGATTTAATTGGAATATTTTGTAAATTAGGATCACTAGAAGCGAGTCTTCCGGTAGTTGTTGCAGCTAACAAAAAAGATGTATGAACTCTTTTTGTATTTGGGTTTAAATGTTCGGGTAAAGCATCAGAGTAAGTATTTTTTAATTTTGAAACTTGTCTCCATTCTAAAATTAATTTAGGAAACTCATGACCTTTGAAAGCTAAATCCTCCAATACACTTGCACTTGTTGCAAAACTTCCTTTTTTAGTTTTCTTTAATCCAGCTATTTTTAAATCATTGTAAATTATTTCTCCTAACTGCTTTGGGGATGCAATATTGAACTCTTTTTTAGATATTTTAAATACTTCTTTTTCGAGTTTTTGAATTTTTTTTTCAAATTTGGAAGAAAGAGATTTTAAAAACTTACTATCAATTTCAACTCCCTCTATTTCCATAAATGCTAGAATTTTTATTAATGGCTTCTCAAAAATTTCATAAATATTTATCATATTTTCTGATTTTAAATTTTTAGTAAATTTTTTATATAATCTAAAAGTTATATCAGCATCTTCAGCGGCATAATCTTTTGCTTTATCTAATTCTACTTCACTAAAATTAATTTCTTTCTTGCCTGTACCTACCATTTCTTTAAAGGAAATAGTTTTATGACCTAAATGAATTTCCGATAAAGTATCCATATTATGTCTATTTTTTCCTGCATCCAAGACGTAAGACATCAGCATTGTATCTTCCATCGATGAAAGGGTTATTCCATGCTTATAAAATACTATAAAATCAAATTTTATATTTTGACCTATTTTTTTTATACTTGGATCTTCTAGTGTTTTTTTTAATTTTTTAATTACAGCTTCTTTGTTTATGCATTTTGGTGACTTATGACCAACTGGTATGTAACATGCTTTTCCGATTTTAGAACAGAGAGAAATACCCACTAAATCTGCTTGGTGAGGATCAAGTGAAGTGGTTTCCGTATCTACAGCAATTTCACCGACTTCTTCTGCTTCCTCTATCCATTTATCAATTTCATCTAAACTGTTAATCAAAAAATAATTTTTGTTATTTATTTTTTGTTTTTTTTCTAGATTTTGGCTTTCAATCTTATTACTTTCTAGTTCAGGTTCTCCATAAGCAGAAATTGCAGAGCTTAACAACCTGTTAAATTCCATTTCTCTTAAAAATTTATATAACTTGTCTTTATCTATATTTTGCAATTTAAATTCATTTAATTCTGTATTAACAGGAGAGTTGTGATCAAGTGTTACAAGTTTTTTGCTTATTAATGCTTTATCTTTATTCTCAATTAAAGTTTCTCTTCTTTTGTTTTGTTTAATCTCGTGCGCAAATTTTAATAAATTTTCTAAAGTTCCATATTTATTAATTAGCTCTGCAGCTGTCTTAATACCTATGCCTGGAACACCAGGAACATTGTCACTACTATCTCCCGCTAAAGATTGCACATCAATAACTTTTGAGGCATCCACTCCAAATTTTTTTACAACATCATCATTAGTTATAAATTTATTTTTCATAGGATCAAAAATTCGTACCCCTTTTTTATAAAGCTGCATTAAATCTTTATCTGATGAGACAATTGTAACCTTTGCACCTTTTTTAAGAATTTGATCAACATATGTGGCTATTAAATCATCCGCCTCATAATTAGGAAGATCTACAGATGGTAAATTAAATGCTAAAACTGATTTTCTTATATACTCAAATTGTGGAGCTAAATCATCAGGTGCCTCTAACCTATTAGCTTTGTAATCGCTATAAATTTCATTTCTGAAAGTTTTTCTTGCTGAGTCGAATATTACTGCAAAATGTGTTGGTTTCTGCAAGTTTTGATCAGACTTTGAGTCCTCTAATAATTTAAATAACATACTGCAAAAACCACTTACAGCACCTGTTGGAAGTCCATCACTTTTTCTCGTTAAAGGAGGTAAAGCATAATATGCTCTAAAAATATATCCAGAGCCATCAATTAAATAAAAGTGATCTGTTTTTTGAATTTTATTCATGAAATATAATTAAATATTACAATGCTAACATATTCTGTATATAAAAAAAATTTACTTTCAATTATCATAACAATTATAAGTAGATTATTTTTTATATTTTGAGTATTATTAAATGATGGAATTAACAAAAAGTCTCACAAATGCCAAACTAATTAAATCCCTGGTTGTTGTTGTTCTTGGTTCAATAGCACTAACCATATCAGCAAAAATCAAAATTCCTTTTTATCCAGTTCCTATGACTATGCAAACTTTTGTCGTATTGTTTTTAGGAATAAGTTTAGGAACTAAAGTTGCACTAGCTGCAATTGGACTTTATTTAATTGAAGGAATTGCAGGACTTCCTGTATTTTCAAATTCTCCTGAAAAAGGTGTTGGATTAGTTTACTTTACAGGACCAACTATGGGTTACTTAATTGGCTTTTTAACTGCTTGTTACTTAGCTTCTAAAATAAAAGTAAATGACAATCTTTTTGTTATTTTATTTAAATTAATTATTGCAACTTCAACAATTTATATTTTGGGTCTACTTTGGCTTGGAACATTAATTGGATGGGATAAGCCAATTTTTGTCTTGGGTGCAAAACCATTCTTATTAGCTGAAATATTTAAAATTATGCTTTTAGCTCTTTTGACTAAGCAAATTATTAAAATTAAAAAATTTATCTAGGTGATCTTTTAGAGAGAATTCTTTGAAGAGTTCTTCTATGCATTTTAAGTCTTCTCGCTGTTTCTGATACATTTCTGTTACATAGCTCAAAAACTCTATGTATATGTTCCCACTTAACTCTGTCAGCAGACATTGGGTTTTCTGGAGGAGCTGCTTTTTTTGTGGGGTCTGCTAATAACGCCTTCTCAACATCTTCTGCATCAGCAGGTTTAGCTAAATAATCTATAGCACCCTCTTTAATTGCAGCCACTGCGGTTGGAATATTTCCATAACCAGTTAACATAATAATTCTACTTTCACTATTTGAAGATTGAATTTCTTTTACAACCTCAAGTCCATTACCATCCCCAAGTCTTAAATCTACAACAGCGAAACCAGGTTTTTTAGTTTTTACAGACTCAACTCCTTTTTGCACACTCTCAGCTTGAAAAACTTCAAACCCCTTTTTTTCCATAGCTCTGGCTAAACGCTCACGAAAAGGATTGTCGTCGTCCACTATTAGTAATGACTTATTCTCAAAATCACTGAGATTCTGCAGTTTTACTTCCTCTTTCATAGCTCTTATATGGGGTCATTGTAAAATATTTCAATACATGAATTTATCCTATTCTAGCTTGAATTATTTGCTTTACTTTAGTGCTGTTTACTTTATATGCCAAAAAATATTAAAGTTTTTTTTATAAAGACTTTTTTTTATTAAATTTTTTTTGGAGGCATTTAAAATGCAAAAATTTAAATCAGTTGAAAATTTAGTTAATCAGCTGAAACCTGAAAAACCAGTTTACTGTATAAGAAAGAATTCTATAAAATCTGCGGTTAAATTTTTCCTAAATAAATTTCCAGGTAAAATTTTATATGCAGTGAAAACTAATCCACACCCTGAAGTAATTAAAACAATTATTGATAGTGGTGTAGAACAATTTGATGTCGCCTCAATTGAGGAAATTAAAAATATAAGGATTTTTAGTAATAAAGCGAAATGTTCATATATGCATACTGTTAAGAGTAGAGAAAGTATAAAAGAAGCATATTTTAATTATGGTGTTAAAACTTTTTCATTAGATACAAAGGATGAACTTATTAAAATAATCGAAAGTACAAATAATGCCAAAGATTTAGAATTATTTGTAAGAGTTGCTGTTTCAAATGAACATGCAGAAATTGATTTATCAAAAAAATTTGGTGCTTTAACTTCAGAAGCAATAGGTTTGTTAAGACTAGTAAAACAACATGCTATAAGGATTGGTTTAAGTTTTCACGTTGGCTCACAATGCATGCATCCAATTTCTTATGCAAAAGGAATTAGTGAAATTGGAAATATAATTAAAAAGACAAAAATTATTCCAGACTACATAAATGTAGGTGGGGGTTTCCCCACAATCTATCCTGATTTAATTCCACAATCCTTAAATAATTATTTTAATGAGATAAAAAAAAGTTTAGAAAATTTAAAACTTGAAAAACTTCCAGAAATTATTTGTGAACCTGGTAGAGCTCTAGTAGCTGAAAGTGGTTCAACCGTTGTAAGAGTTAATTTGAGAAAAAAACAAAAGCTTTATATAAATGATGGAACATATGGAACTCTTTTTGATGCAGGTACACCAAATATTGTATTTCCATCTAAAATGATAAAAGAAAATTCAAACAAAATGATTTCAAAAAAACTAACCGCTTATGATTTCTTTGGACCAACATGTGATAGCATGGATTATATGAAGGGTCCTTTTTTGCTTCCAAATAATATAAAAGAAAATGATTATATTGAACTTGGCCAACTTGGGGCGTACGGATTGACATTTAGAACTCAATTTAATGGTTATTACTCAAATGAAATTTACGAAGTTGAAGATAAACCAATAATGACAATGTATGATAAAGACATTAACAAAGCTAACTTGGTAGCTTAATGTCAGGTCAAAAAAATCCAGGTCATAACAGTAAAAGAGATTTCTTAAAAAATCCTGTTGAGCACATCGATATAACTTCTTTTGATAGTAGAAAAATTATATCCTCTATGGAAAAAATGTCATTTGTTTCTAGAGAAACTGCAAATGCTGCTAATATTTATAACGAGATGCTTAAAGATAAAGATTGTACAATTTTCCTTACTTTAGCGGGCTCTACTTCGGCAGCTGGATGTATGAATATTTATAAAGATTTAGTTAAATATAATATGGTAGATGCAATTGTTGCAACTGGTGCCTCAATCGTAGATATGGATTTTTTTGAAGCTCTTGGTTTTAAACATTATCAAGGTTCACAATTTCAAGATGATACTGAGTTGAGGAACAACTATATAGATAGAATTTACGATACCTACATAGATGAAGAAGAGCTTCAAATGTGTGATAAAATCATATGTGAAATCGCAAATAACTTGGAAGCGAGAAGCTATACTTCAAGAGAGTTCATTTATGAAATGGGAAAATATTTAAAAAATAACTCAAAGAAAAAAGACTCTTTAATTGAAACGGCTTTTGACAACAATGTTCCTATCTTCTGCCCTGCTTTTACTGACTCGAGTGCGGGTTTCGGTTTAGTTATGCATCAAGAACAAAATCCAAAAAAACATATGACAATAGATTCAGTTAGAGAATTTAGAGAACTAACAGAAATTAAAATTAAATCCAAAGGTTCTGGATTATTTATGATTGGTGGCGGTGTGCCTAAAAATTTTATTCAAGATACTGTTATTTGTGCTGAGTTATTAGGAAAAGATGTAGATATGCATAAATATGCTGTTCAAATTACTGTTGCAGATAGTAGAGATGGCGCTTGTAGCAGTTCTACTTTAAAAGAAGCAAGTTCATGGGGCAAAGTAGATATTACGAAAGAACAGATGGTATTTGCAGAAGCTACTAGTGTTTTACCATTGATAGCTAGTGACGCTTATCATAAAGGTGAATGGAAAAATAGAGCAAGAAAAAACTTTACAAAAATTTTTGAAAAAAATTGAAATATCTCTCAAATAAAAACGGTTTTTTAGGAATTGATAATAAATTTAATTTTAAAGAAAAAGCTGTAATTATTCCATTTGGTCTAGAAAAAACTGTCAGTTATGGGAGAGGAACCAGAAATGGGCCTAGGGAAATTATTAAAGCATCTCATCAAGTTGAGCTATATGATGAAGAACTTAACTGCGAACCTTATAAGAAAATAGGAATTAAAACTTTAAAGCCATTGAAAATAGATAAAAATATTAAAAAAGCACTTAATAAAATCTCAAAAATTAATGAAGAGATATTAGATAAAAAACTTTTCCCAATGACTTTAGGTGGAGAACATTCAATAACTCCTGGATGTATTGTTCCTTTTACTAAAAAATATAAAAATATTTGCCTTTTGCATTTTGATGCCCATGCAGATTTACGTCAAAGTTATAATGGAGAAAAATTTTCACATGCTTCAGCAATTAGAAGGTGTTTGGATTATAAAAATATCTCTATAGTTTCATTTGGGATAAGAAATATCTCAGAAAGTGAAATCTCATTTTTAAAAAAGAATTCTTCAAGAATAAATATTTTTTGGGCAAAAGATAAAAAGAAATGGAACTTATCTAAATTTAAAAAATTAATTAAAAATAAAACTGTATATCTTACATTTGATGTAGATGGATTAGATTCAAGCATTATGGCTGCAACTGGAACACCTGAACCAGGAGGACTTTTGTGGGACGAAACATTGGATATAATAAAAATTGCAGCTAAAAATTCAAAAATTGTTGGTGCAGATATTAATGAACTGTCTCCAATTAAAGGATTTGATTCTTATAATTTTCTTGTTGCAAAGTTAGCTTATAAAATTCTGTCTTATAAATTTTTATATTAAACTTTAATTGGTTTAATAATTTTCAATAACATTCTGAATGGTATCAACATTATAATAGCAACTAAAATTTTTACTGCTAAGTCTCCAAGAGATAAAGTAACCCAAGGTACTCCTGTTGCATAAAATGATATTGAGAAAAATAAAAATGTGTCGACAGTTGATCCAATTAACGACGAAGTAAGAGGAGCTACAAACCACTCTTTTTTTTTTCTTAATCGATCAAAAATTTGAATATCTAACAACTGAGCGGTAATAAAAGCTACCCCTGATCCTATTGCAATTCTAACAGAGATTAAATCTGCAAAATCAGTTGAGAATAACAATGTAAATATAATTCCTATTAAAAAGCCCAAATATACAATTTGCCTTGCTAATAATTTTCCATACGACCTATTTGCTAAATCTGTTATTAAAAAAGCTATTGGGTAACTAAAAGCTCCATAAGTTAAAATCTCATTTAATCCAAAATAGTTTATTGGGAACTGAACTAAATAATTAGAAGATAATACAACAATCCCCATCATTATTGAAAGGGTGATAAATAATTTGTTCATTAAGCTGATTTAGCTACAGGTTTCTTTTTGAAAGGGGATTTGATTAAAACTACTTTTTTTAACTTTTTTAATCTAGGAGATAAATTTTTATTTTTTACAGTCTTTAAAAATTCATCAAAACTACCTTTTTTATCGACTGATCTTACACCTGAATTACTTACAGTAAGTTTTAAACTTCTTCCAGTGAGCTCACTTGTAAATTTTACTTTTTTAAGATTAGGTAAAAATCTTCTTTTAGTCTTGTTGTTTGCATGACTAACATTATGACCTTTCATAGGAATTTTACCGGTAAGTTCGCATTTTTTTGACATAATAACAGTGCCTATATAAGGCGAGATATTGAAGGCGTCAAGTTTAATACATTTAAGAAACAGTTTTATTTCCCACAATTTCTGTGAAATTTTTGACACCATCTCTTATAAGTAATTCTTTTAGGTCTTTTTTAATCTTCCCAGCAATATTGGGTCCTTGAAATACCATGCCGGTATAAAGTTGAACATAATCTGCTCCCAATAAAAACTTATCATAAGCTGCTTTACCAGAATCAACACCACCTACTCCAATTATTTTAATTTTACCTTTAATTAAATTATAGAATTTACTTATTAAAAAATTTGATTTTTTTTCAATAGGTTTTCCAGATAAACCACCTTTTTGATGTCTCTGTATATTTTGAAGTGTTTCTCTAGAAGCTTCGGATGTATTTGAAATTATTATTGCACTTATATCGTTTTCTAAAAGTATTTCTGAAATTAAGTCAGTTTGATTTTCGTTAATGTCTGGTGAAATTTTTACAGCCACAGGAATTTTAGTTTTTAATTGTTTTTTTTTCTTTGAGATAGAAGTTAATAACTCTTTTAATTTATTCTCATCATGAAAGTTTCTTAGATTTTCAGTATTTGGTGAAGAAATGTTGATTGTAATATAATCTGCAACCTCAGAAAATTTTTCTAATCCAATTAAATAATCATTCAATCTATCATTAGAATTTTTGTTTGGACCTACATTTACACCTAGCAAACCTATTTTTTTATTAGATTTTATTCTATTTAATATTACATCTGATCCCTGGTTGTTAAAACCTAACCTATTAATTAATGCTTGATCTTCTACCAATCTAAATACTCTTGGCTTTTCATTTCCATATTGTTTTAATGGAGTAACTGTACCTACTTCAACAAATCCAAAACCCAACTTGAATAAAGGGTTGTATACCTCAGCATTCTTATCAAAACCTGCTGCAATACCTATGGGATTATCAAGATTTTGATTAAATAGTTTTGTTTTTAAAATAGGATCATTTTTGTTTTCATCAAATATATTTGAAACTAAATTGAGTTTAAGTGATTGAATTGCTAAAAAATGTGCTCTTTCAGGATCTATTTTAAATATTAAAGATCTTAAATTTGAATACATTATTTCAATTTATTAATTATCAATTCTTTTGTTTCGTTAACACCGAAAAAACTTATAAAAAAACCCATTCTAGGTCCATTTTCATCTCCAAACACCACTTCATAAATTAACTTAAACCAATCTCTTAAATTTTCTGCATACCCATTCTCTTTACCTGTTGAATAAATTAATGTTTGTATATCCTCAGGAGACATCTGATCATTACATTTTTCTAAAGTTTTAACTAGAGCTTGTAGGGCTAATTTTTCATTTTCAGAAGGTTTTTTATATTTTTTTTGAGCCTTAATAACATCATTAAAATACTTAATTGCATAACCAACTAATCCATCAAAAATTGGAAAGTTTTTTTCATTAATATTAGATTTATATTTTCTAACAAACTTCCATAATAAATCTTTGTTATCAGCGTTACTTGTTTCAACTAAATTCAACAACATAGAAAAGGTCATAATCATCTCTTCTTTTGGAATATGTCCATTATGAACATGCCAAACAGGATTCATCACTAATTGTTGTTCAGTTTGTTTTTTTGATTTTTCAATATTATCAAGGTACTCATCTACTGCTTTAGGCACTATTTCTTTATAAAGTTTTTTTGCTCTTTTTGGATTTTGATACATGTATAAAGATAAACTTTCAGGTGAGGCATATTTTAACCACTGGTCGATAGTAATACCGTTTCCTTTTGATTTTGAAATTTTTTCACCCTTTTCATCAAGAAATAATTCATAAGCAAATCCAGATGGATGTTTTTTACCAATTAAATTTATAATTTTGGTCGATAAGATTGCGCTCTCAATAAGGTCTTTTCCATACATTTCAAAATCTATATCAAGGGCATACCATCTCATTGCCCAATCAACTTTCCATTGTAATTTGCAATTTCCATCCAAAATACTAGATTCTAATTTTTTACCTTTATTATCAAAAATTATTTTAAAATTTTTTTTATCAATTTCTATAACTGGAATTTCGAGGACGTGACCTGTATCTGGACAAATAGGTAAAAAGGGGCAGTAAGTTTGTTGACGTTCTTTGCCTAAAGTTGGAAGTATAATATTCATTATACCATCATAATTTTCTAAAATAATTTTTAAAGTTGGGTTAAAAAAACCACCTTTGTATAAAGATGTCGAACTTTTAAAACTATATTTAAAATTAAAACTATTTAAAAAATCTTTTAACATTTCATTATTATGTTCTCCAAAACTTGGAAATTTTTCAAATGGATCTGGAACTTGTGTTAATGGTTTATGTAAATTTTTATTTAGTAATTCCTGATTAGGAACGTTATCAGGAACTTTTCTTAGACCATCCATATCATCAGAAAAAGTAATTATCTCTGTGGGCAGATCTGTAAGTTGCTTTAAAGCATTAACCATCATTGAGGTCCTTGCAACTTCACCAAATGTTCCAATATGAGGAAGGCCACTTGGACCATATCCAGTTTGAAGAGTAATTTTACCTTTTTTATCAATAAATGATTTTCTCTCACGAAGCATTTTTTTTGCTTCAACGAAAGGCCAAGCACTTGTTTTGTCTAAAATTTCTTTTTTAATCACGAATATATACTTTATAAAAATCTTAAATTGGCGATTTTATTAATTCTTATAGAGTTGAAATTTATTTACCATAAAATAATGTTCTTTCAAAATGTCTAATTATAAAACTGTTTTTTTTACACTAGGAATTTTACAAATAATTTTAGGGGTCTCTATGTTCATCCCAATAATTGCCCAATTTATTTATTCTGAAATAGATTCATCATTTTTTGGTGCATCTATTGTGACAATAATATTTGGATCATTATTTTTTCTTTCAAATCTAGACCACGACAAAAAGTTAAATTTACAACAAGCATTTTTATTAACTGCTTTGTCATGGCTAAGTATTGCTATTTTTGGATCTTTACCGTTTATATTTTCGACTATGGAGCTTTCAATTACTGATGCTTTTTTTGAGAGTATGTCTGGTATTACAACAACTGGATCAACAATTATTTCTAACTTAGAAAATACTCCAAAAGGTATTCTATTATGGAGAGCAATATTACAATGGCTAGGTGGTATTGGTATTATTGTAATGGCAATTACCCTAATGCCTATAATGAATGTTGGTGGTATGCAATTATTCAAAATTTCTAGCAACGACTCTTCTGAAAAAATTCTTCCTAAATCAAAAGAAATAGCTTTGAGACTTATTTATATTTATTCAGGTCTAACTGCTCTTTGTGCATTATCATATTGGATATTTGGAATGGGAAAATTTGATAGTTTAACTCATTCTATGACTACTATAGCTACAGGTGGATTTTCTAATTATAATCAATCTATCGGATATTTTGACAGTGTTCTTATAGAAATATCATCGATGATTTTTATAATTTTAGGAAGCATCCCATTTATTGCATATATTAAATTTATTAGTGGTAATAAAAAAATATTTTTAAACGATATTCAAATCAGAACATTTATTAAAATAATAATTATAAGCATTATTATATTATCAATTTATTTATTATTAAATAATAACGGAAACTTTAGTTTAAGATCTATTTTTTTTAATACAATTTCAATATTGACTGGAACAGGTTATGTAAATGCTGAATTCGATGGTTGGGGAAGTTTTCCTATAACAATATTTCTTGCATTAATGTTTATTGGAGGATGTGCTGGATCAACTACTTGTGGTATTAAAATATTTAGAATTCAAATTCTATATTTGTTTATATTAAATCAATTAAAAAAAATTATATATCCTAAGGGGATATTTATAATTAAATACGATCAAGGATCTGTAGAAGATAAATTTATTGCGTCAATAATTTCATTTATTTATTTTTACTTTGTCATTTTTTTTATTTTAACTGCTTTATTATCTTTAACAGGTCTCGATTTTATTACCGCTATTTCTGGAGCAGCAACATCAATATCAAATGTTGGTCCAGGTTTAGGCCCTATTATTGGACCTAATGGAGATTTCTCAGCTTTGCCTGATATTTCAAAATGGATCTTAACTGTGGGTATGATTTTAGGTAGACTTGAGTTGTTTGCGATATTAGTATTATTCTTACCATCTTTTTGGAAAAATTAATTATGACTGAAACAAAAAAACAAACATGGCTTGATTCTCTTGCGGTTTATAAAGATGTTAGAATGGTAAGAATTCTTTTATTAGGTGCCATAAGTGGTTTCCCTTGGGTATTAATTGCAAGCAGCTTGAGTCTTTGGCTTAAAGAAGAAGGTCTTAGTAGATCAACAATTGGGTGGGCAGGTTTAATTTTTGGAGTATACGCTTTCAATTATTTGTGGGCTCCAATTATAGATAGAATTCAAATTCCAATACTAACAAAAAAATTAGGTCATAGAAGAGGATGGATAGTTTTGATGCAATTAATTATTTTGTTAAGTCTTGTTGTTTGGAGTGTGATTAATCCGACTGAAAATTTGGCATTGTTAATTACTGTGGGTTTAATTATTGCTATTGCGTCAGCAACCCAAGATATAACTGTAGATGCATTAAGAATTGAACAGATAAATGAAAATGAAGGAAAATCAATGGCTGCTGGTGCAGCTATGGCTGTTGTTGGTTGGTGGACAGGTTATAAATTAGGTGGAGTTGTCGCTTTATTCACAGCAGAATTTTTTGAAAACCTAGGGGTAGCTGACTACTGGCAAGCTACTTTTTTAATTTTAGGTATTTTAATAATTTTAATGAATATTGGATTAATGTTTGTTCATGAACCTAAAGAGACAAACAGACAAGCAAAACAGAGAGAAACAGACAAATTAATTGAGGGAAAACTTGGATCTAGCAATATTATTACAAACTTTATTGCATATATTACAGGAACTATAGGTGGACCTATTATTAGTTTTTTTAGAAAAAATGGTTTTGCCATTGCAGCTGGAATTTTAGGATTTGTTTTCTTGTTTAAGATAGGTGAGGCATTTATGGGAAGAATGTCTATTGTTTTTTATAAAGAAATTGGTTTCTCTAAGGGTCAAATTGCAATTTATTCAAAAGGACTTGGCTGGATAACAACAGTTGTATTTACTTTATTGGGTGGAGTAATGGCCATGAGAGCTGGAACAATTAAAACTATGTTCTTTGCTGGTGGGTTAATGGCTATAACCAATCTTTTATTTGCAGTTTTAGCATGGACTGGAAAATCAGAAATTTTATTTGCAATTGCGGTTATAGCTGATGATATCACAGCAGCTTTTGCAACTGTAGCATTTGTTGCATTTATATCATTACTAGTTGATAGAACTTATACAGCCACACAATATGCATTGCTTGCTTCAATTGGTACTGCTGGTCGTACTACTTTAGCTTCATCCTCAGGAGCTTTAGTTGACTGGTTAAACGGAGATTGGGGAACATTTTTTGTTTTAACGACTATAATGGTAATACCATCATTAATTTGTTTGTGGTTAATTAAAAACAAAATTAAAATTGGTGCAAAATAACTTTTATTTCATAGGTAATTTTTCGAATATTTACAAAAATCCTTCGAAAAAATCTGAGGTAACTTCACAAATTATACATGGTGAAAAATTCAAAATATTAGCAAAAAATAAAAATTGGATAAAAATTAAAACTTTATTTGATAGTTATGAGGGCTTTATAAAAAATTCAAAATATATAGAAAAATTTAGCACCAATTATAAAGTCAGTTCACTAAAAGCAAAGATTTATAAAAAACCTGGAATTGGAACTAGCAGTTGGCTTCCGCTTGCATCCAAATTATCTGTATTTGAGCAAAATAAGAATTATGTAAAAATTGAAAAAAATAAATGGATTAAAAAAGTAGATATTAAAAAAATAAACCATAAAGAAAATAATTTTACAAAAATATTTAAAAAATTTCTCGATGTAAAATATGTTTGGGGTGGAAAAACATTTAAAGGTATTGATTGTTCAGCCTTATTGCAAATATTTTATTTTTATAATAATTCGTTTTATCCGAGAGATACAAAAGATCAGATCAGATATACAAAAAAGAATTCAAAGAAAAGACTATTCAAAAAAGGAGATATTATTTTTTGGAAAGGTCATGTTGCTATGTGTTTAAATTCTAAACAACTAATTCATGCTTATGGTCCAGAAAGAAAAGTAATTATTATGCCAATTATAGAAACAATTAATAGAATTGAAAAAACTGCCAAGCTAAAGGTAAAAAAAGTATCTAGAATAAAATATTAATTTCTTCCAAAGTCAGGTTTATCAATATCTTGTTTTAATTTGATGATTTTTGACCTTACTTTTTTAGTCTGAATAAGTTTCTTTACTATAGACTTATTATTTTTTGAATTAATATCTTTTTTAAATTGATTTAAATTTTTAATGAATAAATCAATTGCTTCTGAAATATTATTTTTATTGTTAAAAAAAATATCTCTCCACATGATTTCATTTGATGCTGCAATCCTAGAAAAATCTCGTAACCCACCAGCGCTATATTTGATCAGCTCATAATTTTGTTTTTTCTCAAAATCTTGTGCAGATTTCACCAGATTATATGCAATTAAGTGTGGTAAATGACTAGTAATAGAAAAAATTTTGTCATGTTTTTCAGCGCTCATAACAACTACTTTTGCTCCAATTTTTTTCCAAAACTTAGTTAGAATATTTAAATTATTTTTTTTAATATTTTTTTCTTTAATTATTATGCACCATCTATCAGTAAACATATTTTCTTTACCATACTCTGGTCCGCTGACCTCTGATCCAGCTATTGGGTGACTTTGAATCCAATGAATACCTTTCTTTAAAAATTTATTTATAATTTTAGAAGTTTCAATTTTTGAAGAACCAATATCTGTAATCAATGTTTTAAACGGTATAAATTTATTAATTTTTAGAATAATATTTTTGTATTCACTCATTGGTGTACAAAAAATGATTAAATCGGAATTACTTACACCTTCTTTTAATGATTTAACAATTGTTCCAGGTAATTTTAATCTTTTTATCTTAGCAATATTTGATTTCGATTTTTCGTAAATAAATATTTTTTTTGCTATTTTTTTTTTGCTAATACGCCTTAATAAAGATGAACCTAATAATCCACAGCCAATAATTAAAATATTTTTCATTTTTTCAATACTTGCTTAATAACACTCATAAATTTTAAGTTTTCCTTTTTAGATCCAATAGTTAGCCTTAATTTATTCTTTATACGATAACCATCTTCTGTTGATCTTAAAATAATTCCCTTATTTTTAAGTTTTTCATAAAGAAATTTTGCCGAATATCTGCATTTTTCAAAATTAAGTAACAAAAAATTTGCTGAAACTGAATTTGAAAAAATATTATATGTCTCAAGAAATTTCTTAATTTTTTCAGAATACAATAAATTATGTTTAATCGATTTAGTTATAAAAGCTTTATCCTTAAGTGACTCGGTTGCAGCTAATTGAGCAATACCATTTACATTAAAAGGAGGTTTTATAACATTTAGCGCATCAACTATTTTTTTTGATCCATATCCCCAACCTACTCTTAGAGAAGCTAATCCAAACATTTTTGAAAAAGTTCTCAGTATGAAAACATTGTCTTTATTTTTAAACAAATCTAGCCCGGATGAATAATCTTTGTTTTTCATATATTCTGCATAGGCATCATCTATAACTAGTAAAATTTTTTTATTTAATCTTTTTCTTAATTCTAAAACTTCTTTTTTCGTTAAGTAGGTTCCTGTAGGATTGTTTGGGTTAGCTATAAACACAATTTTAGTTTTTTTTGTTATTTTTTTTAAAATTTCATTTACTGAAACTTTAAAATTAATTTCTTTTGCAAATACAACTTTTGCACCAACAATTTTTGAATAAATTCTGTACATTAAAAAACTATAATCAGGTACTACAACCTCATCTTTTGGGTTTAAAAACAACTGACATATCATTTGAATCACTTCATCTGAACCTGCTCCACAAATTATTTTCTCAGAATTACATTTATAAGCTTTAGATATTGCTTTTCTTAAACTTTGAGATTTTCCATCCGGATATTTATCTAAATTTAGATTTTTATTTGATATTATTTTCCTTGCTTTAGGACTCATGCCTAAAGCAGACTCATTCGCAGAAAGCTTAATTACGTTCTTAAGTTTCTTAACTTTTGATTTTCCAGGCTTATAAACCTCAATATTAAATTTTTTGAAATTTGGAGTTGTCATATTTTTTAATTTATGTGCTCTTTATAGATAAAATTACAAAATTTTATAGAGAATAAGAGGTTTTTTTAAAAAATTGACATAATAAATAAGTTCTAGTAAAAAAATTATGCGCTGATTTAACTGAATTGCGAGCGCTTAAAAAAAACCGCTAAAATAGTTTTTTTTCTCACAATTCGAAACAGTAAAAAACTATGAATACTGAGAAAAACATAAAAACTTTAATTGTAAAGAAACCACTAAAATTAGACTGTGGAAAAACCATAAAAGATTTTCCACTAGCCTATGAAACTTATGGTTCACTTAATTCTAAAAAAGATAATGCAATATTAGTTTTTCATGCTCTAACAGGAGATCAATTTGTAACCGGAATAAACCCTGTCACTAACAAAGAGGGTTGGTGGAGTTATGCAGTAGGACCTGATAAGGCTATCGATACAAATAAATATTTTGTCATTTGCTCTAACGTAATTGGTGGATGTATGGGATCATACGGACCAAGTCATAAAGATCCTGATCAAAAAATTTTTGGAACAAATTTTCCAGTTATTACAATTAATGATATGGTTAATGCTCAATATAATTTACTTGATCATTTTGGTATTGATAAACTATTTTCTATAACTGGTGGTTCAATGGGAGGTATGCAAGTCCTTCAGTTTATAAGCAACTTTCCTGATAAATCTAAAACAGTGATACCAATAGCAACCACATCTAGTCATTCAGCACAAAATATTGCTTTTAACGAACTAGGCAGACAAGCTATTACAGCTGATAGTAACTGGAGAGATGGAAACTATACATCAAACGAAACTAATCCTGGAAAAGGATTGGCGGTAGCTAGGATGGCAGCTCACATAACTTATTTATCTAAAAAAGGTTTGCAGGAAAAATTTGGAAGGAAGTTACAAGAAAGAGAAGATCTTAAATTTGGATTTGACGCTGACTTTCAAATAGAAAGTTATTTAAGATACCAGGGCTCAGTTTTTGTAGATAGATTTGATGCAAATAGTTATCTTTATATTACTAGAGCTATGGATTATTTTGATTTAGCTAAGCAATTCAAAGGTAATCTTTCAGAAGCATTTATAAATTCAAAAGCGAAATTTTTTATAATCTCATTTACTTCAGATTGGCTTTATCCAACCCAAGAAAACAAAGATATTGTGATTGCTTTAAACTCAATAGGAGCTGATGTTGGATTTGTAGAAATTGATTCAGATAAAGGTCACGACTCCTTCTTATTAGACGTTCCTGATTTCTTAAACGCACTTAAAAACTTTTTAGATAAATCTTACGAAGAAAATTAATTATGAAAAATGAATTTCAGATAATAGCAGATTTAATTGAAAAAGATAAGAAAGTCTTAGATGTAGGTTGTGCCGACGGAACTTTGATGAAATTTTTAAAGGATAATAAAAACATAAATATAAGAGGATTAGAGATTTCAAAAGAAAAAGTACAAGAATGTATTGCTAAAGGTTTAACTGTAATTGAAGGAAATGCTGAAAAAGATTTAAAGCAATTTCCAGACAAATCATTTGACTATGTTGTTTTAAGTCAAACCCTTCAAGCTTTTCTTAATCCTGAATTAGTTTTAGATGAACTTTTAAGAGTTGGAAAAAAAGCAATAGTTACGATTCCTAATTTTGGATACTGGAAAGTAAGATTTCATTTATTATTAAAAGGTACAATGCCAATTACAAAAACATTACCAGATGAATGGTATAACACACCAAATTTACATATGTGTACAATTAAAGATTTTTTTCACTTTGTAAAATCAAAAGATATTAAAATTTTTAAATCACTTGCTTTAAATAATCTTAATTCATCAATAATAAATGAGAATAATTTAGGAATTAAAAATTTGTTTGCAGATCTAGGTATATTTTTGATAGAAAAATAAAATGCGTATTAAAATTATACCCTGTCTTCAAGATAACTATAGCTATTTAATAATAGACGAAAGTAATAATTTTGCATGTGTTGTAGATCCCGGTGAGTCTGAACCAATAATAAATTTCCTAAAAAATAAAAATATAAAATTAAAATATATTCTTAATACTCATCATCATTATGATCATATCGGAGGAAATCAAGAATTAAAAAAAAAATATGGATCAGTTATTGTAGGTTTTAAAGGAGACTCAAAAAGAATACCTGGAATAGACATATTGTTAGAAGACAATCAAATATGGAAAGCTGAAAACTTTGAAGCTAAAATTATGCATACACCTGGACACACATCAGGACATATTTGTTTTAATTTTTTTAAAGAAAAATTAGCTTTTACTGGAGATACACTTTTCTCACTTGGCTGTGGAAGAATATTTGAAGGATCTTATGAAGAAATGTTTGAATCTTTGAAAAAAATTAAATTATTACCAAAAGAGACAAAAATTTATTGTGGTCATGAATACACTCTTAACAATGCAAAATTTTGTAAAAAATATGATTCTGAGAACAAAGATTTACAAAAAAAAATAGAAAAAATAGAAAATTTAAGAGAAAATGGAATTCCTACCATACCCTCAACTTTAAAAGAGGAATTGGATTGTAATATATTTTTAAGAGCAAAAAATGTAAAAACTTTTTCAAAATTAAGAGATTTTAAGGATAATTTCTAATTAATTCGGCTTGACTAAAGGCTGACTACAACTATATTGCGGTAACTTTAAATTAAATCATGCTATGTCATACGCAGTAATAAAAACAGGTGGAAAACAGTATAAAGTAAAATCTGGAGAAATTCTAAAGATTGAAAAATTACCAGACTCTAAACCTGAGACCAAAATAGAGTTTAATGAAATTTTGGCATACGGTGATAATAAATCAATTGAAATAGGAACTCCAAATGTTGAGGGTGCAAAAGTAGAAGCTGATTTAATTAAAAATAGCAAAAATAGAACTATTTTAATTTTTAAAAAAAGAAGAAGACAAAATTCAAGAAGAAAAAATGGGCATAGACAAGAATATTCTATGATAAGAATTAACAAGATTTTTTCAAAAGATGGTAAAGTATTATCAGAAGCTGAAAAAATTTCTAAAACTTCAAAAAAGGAAGAAGTTAAGGAAGCAGTAAGCAAATAGTTATTAGGTAAATTATGGCAACAAAAAAAGCAGGTGGATCATCACGAAACGGACGAGATAGTGCCGGTAGAAGACTTGGTGTAAAAAAATATGGTGGTGAAACAGTAATTCCTGGAAACATAATTGTTAGACAAAGAGGAACTAAGATTTTTCCGGGTGAAAACGTTGGTATGGGTAAAGATCATTCGATATTTTCAGTTGTAAAAGGGAAAGTTGTCTTCAAAAAATCTAAATCAGATAGAACTTTCGTTTCTGTAAAGCCCAATTAATAGTACAACCAATTAAAATAGATGTTGTATTATGAAATTTCTCGATCAAGTCAAAATTTATATTAAAGCTGGAAACGGTGGAGACGGATCTCCTAGTTTTAGAAGAGAGAAATATGTTGAGTTTGGTGGACCAGATGGTGGGGACGGTGGAAAAGGTGGATCAATTATTTTAAAGTCAGAGGAAAATTTGAATACTCTTATTGATTATCGATATCAACAACACCACAAAGCCGAACGTGGAGAAAATGGTTCTGGTCAAAATCGAACAGGAAAAAGTGGTGAAGATTTAATTTTAAAAGTTCCTCTAGGTACACAGGTATTTGAAGAAGATAACAAAACTCTTCTTTTTGATTTTAATAAAAAAGGTGAAGAATATGTTGCAGCTGCTGGTGGAAAAGGAGGTTTGGGAAACACAAGATTTAAAAGTTCTACAAATAGAGCTCCAAGAAAATTTACTAAAGGCACTATCGGAGAAGAATTTATAATATGGCTTCAATTAAAAACAATTGCTGATATCGGTATTATTGGATTGCCAAATGCAGGAAAATCAAGTTTGTTAGCAGCATTAACAAACGCAAGTCCAAAAATTGCAAATTACAAATTTACAACTATCAATCCAAACCTTGGCGTGGCTTCTTACGATGATAAAGAAATTACCATTGCAGATATTCCAGGATTAGTTGAAGGAGCTCACGAAGGTATAGGGTTAGGGATACAATTTTTGAAACATATAGAGAGATGTAAATCTTTACTGCACTTAATTGATGTCACCAACATGGATCTGAATGAGTCTTATAATCAGGTGAAAAATGAATTAAAAAGCTACAATGCAAAGTTATTAGAAAAAAAAGAACTAATTGTGCTTAATAAAATTGATTTGATTGATAAAGAAACAGCAAATGAAGTTATAGATTATTTTTCAAAAGGTAAAAATTGTGAGATTATGACAATGACAACTCTAGAAAAAGAATCTGTATCAAAAATTAAAGCAAAGCTTTTATCTTATGTATCTTAAAAACTCCAAAATAATTGTTATCAAAATTGGATCATCTCTCCTAGTTGATCAAAATAAAAAAATTAGGAAACAATGGTTATCTAGTTTTGCAAAAGATATTAGAAAATTAAGAGATAAAAATCAAAAAGTAGTTATTGTTAGTTCTGGTGCTATAGCTTTGGGCTGCAAAAAAATGAATTATAACAAAAAAAATATCAAATTAGATAAGAGTCAAGCTATTGCTTCTATTGGTCAAATAGAGCTGATGAATTTATTTTCACAAACTTTTGCAAAATATAAATTAAATATTTCTCAGATTCTGCTTACATTAGAAGATACTGAGGAAAGAAGAAGATCTCTTAATGCAAAACGAACTTTTGATAATCTTTTTGAACTTGGTTTTATTCCTGTAGTCAATGAAAATGACACTATTGCAACGAGTGAAATAAAATATGGAGATAATGATAGATTGGCATCTAGGGTTGCACAAATAACAAATGCAGATGTCTTAGTTTTATTATCTGATGTTGATGGTTTGTATACAAAAAATCCTAAAATTTTTAAGGATGCTAAACTAATAAAGAAAATTGATGATCTAAAAAAAGATCTAAAAAATATTTATATTAAAGGTATAAATCAATATGGAAGTGGTGGTATGCATACAAAAATTGAAGCAGCAAAAATATGTCAGCTTGCTGGTACTAGTATGGTTATTGCCAATGGACTATATTTAAATCCTATTTCAAAAATAATTGAAAAAAATAACTGTACCTGGTTTAGTCCAAAAATTTCAAAATTAGATGCTAGAAAAAAGTGGATAATAAGTTCTGTAGCACCTAAAGGAGCCTTAATAATTGATGATGGTGCTAAAAAAGCATTAAAATCTGGAAAAAGTTTGTTAGCAGCAGGAATTAGAAAAGTTTTGGGGAGATTTAACAAAGGTGATCATATTAAAGTATTAGATAAAAAAAATAATGAATGTGCTAGAGGGTTAAGTTCCTTTTCTTCTGATGAGGTGACTAAAATTATGGGTCATCACTCTAATGAAATTGAAAAATTATTAGGCTATGTTGCAAAATCAGAAGTTATTCATAAAGATGATATGGTGGAAATTTAAATGATTAAATATATGAATTTAATTGGAATAAAAGCTCGAAAAACTAGTGAGTATAAAGTTACAACTGAAGTAAAAAATAAAGTCTTAAATGATTACGCGAAATTAATTAAGAATGAAAAAAAATTTATTATTAATCAAAATTTAAAAGATATTAATTACGCAAGAAAAAAAGGGTTAAAAGAGAACTTAATCAAGAGGCTTCATTTAAATGAAAATAAATTAGATGGAATTATAAATTCTATTTTAAAAATAGCTAAATTAAGGGACCCTATAGATAGCACTTTAGAAAAATGGAAAAGACCAAATGGTTTGAATATTAAAAGAGTGTCAATACCAATTGGAGTTATTGGGGTTATTTATGAAAGTAGACCAAATGTAACTTCAGATGTTGCTAGTCTTTGTTTTAAATCTGGAAATGTAGTGATTTTGAAAGGAGGCTCTGAGGCCATAAATTCAAATAAAGCTTTAGCTAAGTTGTTTAGAAAAGCACTTAAAAAAAATAAAGTTGATGAAAACTTTATACAATTTATCGATTCAAAACAAAGGAAGATTGTAGATATTATGCTTTCTAAGATGAAAAAATATATCGATGTTATCATACCTCGTGGTGGAAAAAATTTAGTTAAAAAAGTTTTAGAATTATCCAAAGTACCCATAATTGGGCACTTAGAAGGGCTTTGTCATACTTATATAGATAAAGATGCAGAATTAAAAATGGCTAAAGAAGTTGTCTATAACGCTAAATTAAGAAATACAAGTATTTGTGGTGCGACTGAAACTATTCTTATTCATAAAAATATAGTCAAAAAATTTAGTAATCCTATTTTGCAGCAACTTGAAAATAGTGGTTGTAAAATAATTGGCGATAAAATTTTAAAAAGTTATTACAATGGTCAAGTATATCCTGCGAAAGAAAAAGATTGGTCAACTGAATATTTGTCATCAATTGTATCTGTTAAAGTTGTTAAAAATTCTGAAGAGGCAATTAAGCATATTAACAAATACGGAACTATGCACACTGACTCCATCATTACAAAAAATAAAAAGACAGCAAAATATTTCCTAAAAAATGTTAAAAGCTCAATTGCAATGCATAATACCTCAACTCAATTTTCTGATGGTGGTGAATTTGGATTTGGTGGAGAAGTTGGAATTTCTACTAATACACTGCCACCAAGAGGTCCTGTAGGTTTAAATCAATTGATTTCATATAAATATGAAATCACTAGTAATGGTAAAATTAGAAATTAAATTGAATAACACAAAAATAAAAATTGGTGTATTAGGTGGATCGTTTGATCCTGCTCACAAAGGACATTTAGCAATTTCTAAGGAAGCAAAAAAAAGATTTAAACTCAAAAAAGTTGTTTGGGCAATTACAAAAAAAAATCCGTTTAAAATAGAGAGCAAGACATCTGTTGCTGACAGAATTAAATTTTGTAAAAAAATAATTGGTACAAATTCGTTTATTAAGGTTAAATTTTATGAAAAAATTATTAAATCAAATAAAACTATAGATTTAATCAATCATTTAAAAAAAGATAAAAGCATTGAAATTTATTTTTTAATGGGTGCCGATAACCTTATTAATTTTCATAAATGGTATAGATATAAATTAATTTCACAAAAATGTAATATTCTAGTTTTTGACCGACATGGGTACAAAAAAAATTCGTTAAAATCAAAGACATTTAAGCAACTTAGTAAAGCCAATCTAGAGTTTATTGAGTTTAATAAAGTCAACATTTCATCTTCTCAATTAAGAAAAATTTGATAATCTAAAATCAATTAATGGACAAAATTTCAGACTTAAAAGAAATTGTAATTAACACACTAGATCTCAATAAAGCTCAAGACATTGTGACTATTGATCTTAAAGACAAAAGTTCAATGGCAGATTACATGATCATAGCAAGTGGAACTTCATCTAGACATATCCAATCCTTATCAGAACAAGTTTTAGAGAAACTTAAAAATAATGGTGTAAAAAACTCAAAAATTGAAGGTAAAGAAAGTGGAGAATGGAAACTTGTTGATGGAATTGATTTAATTGTTCATATTTTTCACCCAGAAAAAAGAAAATTTTATGAATTAGAGAAAATTTGGTCAGAGCTAATTCCAAAAGAAAAATTGATTATATGAAAAAATTTAAATTTTTATTATTAATTTTTTTTTCTATTTTTTTATTAAGTAAAACAGTTATTTCAGCTGAAATTGATATTTATAAAAAAATTGATCTCTTCGGTGAGGTTTTAGAAAAAATTAATAAAGAATATGTCGATGAGTTCAACCAATCTGAAAGTATGGATTCTGCAATCAATGGACTTTTGCAATCTTTAGATCCTTATTCGTCCTACATGTCACCTAAAATATTTGATGAAATGCAAACAGAAACCAGTGGTAAGTTTGGTGGATTAGGAATTGAGGTTAGCATGGAGGCTGGTGTGGTAAAAGTAATTTCACCAATAGATGATACACCTGCATCTAGAGCTGGATTAAAAGCTGGTGATTACATAGTCAAAATAAATGATGTTCAGGTTCAAGGAAAATCATTAAGTGAAGCTGTTGATTTAATGAGAGGACCTGTAGGTTCTGGAATAGAGTTAACAGTAAGACGAAGAGGTGAAAAAAAGGCATTAACATTTAATATCATAAGAGAAGTTATTCAGATTCAATCTGTTAAATCTGAAATTATAGATGAAAGTATAGGATACCTCAGGCTTACTTCATTTAATGATAACAGCAGTGATCAAATAGAAAAACAAATTAAAAAACTTAAAAAAAATAAAAACTTAAATTCATTTATTTTAGATTTAAGAAATAATCCTGGAGGTCTTTTATCTCAAGCAATAAAAATCTCAGATTTTTTTCTAGAAAATGGTGAAATAGTTTCAACAAAAAGCAGAAAAAAATCTGAAAATAGAAAATGGTTTGCAAAAAAAGGAGATATTACTGACGGAAAAACATTATTGGTTTTAATTAATTATGGTTCAGCATCTGCATCTGAAATTGTGGCTGGAGCTTTAAAAGATCACAAAAGAGCAATTATTATTGGTGAAAATAGCTTTGGTAAAGGTTCGGTCCAATCAATTATTCCTCTAAAAAATCGTGGAGCTATCAGATTAACTGTTGCAAAATATTATCTTCCTTCTGGAAAATCAATTTCTGAAGTAGGTGTTAGACCAGATATTGAAGTAAATGAAGAGGGTGATGATTTTAGAATAAAAACTGATACTGATAATCAATTAAACTACGCTATTAAGTTACTTAACGGATAATATGAATAAAAATTTTAAAGATTTGCCACTGAGAAGTGGGGTCGGAATAGTTTTATTAAATAACCAAAATAAAGTATTCGTTGCAAAAAGAATTGATAATCCCAAAAATTTTTGGCAAATGCCTCAGGGTGGTGTTGATGAAGGCGAAGATAATTTAAAAGCTGCATTTAGAGAACTAGAGGAAGAAACAAGCATCAAAAGCGTAGAACTTATAAAAGAGATAGATGGTACATTAACCTATGATTTACCTGATAGATTACTAGGTATCATTTGGAAAGGTAAGTACAAAGGTCAAAAGCAAAAATGGTTTTTAATGCGATTTATTGGAAACGACAATGAGATAAATATTAACACATCTAATCCAGAATTTTTAGATTGGAAGTGGATTGACTTAGATTTAATTACTGATGTTGTTGTTGATTTTAAACATCATGTTTACAAAGAACTTAAAGAAAAAGTAAAAAAATTAATTTAAAGTTTTTAAAACTTCAACTTTTTGATCTGCTAAGTACTTAGATTGATCATTTATATCAGTTCTATTAGCCTCTACTTCTGCCTGTTTAAGTAAATCTTGTTGCTTTGATTTATCCATATCAGCAAGATTAAAAATTGTACTTGTTAAAATAGATAGATTGTTATTTTTAAACTCAACAATCCCATCTTCAATATAGTAATTTTCATCACCTGATTTTGATAAAATCTTAATTATCCCAGGTTTCAAAAAGGAAATAATAGAAATATGATCCTTCAATATTCCCATCTCTCCTTCAAAAGCAGGAACCACAACTTCTGAAACATCATCTTTTACTAAAAAAGATTTTTCAGGATTTACTATTTCAACTTTAAACTCTTCGCTCATTAAGCAGCAGCTTCTTGTTCGATTTTCTTAGCTTTTTCTATAGCTTCTTCAATTGTTCCAACCATATAAAAGGCAGCTTCAGGTAAGTGATCATACTCACCTTTGCAGATTGCATCAAAACCTTTAATAGTTGAGTCAAGATCAACAAGTTTTCCTGGAGAACCAGTAAATACTTCTGCAACAAAGAATGGTTGAGACAAAAATCTCTGAATTTTTCTAGCTCTTGCCACAACTAATTTATCTTCTTCAGATAACTCGTCCATACCAAGGATAGCTATAATATCTTGTAGTGATTTATATGATTGTAGAATTCTTTGAACATCTCTTGCTACTCTATAATGCTCATCTCCAACTATTCTTGGATCTAAAATTCTTGACGTGGAATCAAGTGGATCTACTGCAGGATAAATTCCAATTTCCGCAATTTGTCTTGAAAGTACAGTCGTTGCATCTAAGTGAGCAAACGATGTGGCTGGAGCGGGGTCTGTTAAATCATCTGCAGGCACATAAATCGCTTGTACAGATGTAATTGACCCTTTGTTTGTTGTCGTAATTCTTTCTTGTAGGTTACCCATGTCAGTAGCTAATGTCGGTTGATATCCAACAGCAGACGGAATTCTTCCTAACAAAGCTGAAACCTCTGATCCTGCCTGAGTAAATCTAAAAATATTATCTACGAAGAAAAGTACGTCCTGACCTTCTTGATCTCTGAAGTATTCAGCTACAGTTAAACCTGTAAGTGCAACTCGTGCTCTAGCTCCAGGGGGTTCATTCATCTGTCCATAAACTAAAGCAGCTTTTGAACCAGCTCCTTCTTTTTTAATTACTCCAGACTCAATCATTTCATGATAAAGATCATTTCCTTCTCTAGTTCTCTCTCCAACTCCTGCAAAAACTGAAAAACCACCATGAGCTTTTGCAACGTTATTAATTAATTCCATAATTAAAACTGTTTTTCCTACTCCTGCTCCACCAAATAATCCAATCTTTCCACCTTTTGCATAAGGTGCAAGTAAATCAATAACTTTAATACCTGTTACAAGTATTTCAGTCTCTGTTGATTGGTCGTTAAATTCAGGTGCAGCTCTATGAATTGGCCAACTTTCTTTAGTCTTAACCTCACCTCTTTCATCTATTGGTTCACCAATTACATTTATAATTCTTCCAAGTGTTTCAGGTCCAACTGGAACTTGAATAGGAGCATTGGTATTAATAACTTCATCACCTCTTTTTAGTCCTTCAGTAGCATCCATAGCAATTGTTCTGACAGTGGTTTCACCTAAGTGTTGTGCTACCTCTAAAACTAGTCTGTTATCACCATTTTTACATTCCAATGCTGTTAAAATTTCTGGTAGTTCACCATCAAATTTTACGTCAACTACCGCTCCAATAACTTGTGTGATTATTCCTTTGCTCATAATTATAAACTTTCTGCTCCTGATATGATTTCTATTAGTTCTTTTGTAATTGCTGCCTGACGACTTCTATTATATTCGATAGTAAGTTTGTCAACCATTTCACCTGCGTTTCGGGTTGCATTATCCATTGCACTCATTCTAGACCCTTGCTCGCTAGCTGAATTCTCTAACATTGCTTTAAATATTTGCGTAGAAATATTCTTTGGCAATAAATTGCTTAAAATTTCATCTTCATCTGGTTCAAATTCGTAACTTTCATCTGAGCTACTTTCTTCTCCCTCATTATTTAATGGGATAATTTGCTGTGCTTGAGGAATTTGAGTAATTACATTTTTAAATTGGTTATAAAAAATTGTACAAACATCAAATTCACCTGCTTCAAATTTTTCAATTACCATTTTACCAACTTTGTCAGCATCGAAATAATTTGCATTTTTAGACTCTTTAAAAGAAATATTTTCAATTATTTTGTCACCATAAACTCTTCTTAGTTGATCATTTCCCTTTGAGCCTACTGTAATAATTTTAAGTTCCTTACCTTCATCTAAAATCTTTACAAAATAACTTTTAGCTTTTTTAATAATATTAGAATTAAATCCGCCACATAAACCTCTATCAGAAGTCATCACCACACAAAGATGAGTTTTTTCCTGACCGGTACCTGACAATAACTTTGGTGCATTTTCTTTATCAGAAACACCATTTGATAAATTTAAAATAACATTATTCATTTTTTCAGAATAAGGTCTTCCCTTCTCAGCGCTTTCTTGAGCTCTTCTTAATTTAGCTGCTGCAACCATTTTCATAGCTTTAGTAATTTTTTGTGTAGACTTTACACTAGCTATTCTTTTTTTTAGGTCGTCTAAACTTGCCATAAATTATTAAGATTTAAAATTTCCTTTTAATTGAGTGATTACCTCAACAAGTAATTTTTCTTTATCTTCCTCAAGTTTTCCTGAACTTAAAATTGACTCGATAATTTCAGGCTTATCTGATTTACATTTTTCAATAATCTTGCCCTCGAATTTAGCAACGTCTTTTAAATCAATATCATCCAGATAACCTTTTACTCCACAAAATACTGAAATAACTTGTTCTGCAACAGTCATGGGTGAATATTGTTTTTGTTTTAAAAGTTCAGTTAGTTTAGCGCCTCTATTCAATAGTTGCTGAGTAGATGCATCTAAATCAGATCCAAATTGAGCAAAAGCTGCCATTTCTCTGTATTGTGCTAGCTCTAACTTCATTGAACCAGAAACTTTTTTCATTGCTTTTGTTTGAGCTGACGAACCAACCCTAGACACTGATAAACCTACGTTAATTGCAGGTCTTATACCTTGGTTAAATAGTTCTGTTTCAAGGAAAATTTGCCCGTCTGTAATTGAAATAACGTTAGTTGGAATGAACGCGGATACGTCACCACCTTGTGTTTCAATAATTGGTAGTGCTGTAAGTGATCCACCACCATGTTCATCGCTTAATTTAGCTGCCCTTTCAAGTAATCTACTATGAAGATAAAATACATCTCCAGGATAAGCCTCACGTCCTGGGGGTCTTCTTAATAGCAATGACATTTGTCTATAAGCAACTGCTTGTTTAGACAAATCATCATAAATTATTAACGCATGCATTCCATTATCTCTAAAATACTCACCCATAGTACAACCTGTGTATGGAGCTAAGAATTGTAAAGGTGCAGAGTCAGATGCAGTAGCAGCAACGATTGTTGTATACTCCATAGCTCCAGCTTCTTCTAATGTTTTTTGAATTTGTCTTACTGTTGATCTTTTTTGTCCAACTGCAACGTATATACAATACAGTTTTTGTTTTTCGTCACCAGATTCATTGATTTTTTTTTGATTTATAATTGCATCTACTGCAACTGCAGTTTTACCAGTTTGTCTATCACCAATAATTAATTCCCTTTGTCCTCTTCCAATCGGAACTAGGCTATCAATTGATTTAAGACCAGTTTGCATTGGTTCACTTACTGATTGTCGTGGAATAATACCAGGTGCTTTAACTTCAACCCTGCTTTTTTTAATTCCTTTATCTAATGGTCCTTTTCCATCAATAGGATTTCCTAAACCATCCACTACTCTTCCTAATAATTCTTTTCCAACTGGAGTATCAACAATATTGCCAGTTCTTTTTACTACATCCCCTTCTTTAACATTTCTGTCATCACCAAAAATTACAACGCCAACATTTTCACTTTCTAAGTTAAGAGCCATACCTTTTGAACCATCTGCAAACTCTACCATTTCACCAGCTTGAACATTATCCAAACCATAAATCCTAGCAATACCATCTCCGACTGATAAAACTTGACCAACTTCTGTGACTTCTGCTTTATCACCAAAATTTTTAATCTGTTCTTTTAATATTTTTGTAACTTCTGAAGGATTTATTTCCATTTATGCCTCTATCATTCTATTTTCAATTTGTTGTAATTTATTTTTAATTGAGGTATCGACCATAGTACTTCCTACCTGTACTACCAAACCTCCTATTAAACTTTTATCATGTTTGTAGTTTAATTTTATTTTTGAGCTAAAATTTTTTGTTAACTCCTCTGTAATTTTTGCAATTTCTTCATTAGATAATTCTTTTGCTGATTTTAATTCTGCTTTAAGTTCACCTCTTTTTCTTGAACAAATCTCAATAAAGCTTTTAAGGATACGTTCAATAAAGAAGAAACGTCTTTTTTGAATTAAAAAACTTAAAAAATTTTTAAATAAAGACTCAAATTTATTATTTTCAGAAATTGTATTCATTACTTTTAGTAAATCTTCTTGGCTTGTAGTTGGATCTTTAATCAAATTAGAAAAATCTTCACTTTGCTCAATTAAATTAAGAATAGATGCAGACTGGTCTTCGATCTGACTTAAAAGATTGTTTTCTTCTGAAAGTTCAAAAAGCGCAAGAGAATACCTTTCAGCTGAAGTCATTGAAAATCCGGTGTCTTTACTCAACTTGGTTCCTCTATAATGTTGAAGATTATTTAAAAATCACGCCCTAAATAACATATGACCCTTATGTCTTCAAGTAGCGGATTCGTAAAAAAGGCCTCTTTTTTGCGGTTAATTGAAGTTAATTGGGTCAACATCAACTGAAAGTTTTATTCCGGAAGAAAATTTATATTTTGGAATAATTTTTGCAAGAGAGCTTTGTAGTTTCATAGATTTTAAGCCTCTAATTAAAAATCTAATTCTAAATTTTCTCTTTAATCTAAACAATGGAGCATTCACTGGCCCTAATATTTTTCCTTCTATTTTGTTTTCAATAAAATTTTTAAAATTAATAGCTTCTTTTTCTAATTTAATTTCATTATCTCCCGTTAAGATTAAAGAAATAAACCTTTGAAATGGAGGTAATTTATTTTTTTTTCTTATCTCCAGTTCTCTTTCTAAAAAAATATCTGGATTTTTACTTGTAATTTCTGAAATCATCTTAGTATTATTTTCATAAGTTTGAAAATATACGGTTGCTGGCTTTCCTGTTCTTCCTGCACGTCCTGAAAGTTGATGATAAAGCTGTAAATTTTTTTCTGCACCTCTTAAATCATGTCCTTGAGACGAAAGATCAATATCAACAACTACAATGCAATTTAAGCTTGGAAAATGAAAACCTTTTGAAATTAATTGGGTTCCAACTAAAATATGTGTTTCATTATTTATAATTTTATCTATTTTTTCTTTAGAATCTTTTTTATTCATTGTGTCACTTGAAAAAATCTCTATTTTTTTTCCAGGAAATTTTCTTTTTACCTCTTCTGAAATTCTCTCAACACCAGGACCACTAAAAATAAATTCACAATTACCTTCTTTTGTACAATTTCTTTTAAGATTAGATTTGTATCCACAGTAATGGCATAACAAGTTATTTTTATTTTTATGATAAACTAGATTGATACTACAATTTGGACATGTAAAACTTGTAAAACACTTATTACATAAAGCATTTGGAGAAAAACCTCTTCTATTTAAAAAAAACAAAACCTGATCTTTTTTTTCCAAATGTAAATTAACTTTTTCAATAATTTTATTTGATAGCCATGACTGTTTTTCAAGTTTTGTATTATTTAAATTAATAATTTCATAATTGGGTAATGCTGCGTTTTGATATCTTTCATTTAATCTAGAAACCTCGTATTTACCTTTTTTAATATTTTCAAAAGTTTCTATAGAAGGGACAGCAGTAATCAAATTGATTGGAACGTTTTCAAAAGATGCTCTAGAGATTGCCATATCACGAGCATTATAGGTTATACCTTCATCTTGTTTAAATGATTGATCATGTTCCTCATCAACAATTATCATTCCTAATTTTTTAAATGGTAAAAATAATGAAGACCTTGCACCAATAATTATTTTTATTTTACCGTTAGAAACACCACTCCAAATTAATTCTTTCTTTTTTTTTGAAATACCTGAATGCCAAACCGCAGGTTTGAAACCAAAATATTCTATAAATTTTTGTTCAAACTGACTGGTTAGACCTATTTCTGGTAATAAAATTAATCCTTGAAAACCCTTCTCTATCAGTGGTTTTAATGCTTCAAAATAAACTAAAGTTTTTCCTGATCCAGTTGTGCCTTGCAAAACATGAACTCTAAATTTTTTATTTGAAACACTCATTTTTTTTAGAGATTTATTTTGATCACTAGATAGCTTGATTAAGTTTTGTTTAATCTTACTATCAAATACTTGATAAAGTTGAGTTTCTTTGTTCTCTACCGCATTATTACTTAAGAATACTAACTTTAATGCCATACCCTTTGGGATAAGATTATATTCTGCAAACCAATTTAAAAAATTTATTGTATTTTTTTTTAACGGAGTAACATCTAATTTCTTGATTACATTTTTAGTCTTAAAATTTTTATTATTATTTTTTTCAAATTCGTCCCAAACAACACCAGTAATTTTTGATTTTCCAAAAGGTACCACTACATAATCACCAACTTTAAGATTTAAACTACTTTCATAAGTAAATGGATGATTAAAAATATTTGGTACAAGAATCGGATATTTCATATTTTTATAATATGAAAAAAAATTAAGAGTGTATTGCTCTTTTATCTACTGATAAAGCAGCTTCTTTAACTGCTTCAGAAAACGTTGGATGAGCATGACAAGTTCGAGCAATATCTTCTGCACTTGCACCAAACTCCATTGCAACACCAATCTCTGCAATTAATTCTCCTGCATGAGGTCCAATTATATGTGCACCTAATACTTTATCTGTTTGCTCATCAGCTAAAATTTTAACAAAACCTTCTGCATCATCTATGGCCTTAGCTCTTGAATTGGCCATAAACGAAAATTTCCCTACTTTATATTTTTTATTTAAATCTTTTAATTGTTCCTCAGTTTTACCGATTGATGCTACTTCTGGTGTTGTATAAATTACTCCTGGTATTGTATCGTAATTTACATGTCCAGATTGACCTACTATGTTTTCTGCAACCGCTATACCTTCGTCCTCTGCTTTATGTGCAAGCATTGGACCAACAATTACGTCACCTATTGCATAAATATTTTCAACATTAGTCTTAAAAATTTTATCAGTTTTAATTCTATTTCTTTCATCAAGATCTACTCCTACAGACTCTAAATTTAAACCATCTGTGTTAGGTTTTCTGCCAACAGAAATCAAAACAACATCACACTCAAAATTATTTTTATTACCATCTTTATCTACTGTTGAAACCACTGCACCTACTACATTTTTTTTAATTGTTTCAACTTTATTTTGCATATTAAATTTCATTCCTTGTTTTTTTAAAATTTTCATAAATTCCAAAGAGATTTCTTTATCCATTCCAGGTGTAATATGATCTAAAAATTCAACAACTTGCACCTCTGTTCCAAGTCTTGACCATACAGATCCCATCTCCAATCCTATATAGCCTCCTCCTACTACAATCATTTTCTTTGGTACCTTTTCTAACTTTAAAGCACCTGTTGATGAGACAATTGTTTTCTCATCTATTTCTATTCCTGGTAATGAAACTGGAACTGATCCTGTTGCAATAACTGTTTTTTCTGTTTGGATGATGGTTTCTTTATTTTTATCATCCTTTATTAAAATTTCACTTTTAGATTTAAAACTTCCATGTCCTTTAAAGTAAGTAACTTTGTTTTTTTTCAAAAGAAACTCAACACCTTTTGTAAGAACAGTTACAGCTTTATCTTTACTTTTCATCATTTTGTCTAAATTTAATTTTACTTCACCAACTTCAATACCTTTGTTTGCTAAACTTTTTACTTTGTGAAATTCTTCAGACAGATTAAGTAAGCTCTTTGATGGGATACAGCCAACATTTAAACAAGTCCCGCCTAAAGATCCTCTAGACTCTATACATGCGGTTTTTAATCCTAATTGAGCAAGTCTGATCGCACAAACATAACCACCCGGCCCACCTCCAATAACTACAGCTTGAAATTTTTCTGACATTTAAATATCTAAAAACAACCTTCTAGGGTCTTCTAAGTTTTCTTTAATCATTTTAAGAAAAGATACAGACTCTTTTCCATCAATAATTCTGTGATCATATGATAATGCTAAATACATAATTGGTCTTATTTTGATATCACTGTCTACAACAACAGGTCTTTCCACTATATTATGCATGCCCAACACTCCAGATTGAGGGAGATTAAGTATTGGTGTTGAAAGCATAGATCCGTAAACACCTCCATTACTTATTGTAAATGTTCCTCCCTGAAGATCTTCGATCGTTAGCTTTCCATCTCGCGCTTTTTCTGAAATATCTTTAATATTTTTTTCTATATCCGCAAAAGACAACTCATCTGCATTTCTTAAAACTGGAACTACCAAACCTTTATCTGTTCCAACAGCGAAACTAATATTGTAATAGTTTTTATAAATAATCTCATCTCCATCTATTTCAGCATTTACCACTGGGAAATTTTTTAAAGCAACTACACATGCTTTTACAAAAAAAGACATAAATCCCAATTTAATTCCATAACGAGATTGGAAATCATCTTGATTCTCCTTCCTCATTTCTATCACACTACTCATATCGACCTCATTAAAAGTTGTTAAAAGAGCCGCATTCTCTTGAGCTTGCTTTAATCTTTTTGCAATAGTCTGTCTTAACCTAGTCATTTTAATTCGTTCTTCTTCACCGTATTGAATTTTTCTTTCAGATGGTTTTGGGTTTGCTCCCATCAAACTAATTAAATCTCCTTTTAAAACTCTACCATCTTTTCCTGACCCTTGAATTGAGTTAATATCAATATTATTTTCAACAACAATTTTTCTCACTGCTGGAGACAAGGTTGGGTTAATACCTCTTTTTACAGCAACATCTGGTTTAACTTCCTCAGTTAAAACTAAGGGTTTTTCTATAGATTTTTTGATTTCTTTTTCTTCAAATATTTTTGGTTCTTTTTTATTGGCATCTAATTTTATTACATTACTCTCTATTGAAACAATTTCCTCTTTCTTAACTTCTTCTTGGGTTTTTGGTACAGATTTTACTGCTCCACTATCTGCTGATACAAAACCTAACAATGCTCCTACTTCAACAACTGATCCATCTTGTGAATTTATCTCACTTAACACTCCAGAAATTGGAGATGGCACTTCTAAATTAACTTTATCTGTCTCTAGTTCTACAATTGGCTCATCTTCTTCAACTGTATCACCAGTTTGTTTTAGCCATTTAGCAACTGTAGCTTCTGTTATGCTTTCACCAAGCGCTGGAACTAAAATTTTTTCACTCATTATAATCTACTAAAAACCTCATTAATTATTTCTTGTTGTTGAGAATTATGCCTTTTAGCATATCCTGTGGCTGGAGTTGCGTCTGGGCTTCTTCCTATATAAGAAATTTTATTATTTTTAGCCTTTAAAGTATCTAATGTCCATTGGATATAATCCCTTACAGAAAACCAAGCACCCATATTTTTTGGTTCTTCTTGACACCAGAAAAAATGTGCATTTTTGGCATATGGTTTCAGCTCATTTACCAAGGCTTTTGCAGGGAATGGATACAATTGTTCAATTCTAAACATTACTACATTATCTTTTTTTAACTTTTCTCTAGCTTGTAAAAGATCAAAATAAACTTTTCCTGAGCAGAGAATTACTTTTTTTATTTTAGAACTTTCTTTAAGTTTGATAAATCCTTTAGATTTAGGATCAATCGCATGGTCCCATAATACTCTATGAAACGTATTATTTTTATTGAAATCTTCTAAGTTTGAAACACAATATTTGTTTCTTAATAACGATTTAGGAGACATAATTATCAAAGGTTTTCTAAAATCTCTATGCATTTGTCTTCTAAGAGCATGAAAGTAATTTGCTGGAGTTGTGCAATTCATAACCTGCATATTATCGTTTGAACATAGTTGCAAAAATCTCTCTAATCTTGCGGATGAGTGCTCTGGACCCTGTCCTTCATATCCATGAGGTAATAACATAACCAATCCTGATGCTCTATTCCATTTTCTTTCACCAGAAGCAATAAATTGATCAATTACTACTTGGGCACCATTTGCAAAGTCACCAAATTGAGCTTCCCATATTGTTAGAGTGTTAGGTTCTACTAAACTATATCCATACTCAAACCCTAAAACTGCAAGCTCAGATAAAAAACTATCTACTACCTCAAACTGTTTTTGTTTATCTGAAATATTGTTTAAAGGTATATATCTGGTGTTATCAATTTGATTTCTTAAAACTGAATGTCTTTGGCTAAATGTTCCTCTTCCTGAGTCTTGGCCCACAAGTCTTACAGGATAACCCTCTTCCAGAAGAGATCCAAATGCAAGAGACTCTGCTGTAGACCAATCAATTCCAAATCCTTTTTCTACAGATTCCAACCTCAATTTGAATATTTTAGAAATTGTTTTATGGATGTTTTTATCTTCGGATATTATATTTATCTTATTAGATATTTTCCTCAATTTTACTTCGTCAAATCCAGTAACTCCTCTCTTATCTTTACCTTTTTGAGGCTTATATCTTGACCAAGTACCCTCAAACCATTCTATTTTGGGCTTATAATTCTTTGCACTTTTATATTGTTCGTCCAATAAATTTTTAAAAGATTTTACATTTTCATTTAATACTTCCTGAGTAATTGAATTTTCACTTACAAGCTTATTTCCGTATATTTTATATACACTTGGATGAGATCTTATTTTTTTGTACATTAATGGCTGAGTAAAAGATGGCTCATCTCCTTCATTATGACCGTGTCTTCTATAACAAATTAGGTCTACAACTACGTCCCTATTAAATTTTAATCTAAATTCTGTTGCTATTCTTGTTGCATAAACAACCGCCTCTGGATCGTCTCCATTTACATGAATAATAGGAGCTTCAACCATCTTAGCAATGTCTGATGGATATGGTGAAGATCTTGCAAATCTAGGGCTAGTAGTGAATCCTATTTGATTATTAATTATTATGTGAATTGTTCCTCCAGTATTATGTCCTGGAAGTCCAGACATCGCAAAACATTCTGCAACAACACCCTGTCCAGCAAAGGCCGCATCCCCATGTATAAGTATAGGAATGACTTTCTTCCTCTCCTTATCTCTATGAAAAAATTGTTTTGCTCTTGTTTGACCTAAAACAACGGGGTTTACAGCCTCTAAATGCGAGGGATTATCTGTTAAACCGACATGAACAGAATTTCCATCCATAATTCTATCAGAGGATGCACCGAGGTGATATTTTACATCTCCAGCACTTTCTTCAGAGCTAGAATTAATTTCTCCCTCAAATTCATTAAAAATTCTCTTATAAGATTTTTGCAAGACATTAGCCAGAACATTCAATCTTCCTCTATGAGACATTCCAATTTTAACCTCTTTAATTTTATTTTGTCCTCCAATTTTAATAACTTGCTCTAAGGCTGGTATTAAGCTTTCTCCTCCATCTAATCCAAATCTTTTTGTGCCAACATATTTTGTAGCTAAGAATTTTTCAAAACCCTCTGCTTGAACAAGTTTATTTAAAATTGCTTCTTTTCCATTTTTAGTAAAGTTAAGAGCATTTTCATCTTGTTCTATTCTATCCCTGAACCATATTCTCTCCTCAGGATTTGAAATATGCATAAATTCATAACCTATTTTTCCACAATAGGTTTTTTTCATAAATTTAAGTATATCTTTTATGCTTGCATATTTTCTATTTATGACACCATTAAGAAAAATTTTTTTTTCATAATTTTGTTTTTTGAAACCATAAAAATCTGGATGTAATTCATCTAAATATTCAGACTGTCTCATTTCAAGTGGGTCAAGGCTAGCTAACAAATGACCTCTTAATCTGTAAGCTCTAATTAAAGCAACTGCACTAATGGAATCTTTATTTGAGTCTGCAAGTAATTCAAAATTAAATTTTTCCGAAGTATCTATTTTTTTATTATCAATTTCTTTTTTTTCTTGTTGTTCAATTTTATTCTGCAAAACATCTATATCAATTTTCTTTTTTGCTGGGCTCCAAGAAGGACCATTTAATTCTTTTGCAATAACATTTATTTCATCTCCTATACCTTCAAAATAATCTACCCAACTTTTTGGAAGATCATTATCTTTATTAAGATACTTTAAATACATTTGTTCAATAAATGCGCTATTAGATTTATTTAGAAACGAAGTTTTTTTAAAATCGAGATTTTTTGATGAAGACATCTTTTTTATTTAATATATCTCTCTAATATTATTTTTCAATTAGACAGTTTATTAAACAAAGTTTTTCCAATAATTGATGGTGATTTAGCAACTGTAATGCCACATTCCTCCATTTTTTCAATTTTATCTTCAGCTCCACCTTTGCCACCAGATATTATAGCGCCAGCATGACCCATTCTTCTGCCTGGAGGAGCGGTAATTCCTGCAATAAATCCAACAATTGGTTTTTTTATCTTGTGATTTTTTATAAAGTCAGCAGCTTCCTCTTCAGCTGTTCCTCCAATTTCACCTATCATTAAAATAGATTCTGTTTCGTCATCATTTAAAAATAAATCTAAACAATCGATAAAATTAGTTCCATTAATAGGATCTCCACCAATTCCTATACATGTTGATTGACCAAGCCCATTTTCAGTTGTTTGAGCTACTGCCTCATATGTTAATGTCCCTGATCTTGATACAATTCCAACACTTCCTCTTTTATGTATATTTCCTGGCATAATTCCTATTTTGCATTCATCTGGGGTAATTATTCCTGGACAATTAGGTCCAATTAATCTGCTATTAGAACCATTTAATCTTTGTCTTACTTTAAGCATATCCTGAATTGGAATTCCCTCTGTTATACAAACAATAAGCTCAATTGATGCTTCAATTGCTTCAATGATAGCTGCTGCTGCAAATTTAGCAGGTACATAAATCATAGTTGCGTCTGCTCCTACTAAATTTTTAGCTTCCAAAACGCTATTAAAAACTGGTCTCTCTAAATGTTTTTGTCCACCTTTCTTGGGTGTAACTCCTCCAACAAGATTAGTTCCGTATTTTATAGCCTGCTCTGAATGGAAAGTTCCATGTGCGCCAGTAAATCCTTGACAAATTACTTTAGTATTTTTGTTTACTAAAACTGACATATTATTCAATTGCCTCAACAATTTTCTTAGCTGCATCATCTAAATTTTCTGCAGAAATTAATTTTAATCCAGAATTATCAAGAATTTTTTTTCCTTCTCTAAAATTTGTACCTGCTAATCTTACCACCAAAGGTACACCAATATTAATTTCTTTGGCTGCATCAACTACTCCTTGCGCAAGAACATCACATCTCATGATTCCTCCAAAAATATTTATTAAAATACCTTTAACATTTTTATCGGAGAGAATTATCTTTAATGCTGCAGATACTTTTTCCTTAGACGCTCCACCACCTACATCTAAAAAATTTGCTGGCTCTTTGCCATACAATTTAATTATATCCATCGTTGCCATTGCTAATCCTGCTCCATTCACCATACATCCAATACTTCCATCTAGTTTGATATATGCAAGATCATGTTTGCTAGCTTCAATCTCGATATCATCTTCTTCGTTTAAATCTCTTAATTCAACAATATCAGGATGTCTGAATAAAGCATTTGAGTCGAAATTCACTTTAGCATCTAAACAAACAATTTTTTCATCCTTTGTTAAAATTAATGGATTTACTTCAACCATACTTGCATCTGTACTTATAAACATTTTATATAATGATTTTATTAACGATATTGATTGTTTTTTTATTTTTTCATTTAAATTAAAAATTTTAATTATCTTTTCACAATCTGCATCTGAAATTTCATCACTCATATCAACTTTTGTTTTTATAATTTTTTCAGGTGAATTACTTGCTACCTCTTCAATGTCCACTCCACCTTGATCACTAGATATAAAAGCAATTTTAGAACTTGCCCTGTCAACTAGACACGATAAGTAAAACTCTCGATCTATATTTGAAGACTCTTCTACGTATAATCTTTTTACCTCTCTACCCTCAGGTCCCGTTTGATGAGTAACTAATGTTTTTCCAAGCAGCTCATTAGCAGCTGTCCTCAATTCATCAATAGAGTTTAAAATTTTTACACCACCAGCTTTTCCTCTACCACCGGCATGAATTTGTGCTTTTAGAACATATTTCTCAGTTTTTAGTGCTTTTGCTTTTTCAATAAGTTCATCAACATTAAGCGCAAATACTCCATCTGGAACTATAGCACCATACTTTTTTAATATTTGTTTAGCCTGATGCTCGTGGATATTCATTATTATTTTAATAAATCAGGATCTATTTTAGATGCAGCTTCCCATAAAGCTTTTACAGCATCTATTGAATGCATAAATTCTTTTTTTTCTTTTACATCTAAATCAATCTCTTCAATTTTTTCTACACCATCTTTTCCAATGACAACAGGAACACCTGCATAAACATTTTTAACACCGTATTCTCCATTTAATTGTACAGCGCAGGGTAATAATTTTTTCTGATCGTTCAAATATGCTTCTGCCATTTGAACACCTGAGGCTGCTGGTGCATAAAAAGCTGATCCTTTTTCTAAATATTTGACTATCTCAGCGCCACCATCTCTTGTTCTTTGATTAATTTCTTCAATTCTTTCTGAAGAAATCTTTCCATCCTTTACAAGATTTAACAATGGTTTACCTGAAATTTTTGTAAATCTTGGCATAGGAACCATAGTATCACCATGACCACCCATAACCATTGCCTCAATTTCTCTTACTGGCACATTTAATTCTAATGATAAAAATAATTTAAATCTCGAACTATCTAAAATACCAGCCATACCAACAACTTTATTTGATGGCAAACCTGAAAATTTTTGAAATGCCATAACCATAACATCTAAAGGATTGGTGATACAAATCACAAAAGCGTTAGGAGCATTTTTCTTTATCCCCTCAGCAACTTGTTTAATAATTTTTAAATTTATTCCAAGAAGATCATCTCGGCTCATTCCAGGTTTTCTTGGAACACCTGCTGTAATTATAATTACATCTGAATCTTTTATGTCCTCATAGTTATCAGTTCCTGAAAATTTAACATTAAAGCCATCTACAGATGAAGATTGTGCAATATCTAATGCTTTACCTTTTGCAATACCACTGGCTACATCAAATAAAACTACTTCATTAACTAGTTCTTTTGTTCCTATTAAATGTGCAAGAGTTCCACCTATTTGGCCTGCACCAATTAAAGATATTTTTGTCATTGATGTCCTTTATTTCATTGTTGGCATTACAAATTCTGCATTTGATCGGACACCTGAGGGCCATCTAGATGTTACAGTTTTTAGTTTAGTATAAAATTTTATTCCTTCCATACCATGCATTCCACTATCTCCAAATATAGATCTTTTCCAACCGCCAAAGCTATGAAATGCCATAGGTACTGGTATAGGTACATTAATTCCAACCATACCTACTTGAATTTTGCTTGCAAAAGTTCTACCAGCATCACCATCTCTTGTATAAATACTAACTCCATTTCCATACTCATGATCATTAATTAATTTTGCTGCCTCTTCAAAAGTTTTTACCCTTACAACTGATAATACTGGACCAAATATTTCTTCTTTATAAATTCTCATATCTTTATTTACATGATCAAATAAACATCCACCTATATAAAAACCATTTTCATAACCCTGAAGTTTTAAACCTCTTCCATCAACTACTAATTTTGCACCTTCCTTTACACCTAAATCAACATAACTAGTAACTTTTTCTAAATGTTCTTTAGTAACCAAAGGCCCCATTTCTGATGTTTTGTCCATTCCAGGACCTACTTTTAAAGCCTCAGCTTTTTTTGATAATCTTGATACAAGTTCATCTCCAATATCTCCAACTGCAACAGCAACTGATTGAGCCATACATCTCTCACCAGCTGAACCATATGCTGCACCCATTAAACCATTAACTGCACCATCTAAATCGCAATCTGGCATTACAACTAAATGATTTTTAGCTCCACCTAAAGCTTGAACTCTTTTTTCATTTTTGGCTGAATTTTCATAAATATATTTTGCAATAGGAGTGGAACCCACAAAACTAACAGCTTTAATATCTTTATTTTCTAAGATTGCATCAACAGCCTCTTTATCGCCATTTATAACGTTAAACACTCCGTCTGGAAGACCTGCTTCAGAGAGTAATTCAGCTAATCTCAAAGGGCAAGATGGGTCTTTTTCAGAAGGTTTAAGAATAAAAGTATTTCCACATGCTATAGCTATAGGAAACATCCACATTGGTACCATTGCAGGAAAATTAAATGGAGTAATTCCTGCAACCACACCTAGTGGCTGTCTCATAGAGTAACTATCAACATCTGTACCTACATTTTCAGAGTACTCACCTTTTAATAAATGTGGAATTCCACAAGCAAATTCTACTACCTCTAGTCCTCTTGTTAAGGAGCCTTTTGCATCCTCATAAACTTTTCCATGTTCTGATACAATTAGTTTTGTGAGCTCTTCAGAATTTTTTTCAACTAACTCTTTGAACTTAAAAATTATTCTTGCTCTTTGAAGTGAAGGCTTTAAAGACCAAGTTTCAAAAGCTTTTTTTGCTATGTCAACAGTACTGTCCAAATCACTCTTGCTTGCAAGTCGTACTTCGGAACTTTGCTCTCCAGTTGCTGGATTAAATACTTTTCCATTCCTATTTGATGAACCTGGAATTATTTTTCCATTTACAAAGTGTTCAATTAATTTCATGGATGGTTTTTAAAGCAAAATTCTTATTTAGTCTATTTAAACATTAGCTGTAGCTAGCATTTTTTTTATTTCTGCAATAGCTTTTGCAGGATTTAAGCCTTTAGGACATGCGCTTGTACAATTTAAAATCGTATGACACCTGTAAAGTTTTAATTCATCTGCAACTTTTTTTAATCTCTGTTTTCTATCTTCGTCTCTACTGTCGATTATCCATCTATAAGCTTGTAATAGAACTGCTGGACCTAAATATTTATCACCATTCCACCAATAACTTGGGCATGAAGTAGAACAACATGCACACATAATACATTCGTATGCACCATCTAATTTTGCTCTATCATCTTTAGATTGATAAATTTCATTTGTTTGTCTCGTTGAATTGTTTTTTAACCAAGGTTCAATTGATTGATATTGTTTATATAGGCCATCTAAATCTCCTATTAAATCTTTTTTGACTTTTAAATGCGGTAAAGGATAAATGTCAATATCACCATCAATTTCTGCATGAGATGTTGTACAAGCGAGCCCATTTTTTCCTCCCATATTCATGGCACAAGAGCCACAAACCCCATGAGCGCAAGATCGTCTATAAGCTAAAGTCGGATCAATTTCGTTTTTAATTTTATTTAAAATATCTAACACTTTAGATGGACAATTATCCATATCAACTTCATAAGTATCTATTCTTGGATTTTCTTCTGTTGATGGATCCCATCTATATACGTTAACTTTTCGTAGATTTTTAGAACCAGTTTTATCTTGAAAGTATTTGCCTTTTTTTACTTCTGAATTCTTAGGCAAACTAATTTGAACCATTAATATACTCTCTCTTGAGGTGGAAAATATTGAACTTCATTTGTTAATGTTGACTTGTGTACATCTCTGTAACTAATTTTTGTATTTTTTCCATCACACCATGCTAATGTATGTTGCATATATTTAGCATCATCTCTTTTAGGATAGTCATCTCTTGCATGTGCTCCTCTGCTTTCTTTTCTATGGTAAGCAGAATCTACTGTTGTTACTGCTTGTCTTATTAAATTATCAAATTCCAAGGTTTCGACTAAATCTGTATTAAATACCAAAGATCTATCTTTAACAGATATAGAGTCCATGCCATCATAAGTTTTTCTAATCTCCTCAACACCTTCTTTCAAATTTTTTTCTGTTCTAAATACAGCACACTTTGATTGCATAGTTTTTTGCATTGAAAGTCTTAATTCTGCAGTGCAATTATTTCCATTAGCATTTCTTAACTTATCAAACCTATCTAAACATTTTTGAGTTTCAGCTTCGGGGATTTCTTCATGTGGCGTTCCTGGTTTTATTAACTCAGCAGCTCTCTTTGCTGCTGCTCTTCCAAATACAACTAGATCAATTAATGAATTAGATCCAAGTCTATTTGCACCGTGAACAGAAACACATGCTGCTTCACCAATAGCCATTAATCCAGGCACAGTTTTTTCTGAACCATTAACAGTTAACACCTCTGCTTTATAATTTGTAGGAATACCTCCCATATTATAATGAACTGTTGGTACGACTGGAATTGGTTCTTTTGTGATATCTACATTTGCAAATAATCTTGCAGCCTCTGTTATACCTGGCAACCTGCTTTCAATAATTTCTTTATCTAGATGATTTAAATTTAAATGGACATGATCTTGTTCTTTTCCAACTCCTCTTCCCTCATTAATTTCAATTGACATTGACCTACTTACAACATCACGAGATGCCAAATCTTTTGCATTTGGAGCATACCTTTCCATAAACCTCTCACCTTTAGAGTTTGTAAGATATCCTCCTTCTCCTCGTGCACCTTCTGTTATTAAAGTACCATGGCCATATATACCAGTAGGATGGAATTGTACAAATTCCATATCTTGTAATGGCAGACCTGCTCTTAAAACCATTGCATTACCATCGCCCGTGCATGTATGTGCAGATGTAGCTGAATAATAAACTTTTCCATATCCACCAGTTGCAATAATTACTGTGTGAGCTCTAAATCTGTGTATAGTCCCATCATTTAAATTCCAAGCAATCAATCCTTTACATTCACCATTTTTCATTAGCAAATCTAATGCGAAGTATTCTATAAAAAATTCTGTATTGTGTTTTAAGGCTTGACCATAAAGTGTATGCAAAATTGCATGACCAGTTCTATCTGCCGCTGCACAGGTTCGTTGAACAATACCATTACCATAATTTTTTGTCATACCACCAAACGGTCTTTGATATATTTTTCCCTCTTCAGTTCTGCTAAATGGAACTCCGTATTGTTCTAATTCTAATACAGCTTTTGGTGCCTCTTTACACAAATACTCAATACTATCTTGATCACCTAACCAATCGGCACCTTTTACAGTATCATACATGTGCCATCTCCAATCGTCTTCACCCATATTTCCAAGAGATGCTGAAATACCACCTTGTGCAGCTGATGTATGGCTTCTAGTTGGAAATACTTTTGAAATACAAGCTGTTTTTAATCCAGCTTCACTCAGCCCTACAGCTGCTCTTAATCCAGAGCCTCCAGCTCCGAGTACAACAACATCGTACTCATGATCTATAATATTATATTCTTTCATGTACCTAAGTTAGATATTACAATAATTGTAATTATAGGAATTACTATAGCAAAAAAATTAAGCCCTTTGTTTGCGGCATTTTTGATTTTTTCATCTTTAATATAGTCCTCAAAAACCTCACTTATGCTTAAAGCTGAAAAAAAATAAGAAAATACCAAAAATAACCCTATTAAAGTTTTAGTTGGTTGAGCTGTTAAAAATCTGACTATTTCAACATAAGTTTTATCATAAAAGTATACTAAATTTACTATAAACCAAAACATAAGAGGTAATAAAATTAATGAACTTATTCTTAAAAGAATCCACTTTTTTGTTGCCAATAACATTATACAAAACCTCTTCCAAATAAATAAATTAATATAGTTAAAATTATTGATCCAAAAATAACAAGCAGCCCAGTAACTTTTGTTGTTTGTAACTCAAAGCCATAACCATAATCCATAATCAAATGTCGTATCTCACTTAACATTTGAAAACTGAATGACCAAGTTATACTAATCAAAATAAATTTTCCCAAAAATGTTTCTAAAAAATTCTTAATAATTTGATAGTTGATTTCTCCTAGAAGCATAAAAGTAAACCAAAAACAAATTAAGGTAATCACAAAAAAATTTATTATTCCTGTAATTCTATGTGAAATTGATACTAATGAAGAAATATGCCATTTATAAATTTGTATATGTGGTGATAAAGGTCTATTTTCCATTTTCTTAATTTGAATTAATTATTGTTTCTGCAATTTCAACTGAATTAAGCGCAGCACCTCTTAATAGGTTATCAGAAACTATCCATAAATTTATAGAGTTAGGATTTGTTTTATCTTCTCTAATTCTTGATATATAAGTATCATCACTACCTGTTGCTTCAATTGGAGTGCTATAGCCACCGTTTTCCCTTTTATCAATAACCACACATCCTTCTGCATTATTTAAAGCATTTCTAACTTTTTCTAAATTATATGGTTTTTCAAACTCAATGTTTACAGCTTCAGAATGTGAAACTAGAACTGGGATTCTTACACAAGTTGCCGTAAGTTCAATTTTATTATCTAAAATTTTTTTTGTTTCATTAACCATTTTTAATTCTTCTTTTGTATAACCATCCTCAGCAAATACATCTATGTGTGGAATAATATTAAATGCAATTTGTTTGGTAAAATTTTTTGACTCTATTTTTTTTCCTTCTAAGTATAATTTAGTTTGTTCAATTAATTCATCCATTGGAGCCTTACCACCACCTGAAACAGACTGATAAGTTGAAACCACAACTCTTTTTATTTTAAATAAATCATGAAGCGGTTTAAGTACAATAACAAGTTGTGCTGTTGAACAGTTTGGATTTGCAACTATATTTTTTTTCATTTTTTTTATATCAGATCCATTTACCTGCGGAACAATAAGAGGAACTTCTGGATCCATTCTAAAAAAACTTGAATTATCAATTACTGTAGTATTTTTTGCTGCATTTTCTGCATACTTTTCTGCAATTTTTCCTCCAGCTGCAAAAAAAGTTATATTTGCTTTTGAAAAATCATAGTTCTCCAAATTTTCAATTTGATACTCTTTATCTCTAAATTTGATTTTTTTTCCTGCACTTTTTTCTGATGCAACTAGATACAGGTTATCAAACTTAAAGTTTTTTTTATCAAAAACTTCAAGAGTTTTTCTTCCTACATTACCTGTTGCACCTACTATAGCTATGTTCATGTTTTAAAGCTTTTATACTAAATAAAAGGTAAATCGCAAACTTTACCGGAACAATTTTGGCCATTTATCTTAGCTTTTACATCTTGATCATTATTCCAATGGTCTTTTTTCATCATAGCAATACCAATAACTTTTTTAAAATGTGGCGAATAACAAGCTGATCTCAATTCTCCAATTATTTTATCATTTTTATCAATTAGATCTAATGAACCTGTAAGACTAATTTTATCTGTATCGAACTTTACTCCCATTAGTTTTTTTTTAATTCCATCTGATTTAACTTGTTTTAGTTTTTCTTTTCCTAAAAAATCAATATCGCTATCTATATTAACATATTTATCAAATCCACACTCATATGGATTATCTCCATTATCCATATCATTTCCATATGAAAGTAACCCACTTTCAATTCTTTCAATTAAATTAGGACATCCTGGTTTAATATTAAATTCTTTTCCTATTTCAAAAAGATGATCATATAATTTTAATCCTGAGTCATTATGCTCAACATAAATTTCATAACCACCTTGTTTAGACCATCCAGATCTTGCAATTAAATGTTTATCACCACCAAATTCAAAATAATCAAAACCAAAGAATTTCAAATTTACAATCTTATCTCCAAAAACTTTTTCCATTAGATTAAACGACTTTGGACCTTGTACTGCCATTATATCAACATCAGGTTCAACAATTTTAACATCAAATTTATTTCCTATTGCTAATCCTTTAGCAAACAATATTACGTCTGAATCAGCAAGAGAAACCCACCATTTATTTTCGTTTAATCTCAAAACTACTGGATCATTAATAAGCCCTCCATTATCGTCGATGATTGGACAATAATAACATCTTCCATCTTTTGATTTTGACAAATCTCTACAAGTCATTAATTGAACTAATTTTGCAGAATCTTTACCAGAAATTTCTACCTGTCTTTCAGCAGCAACATCCCATACCTGTACATGTTCTTTCAGATGATGGTAAGAATCTTCTAATGTACCAAATGCAGCTGGGAGTAGCATATGATTATATATAGTGTAGGCTGTAACACCTTGTTTTTCTATTCTTGAAGTATAAGGAGTGCCTCTGAGTCTTCTTGATTTTGCTATTGAAAAAGTTTTCATTATTTTAAAAATTCTAAGACCTTGTCTCTCATTTCAAATGCTTTTTCAATCATAATCATGTGACCACAACCTTCAATTACATGAATTGTTGAGTTTTGGACTAAACTAGAAAATTTTTTACCTGCCTCTAAATTTACCATTTTATCTAAAGAACCAAAAATAAATAAAGATGGGCATTCTATTGATTTTGCTGCATCAGTTCCGTTTTTATAATTGTTACAAGCAACAAGATCGACTGCTAATATTTCTCTAATATCTCTTGGTGACTGAATAATTTTTTCTACAGGATTACCTCCAATAAATTTTTTTGATCCTTCATATCCCCACTTCATCATTAATTTAACTGCATCAGAATCTCCATTTTTTGCTAAATCAATTAAATCAGAATGAACTGGCATTTTATTTGAACCACCAATAAACACTATTTTTTTCAATCTATTTTTATATTTTGATGCGTACTCAAGTATCTCCAAGCATCCTTGAGAATGTCCAACTAAAGTCAATTTTTCTAAATTTAGTGAGATAAATACTTGTTCTAACCAATCAGCAATTTTTTCAATTGTATCAAGACAAGGACCATCAGAATTTCCATGACCTGGTAAATCTAAAGATAAAACATTAAAATTTTTGTTAGAAAAAAATTGTTCTGTTAAAGACCAAACTATATGGGAAAGACCACTTCCATGAAGAAATACAATAGTCTCTTTACCTAGATCTATTCCCTGTCCAGCATCAGATACATGAATATTTTTATTTTCTATTTGAAAAATCAAAATTACCTAAACTTGCTTTCTTAATTCAAATTTTTGTATTTTTCCCGTCGAGGTTTTTGGCAACTCACAAAAAATAACTTTTTTTGGGACTTTAAATCCTGCCAATGTTTCTTTACAAAAATCAATTAATTCTTTTTCGCTGACTGGTTTATCTTTGACTACTTCAATAAATGCACATGGTACTTCTCCCCATTTTTCATCAGGCTTTGCAACAACTGCAGCAATAGAAACAGATGGATGTTTCGAAAGAGTATTCTCAATTTCAATTGAAGAAATATTTTCTCCTCCAGAAATAATTATATCTTTTGATCTATCTTGTATTTTAATATAGCCATCAGGATGCATCACAGCTAAATCACCGCTATGAAACCATCCATCTTTCATAGCTTTATCAGTTGCATCTTTATCCTTAAAATATCCTTTCATTACCACATTTCCTCTAATCATTATTTCTCCAATTGTCTTTCCATCTCTAGGGACTTCCTTCATTGTTTCAGGATCTAAAATACTTACTCCTTCAGTGTTTGGATATTTGACACCTTGTCTTGCTTTAATTTCATTTTGCTTCTCTTCATCAAAATCATTCCACTCATCATTCCAAGCACACTGGGTAACATGGCCATAAGTTTCTGTTAAACCGTATACATGCATTACTTCAAAACCTAGGGCTTTCATTTTTTTAAAAATTATACTTGGAGGAGGAGCTCCAGCAGTTAATACATAAACTTTTTGCTTTAATTTTTTTTGATCGCTCTCAGGTGCTCCAGTAATCATATTTAACACTATTGGTGCACCACCAAAATGAGTAATTTGATATTTATCAATTAGTTCAAAAATTTTTTTAATATCTATATTTCTTAAACAAATTGTTCGCCCATTAAGCATAGGAACAGTCCATGGATAACACCAGCCATTGCAATGAAACATTGGAACAACTGTCAAAAAATTTAATCTGTTTGGCATATTCCAAGCTACGGAGCTTCCTGTTGACATTAAATATGCTCCTCTGTGATGATACACTACTCCCTTTGGATTTCCTGTAGTTCCTGATGTATAGCTCAATGATATTGCTTGCCACTCATCTTCTGGCATTTCCCACTGAAAATTTTCATCACCTGTATTTAAAAAATTCTCGTATTCTAAGTCTCCAATTTTTTCTAATCTAGATTGATCAGCATATTTATCATTGATATCGATTATAGTAATATTCTTGTTAAGAGTTTTTAACGCTTTTTTTACTTCTCCATGCAATTGTCTATCTACTACAAGTACCTTTGCTTCACTATGATCTAAAATGTAAGAAATTGTTTTAGCATCTAATCTTATATTTATAGTATTGATAACTGCACCAGTCATTGGTACTGAGTAATGCGCTTCAAAAATTTCTGGTGTATTAAACGCTAAAAATGAAACTGTATCACCTTTTTTAACGCCTATTTTCGATAAAGCGCTAGCAAATTTTACAACTCTTTTATAAACTTCTTCCCAGGTATATTTTCTATCCTCATAAATTAAAGCTTCATAATTTGGATAAATTTCTTTTGCTCTTTTTAAAAATGTCAGTGGAGTGAGGGGTACGTGATTAGCTTTATTTTTGTCTAAATTTGTATCGTAATAATTCATTACTAATTAAATTTAAAATTCATAATATTTGAGCTCCCAGAAATTGCAGATTTATAATGATACTCAGCTCGAGGTAAAACTTTATCAAAATAAAATTTAGCGGTATTTATCTTATCACTATAAAACTCCTTATTTGTGTTAAAATCATTGAAACTTACATCCAAAATTTTTATCCAAGCATAAGCAATTGAGATGTATCCTAAGCTTTTTAAATAATCATTTGCTGCAGCACTTACATCGTCTTTTTCAATTTTATTTTTATCTCCTATCCAGCCTGTAAACTTAGACAATATATCTAAATAATAACTTAATTCGTTGGAAAATGTTTTTACTTTTCCATTTTTAGACTCACATTCTGACTTAACCATTTCTAAAAACTTATTAATAATATCCCCATTTTTATTAAACAATTTTCTAAATACTAAATCCGCTGCTTGTACTGAATTTGTTCCCTCATAAATAGGAGTAATACGGTTGTCTCGATACAATTGTTCTATGCCTTGATCTTTCGTATAACCGTATCCACCGTGTATTTGCATCGCATCACTTGTTATTTCCATTGCTAAATCAGTAAACAGTGATTTAACAACAGGTGTCATTAACGAAACATAATCTGAAGCATCATGTTTAATCTTTTCATCTGGATGATAAAGACTTACCTCTGTTTGTTGAGACAACCAAAAGCATAAAGCTCTTTCACCCTCAATTATTGATTTCATATTCAATAAAGTTCTTCTAATATCTGCATGTTCAATAATAAAATCTGCTCCATTTGAAGATTTAGAATTATTCGTTTTTCCTTGCTTTCTCTCTTTTGCGTAAGCAAGTGAGTTTTGGTAAGCAATTTCAGAAATTCCTAAACCTTGAATACCAACAACTATTCTCTCTAAATTCATCATAGTAAACATGGCACTAAGACCTTTGTCTTTAGTACCGATCATATAACCAGTTGCGTCATCAAAATTTAATACACAAGTAGCTGAACCTTTAATACCCATCTTGCTTTCAATAGATCCAGTTGAAATACCATTTCTAGGACCAACACTGCCATCATCATTAACAATATATTTTGGAACTAGAAATAAACTAATACCCTTAGTACCAGAAGGAGAGTCGGCAGATCTTGCTAAAACTAAATGAATGATATTTTCAGTTAAGTCATGATCACCTGAAGTTATAAATATTTTTTGCCCACTAATTTTATACGTGTCGTCAGACTGTTTTATCGCTTTAGTTTTTAATAAACCTAAATCTGTTCCACAAACTGGCTCTGTTAAACACATTGTACCACTCCATTTACCTTCAACAATTTTTGGTAAATATTTATCTTTTATTTCATTTGATGCATGATGGTTTATACAATTATAAGCACCGATACTTAATTCACTATATAATTTAAATGATAGACTCGCTGAAGATAACATTTCATCAAAAAATGCACTTACAGTTTTTGGCATCCCTTGGCCACCATATTTAGGGTCACAAGATAACGATGTCCAGCCATCTTGAATATATTTCTGGTATGCTTCTTTATATCCTGGAGGAGTTCTAACAATACCATTTTCTAAAACCGCTGGATTTTCATCTCCTGCTTTAGCAAGTGGTAAAATTAAATTCTGATTTATCTTAGCTGCTTCCTCCAAAATATCTTTTACCAAGTCTGGAGTTACTTCATTATACTTTTCAAGTTCGTTATAATTTTTATTGTCTCTTAATTTTTCAAAGAGAAACATCATATCTTTTACTGGAGCTGTGTAAGTTGGCATTTTTGAACCTTAGAATAATTCCTTTTTTATTGCAATTTTGAAATTATCGCATCACCCATTGCTGAAGTAGATATTTCTTTCATACTATCTGACATTATATCTTTAGTTCTTAAACCATCGTTTAGAACGTCATGTACTGCTTTTTCTAAAGTATCTGCTTCTTTATCAAGATCTAGAGAATATCTTAATGCCATTGCAAAGCTTAAAATTGAAGCTATCGGATTTGCTATACCTTTTCCTGCAATGTCTGGAGCAGACCCATGAATAGGCTCATACATTGCTCTCATTTCACCATCTTTATTTTTTGCACCTAAGGATGCAGAAGGTAAAAGGCCCAATGATCCAGTTAACATAGAAGCTTGGTCAGATAACATATCTCCAAATAAATTATCAGTTACAATTACATCAAATTGTTTAGGATTTCTTAAAAGTTGCATTGCGCAGTTGTCGGCTAACATATGACTTAGTTCTACATCTTTATATTCTTTATTATGAAGCTCTTGAACCTCTTCTCTCCACAACTGTCCAGCCTCCATCACATTTGATTTTTCGCTTGATGTAACTTTATTAGATCTTTTCCTTGCCAAATCAAAAGCTACTCTTGCCACTCTTTTAATTTCGCTTGTGGTATATGTGTGAGTATTTATTCCTTTTCGTTCACCATTTTCTATCGGCTTAATTCCTCTTGGCTCACCAAAATATATACCACCCGTAAGCTCTCGTACTATCATAATATCTAAGCCTGAAACTATTTCTGGCTTTAAAGTTGAAGCATCAACCAATTGTTCAAAACAAATGGCAGGTCTTAGGTTTGCGAATAATTTTAATTCTTTTCTCAGCTTTAATAATGCTCTTTCTGGTTTTTTTGAAAATTCTAAAGTATCCCAAGTAGGACCACCAACTGCTCCTAACATAATAACTTCGCTTTCTAAAGCTTTATAAAAAACTTCATCAGTAATTGGAGTACCGTGTTTATCGTAAGAACATCCACCTATAAGTTCTTGATCTATCTCAAAATCTAAAGATTTTTTATCATTAAACCAGGTGATGATTTTTTTAACTTCACTTATAACTTCTGGACCAATACCATCGCCTGGAAGTAAAAGTATTTTTCTTTTTTTTACTTTAATCATTCATTATCCATGGTTTACGATCTTTTAATTTATTTTCAAATTGCTCTATTTTTTCAGATTTTTTCAATGACAAAGCAATATCATCTAAACCTTCTAATAGACATTTTTTTTTAAAAGGATCAATTTTAAAACTTATTTCATTATTTCCATATAATATTTTTTCTTCACTCAAATTTATTGAAATTTCTTCTTTCCTTTTAGCATATTCAGATAATTCTTTTATTTTTTCATCCTCTAGAATTATCGGTAATATTCCATTCTTAAAACAATTGTTATAAAAAATATCCGCGTAACTGGAGCTAATCACACAAGTAATACCAAAATCTAACAAAGCCCATGGAGCATGTTCTCTTGAAGAACCACAGCCAAAGTTGTTCCCAGCAATTAAAATTTTAGAATTATTATATGGATCTTTATTTAAAACAAAGTCATGAATTATATTTCCATTTTCATCATATCTCATTTCAAAAAATAAATTTTTTCCAAGACCAGTTCTTTTAATTGTTTTTAAAAATTGTTTTGGAATAATCATATCCGTATCAATATTCACAATAGGTAAATATGCAGGAATACTTTTTAGTGTATTAAATTTTCTCATTTAATTTTGGTATTTTCTCACATCGTCTAAATTTCCAGAAATAGCTGCTGCTGCTGCCATACCCGGGCTAACTAAATGTGTTCTTCCACCTCTACCTTGTCTACCCTCAAAATTTCTATTAGATGTAGAGGCACATCTTTCTTCTGGTTTTAATTTATCTGCATTCATAGCTAAACACATTGAGCAACCAGGTTCTCTCCATTCAAACCCTGAATTAACAAAGATTTTATCTAATCCTTCTTGCTCTGCCTGCTCCTTAACTAATCCTGACCCAGGAACAACCATCGCATGAACATGTGATGCTATTTTTTTATCTTTTAATATCTGGGCCGCTTCTCTTAAATCCTCAATTCTACCATTTGTACAACTACCAATAAAAACTTTGTCAATCTTGATATCCGTAGCTGCCATATCTGGTTTTAATCCCATATAATCTAATGCTCTTTCTAAAGAATTTTTTTTGTCTTCATCTTTTTCATTTTTTGGATTTGGAATATTTCCATCAATAGTTATTACGTCTTGTGGGGAGGTTCCCCAAGTAATCATTGGTACAATTTCATCAGCTTGTAAACTCATCTCTTTATCAAAACTTGCGTCAGAATCTGTTTTTAAACTAGTCCAATATTCTATTGCTTTATGCCAATTTTCTCCCTTAGGAGACATAGGTCTGTCTTTTAGATACTGAAATATTTTTTCATCAGGTGCAATCAATCCAGCTCTAGCGCCGCCTTCTATTGTCATATTACAAATAGTCATACGTTGTTCTACACTTAAAGACTCAATTAGATCTCCAGCATACTCCAAAACACATCCCGTTCCACCTGCTGTTCCTATTTTACCAATAATTTGAAGAATGACATCTTTTGAAGTTACACCCAAGGGTAATTTTCCATTAACATTAATTCTAAAATTTTTAGCTTTTTTCTGAACTAATGTTTGTGTAGCCAATACATGCTCAACTTCTGATGTTCCTATTCCAAAAGCTAACGCACCAAATGCTCCATGTGTAGCGGTATGACTATCTCCACAAACAATAACTGTACCTGGTTGCGTGAAACCTTGTTCTGGACCTGTTACATGGACAATACCTTGCCTTTTGTCATTCATACTAAAAAGTTGTACCCCAAACTCTTTACAATTCGCTTCTAAAGTTTCTACCTGTATTTTTGAGTCAGTATCAGCAATTCCTTTTGTTCTATCTGTAGTTGGAACATTGTGATCCGCAACAGCTAAAGTCAACTTAGGATGCCTTACTTTTCTCTTTGAATTTCTTAGACCTTCAAAAGCTTGTGGACTGGTTACCTCATGTACCAAGTGTCTATCAACAAACAATAATGCTGTACCATCATCTTGTTGATCTACTAAGTGATCTTTCCAAATTTTATCGTAAAGTGTTGTAGCCATTGAAAAAATATTATTTTTTCTCTGAAGCACCCTCTGACTTTTCTACTTTAGGAGCTTCTTCTTTAGTAGCCTCTACTGGTGGTGCTGAGTCTACCTTAGGAGCTTCTTCAGCTGTAGCTACTTCATCTTTTGGAGCTTCTGCTACTGGGGCTACATTTTCCTCAGTAACTGTTTCTGGTTTCACATCAATATCAATACCAATTTTTTTTCTAATTTTTTCTGCGATCCTTGCTGATTTACCTGTTCTGTCCCTTAAATAATAAAGTTTGGCTCTTCTTACTTTACCAGATCTGATAACTTTAATTGAGTCAATTAATGTTCCAAATAAAGGAAAAGTTCTCTCAACACCTTCGCCAAAAGAGATTTTTCTTACAGTAAAAGATGAATTTAAATCCCTACTCTTTTTTGCAATACAAACCCCCTCAAAATACTGAATTCTCTCTTTTTTACCCTCAGTAATTCTCACACCAACTTTAACAACATCTCCTGGATAAAATTCAGGAATTTTTTTCTCTGAAAGTATTTTCTTAACGTTGTACTGATTTATTTCCTCAATTGTTTTCATGTTAATGTTTATCAAGTTAATTTTTCTTATATTTTTCCCATAAATCTGGTCTTCGGTCGCGTGTTATAGCCTCAGATTGAGATAAACGCCAGTGTTTAATTTTATTATGATCCCCTGATAATAGTACGTCTGGTACGGCTTTTTCCTCCCAAACTTGAGGTTTTGTATATTGAGGGTACTCTAGAAGACCATTTTCAAAGGTTTCATCTAATTTAGAGTTTTCATTTCCTAATACACCTGGCAATAATCTTAAAATGCTATCTATTACTACATATGCTGCCGACTCTCCACCTGACAGAACATAATCTCCAATACTAATCTCCTCAATCTTTCTTGTTGAAAGTATTCTCTCATCTACACCTTCAAAATGACCACAAATTATTGACAATGATTTTTCATTAGCTAGCTCTTTTGCTAAATTTTGATCGAATTTTTTTCCTTTTGGTGACAAGTATAAGATTCTCTCATTCTCATTTTTATTTTCGTCTAAAGACTTTGCAAGAACATCTGCTTTTAACAACATACCAGAACCACCTCCATAAGGTGTATCATCTACTGTTTTATGTTTGTCATCAGCTGCATCTCTTATGTTTACAACTTTTAGTTTCCATAAATTATTTGATAAAGCTTTTCCATAAAGTCCTTTAGATAAAGGGCCGGGAAAAACCTCTGGATAAAGTGTAAACACTTGAGCTTGCCACATAAATAATCTTTAAATTATTTTTTTTCCTCTCCTGGAGCTGCTTCTGCTTTTGGAGCTTCTTATTTAGGGGCTTCTTCCTTTGGAGCTGCTTCTGCTTTTGGAGCTGCTTCTTTAGGGGCTTCTTCTTTAGGGGCTTCTTCCTTAAGAGCTGCTTCTGCTGGAGCTGCTTCTGCTTTTGGAGCTTCTTTATTATCCTCTTCTTTCTTGTTTCTCTCTTTTTTTGGCACTGCTTTATTTGGATTATTTCCATTTGCAGGCATAGGCATTAATTCGTTCTCACCTAAAATTCTTGCTACTCTAGTTGTTGGTTGAGCTCCTTGACCAAGCCAATATTTAATTCTTTCAGCTTCTAAGCCCACTCTCTCTTTTTTTTCTTTTGGTAATAGAGGATTGAAGAAACCTACCTTTTCTATGAATCTTCCATCCCTTGCAAAACGACTGTCGGCAACAACAACTTTATAAACAGGACGTTTTTTTGTTCCACCTCTTGATAATCTTAATTTTAACATTTTTTCTCCTTTTTTTACTTTAATTGGTTAAATAGCTCTGGCGGTATACCTTTATCAGACATACCTTTCAGATTTCCTTTTGACATCTTTTTCATCATTTCAGACATCATTTTAAATTGCTTAAGCAATTTATTGATAGTGGCCGGATCTGTGCCAGAGCCATTAGCAATTCTTTTTTTTCTAGAACCATCTATTATTTTTGGGTTCTCTCTCTCTTTTTTTGTCATTGATAAAATAATAGCCTCATTTTTTGTAATTATACTTTCATCAATTCCCGCCGAATCCATTTGAGATTTAATTTTAGAAACACCTGGCATAAAAGACATAATTCCCTCAATACCGCCCATTTTTTTCATTTGTCTTAATTGAGATAAATAATCTTCCATAGAGAATTGACCTTTTTTTAAATTTTCTTCTGCTTTTTTGAGATTTTCTTCTCCTAAATCTTGTGCCGCCTTTTCTACAAGAGATACAATATCGCCCATACCAAGTATTCTGTTTGCAATTCTATCTGGATGGAATACTTCAAGATTATCTATCTTTTCTCCTATACCTAAAAATTTGATTGGAACGTTAGACACATATTTCATACTCACTGCAGCTCCACCTCTTGCATCACCATCAGCCCTAGTTAAAATAATTCCAGATAAATTAACTGTATTTTTAAATTCTTTTGCCACTGAGGCAGCAACTTGACCTGTTAGAGAGTCTGCAACTAAGAAAGTTTCCGTTGGATTAATAACAGCTTCAATTTGCTTAATCTCACTCATCATTTGCAAGTCGATTTGAGTTCTACCAGCAGTATCAAATAAAATTATTTCAGCTCCATTTAAATTAGCAGCACTTATTGCCCTTCTACAAATATCGGCAGGTTGCTGACCTTCTATGATAGGTAAAGTTAAAATATTATTCTGTTCTCCTAAAAATCTAAGTTGTTCTTGTGCAGCTGGTCTGTAAATATCTAAACTGACCATCATTACTTTTTTCTTTTTATCATTTTCTAAAAATTTTGCTAATTTTGCTGTTGTTGTTGTTTTACCAGAACCTTGTAATCCAACTAACATCATTGGCACAGGTGGTACTGCGTTTAGGTTTACATCATTATTTGTTGCACCTAGTAAGTCTACAAGCTCATCATAAACAATTTTAACGACCATATCCCCAGGGGAGGTAGACCTTATAATCTCTTGGCCTAGCGCTTTTGGCTTAACTTTTTCAATAAAATCTTTTGCAACATCTAAAGAGACGTCGGCTTCAAGCAAGGCTTGCCTAATGCCTCTTAAACCTTCGTCTACTTGAGCTTCATCAAGTGAAGGTGCTTTTTTCAGAGAAGAAAAAATTTCTTCAAATTTATTTGTTAAATTTTCAAACATATTTATTACGCATAGCAATAACGCACTAGTGGGCGAACCCTCGCTGACTAGTGTCGATCTCTTTGTTCCCAAAGACACCGCAAAGCTAATGTTTTTGCGGAAACGGCATCAACCTATAATAGAGGTTCAAAAAGTCAATAAATAAGTTAAACATAAATATATGGATATTAAAGCATTTAAAATGGACGGTTTAGGTAATGATTTTGTCATCATAGATAATAGACAAACAATTACAAATTTGACGAAAGAGCAAATAGTTAAAATTTGTGACAGAAAATTTATTGGTTGTGACCAATTAATATTAATTAAAAAAAATGATGAATCAGACGCTTCGCTAGAATTTTATAATTCAGATGGAGGAATGTCTGGTGCGTGTGGAAATGGTACACGATGTATTGCTGATTTGTTAGGCAAAGAAAATAACAAAAAAGAAATTGTCCTAACAACCTTATCTGGCAAATTAAAATCAAATATTGTTGGAAAAAAAATAGTTTCTACAGAAATAGGTATTGCAAAAACAAAATGGGATGAGATTCCTTTATCTAAAGAATTAAACACTAATAATTTAGGAATTAAAATTTTTGACAAAAATAATAACGAATTTTCTGGTGGGACTGCTGTAAATGTTGGAAACCCGCATATAATTTTTTTTGTTGATAATAATGAAAATTTTGAAATTGAAAAAATTGGACCAGAAATTGAAAACCACTCTCTATTCCCAGAAAAATGTAATGTTACTTTAGCAACTGTTGTTAATAAAGCATTGGTAAAAGTTAGAGTGTGGGAAAGAGGAGCTGGACTTACCAAAGCTTGTGGAACAGCAGCTTGTGCAACAGCTTTTGCTGCAAAACAAAATGGACTGGTAAATGATAAAGTTGATATTGAATTTTCTACAGGTAGATTGAATATTTCAATTGATGAAAATAATAGCGTTCATATGAAAGGACCAGTTTCAGATATTGAAGAGATAAATTTTAAAATTTAATGGGAATTTTTGAAAAATTTAAATCAGGTTTTAAAAAGAGTGCCTCAGCTTTTACAACGGGTTTAAGAGATATAGTTGTAAAAAAAGAGATAGATGACAAAACATTAGACAAAATTGAAGATTACTTAATTCAATCAGATGTTGGTATTGTTTCGGCTTCAGAAATAAGAGAAATAATTTCTCAAACAAAAATTGATCCTAATAAAAATTTAACCGAAGAAATAAATAATATTTTAAAAAATTATATTATTTCAATAATGAAGCCATTGGAAAATATTGAATTCTTCAAAAAAAAAGAAAAATTAAATGCAACATTAATTTCAGGTGTCAACGGGGTTGGAAAAACAACTACTATTGGAAAAATAAGTAAAATATTAAAGGGTAATGGAAACAAAGTAATGCTTGCTGCATCAGATACTTTTAGAGCGGCAGCTATAGAACAACTTGAAAATTGGGCAAACAAAGTTGATGTTCAAATTACAAAATCATCTCAAGGCTCTGATCCTGCATCAGTCGCTTACAAGGCCATTGAAGAAGCATTAAAAAATAATTTTAATCAGGTTTTAATTGATACAGCTGGAAGATTACAAAACAAAAAAAATTTGATGGAGGAATATAAAAAAATTGCAAACGTTACTAAAAAAATTGATCCTGATGCTCCACATGATGTTATTTTAGTTTTGGATGCAACTTCGGGTCAAAATGTAATTAATCAAGTTGAAGAATTTAATAAAATTATTCCAATAACTGGTCTTATTATGACAAAATTAGATGGCACAGCAAAAGGAGGTATTCTTTTAGCTGTTGCTAAAAAATATAAGCTACCAATTATTGCTCTTGGATTAGGTGAAAAAGAAGACGATTTACAAATTTTTGAAGCTGAAAAATTTGCAGAGGCCTTCACTCAAATTAGTTAATTAAGTTACTAGAAATTAAAGGTTTATAAAAACTACATTTATAATTTTCTTTAAATTCATAATGTCCACAATTCTTAGCTATTGAAGAAATAATAAAATCAAATTTGCCATTTACAGGATAAAGCTCTAATTTTCTTTCAATAATATCAAATTTGAAATTAGCCTTTAAACTTTTGACAGCACTAATCATGACTAAAGTTTTATTATCTTTTAAGAGATAATATGCAAAGTCGTCTGGGAAAACAGGAAAATCATACTCCCCCAAAAAATGCTTGGCCGTTTTAGGAAACCATTCATAGGAAATTAATGGTAAAGACTCTTTTGTTTTGTAATTATAAATATAAAGATCCTTTGGAAAATCATTAATATAATTTGAATTTTCTCCTCGAGCTAAAACAGCTTTTTCACGTGTTTTAAAATATAATGCAAAATTTTCATCATGTGAATTCATTTGATCGATATGAAAAAGGCTATCTACAGATGCTAAATTTTCTTTGGCATTTAATAAATTATAAAAAGAAAACAGTATAAAAAAAAATATGAAAAAATTTTTCATAAAAAAATTTAAGAAAAAAATTCGAATTATCTTTGTTTAGATTGTGGCTTAATTTAAACTATCAACAAATGACTTAAGAGCTAATACAAGTTTATCATCATATTCCATCATATGATCGTCATATTTGGTAAAATATGAATATTTAGGTTCATTTGCTAAATTAAAAATTTTTTTACCCATCCAAAATGGAACTATTTGATCAGCCTCCCCATGCATTACTAATATTGGAATATTAATGTTTTTAATTTTTTCATTATTTTCATACTTATCTTTTAAAATTAAACCTACAGGGATATAAGGATAAAAATTTTTTGCAGCCTCTACCATTGATGTAAAAGGTGTTTCTAAGATTATTCCAGCAAAATTTTTATTCTGAGCAATTTGAGTTGCGATTCCAGTTCCCAATGACTCTCCATAAAGAATTATATCTTCTTCTTTAAGGCCTTTTTTTTTCAGCCAATTAATTGCACTCATACCATCTATATAAAGACCTTCTTCAGTGGGCTTTCCTTCATTTCCGCTAAAACCTCTCCAAGCGATAATTAAAAAATTAACATCCATATCTCTAAAATGATTTAATTTATGTATCCTATTTTCAAGTTTTCCCGCATTACCATGAAAATAAACAATTGTTTTATGGTTTTTTAAATCTTTTTTGTGAAACCAACCTAAAAGATTAATATCATCTGTTGTTTCGATACTAACTTTTTCAATGGTAACTTCTAAATTATCTCCAAAATAATTATTCTCTTCTGGATGGTACATTAAATTTCTTTGATAAAAGAAAAGAAAAATACAAATCAAAGTATATATTGCAAATATAAACAAAAATATATTAGTTAATGTCATTTTTTTATTAATTTTCATTTTTATTTAAATAGATAAAGAAAATATAACTTAGTACACATAGAAATAAAAAGATCGAAAATGAAATTCTATAACTACTTAAAATATCAAATCCTTTATTATTACATAAATCAATAACTAACCCTATACCCCACTGAACAAAAAAAGTTCCAGAAAAAAGAAATACATTGAATGAAGTAAGAGATTTGCCAGCTAGATTTTTTGAAAAATTTAGCGCAATTGCTGGCTGTGTTAAAGAAATAACAATTGATGTCATGATATATATTGTAAATAAGAATGCTCCTGCATTATTACCGAAATAAATTATCAAAAATAATGAAAAGTAACTTATTGGTAAACCTAGCTTAATTAATTTAATACTACTTATGCCATAATCTGAAATTTTTGGTAAAATATATCCCCAAATAAAATATGAAATTAACATAGTAATATTTATCCAAAATAAACCGGTAGCACTTTGAAGGGGCGTGTAACCTGTAATATTTAACATCCAAGGACCAGCCCATAAAGTTTGAATTGCTTGAATACCTCCATAATTAATAAATGCCAAAGGAATCATGCTTATAAAAAATTTATTTTTCCAAATTTGACTTAATGACTCTTTCTCAGATTTTATTGAGGTGTTTTCTTTTTGCTCCCAACTAGGAATAAACAAAAAAATTAAAATTATGCTAAATAAAATAAGTATAGCTATTAAAATAAAGATCCATCTCCATCCTATATATGGAAGTAGTATTTGAACAGGTAAAGTTGACGATACAAATCCAATATTTGCTACCATCAACATCCAAGAATTAGCTCTCTGTTGGTATTTTTCTGCAAACCATACTCTATATCCAGTGAGGGGACCCATCATGCAAGCACTTACCCCTACACCAATAAATACTCTAGATATAAATAATCCAGTAAAACTTTTTGCGAGTGCAAATGATATTGTTCCAATCAATGCTATCATTAAAAAACAACCAATTACCTTTTTTGGACCAATTTTATCTAATAAAAGCCCGACAGGAATTTGCATTATCGAAAAACCAATAAAGTAGCCCCCTGCCAATAATCCCAGATTTCCTGCAGTTAAATCAAACTCAGAGGTTAGAACGGGAGTTAAAGTTGCAGTTATAGATCTAACCAGATTAGATAGTAAAAATCCAAAGGCGAAAACACAAAATATGATAATGCTTTTATTTACTTTAGTAATCATTTATAAATTTTTGAGAATTAATCTTTACTATGAATAATCAATCAACAAAAGACAAAGATGCACGTTCTTCAAATGCAATGGCTGCAACTTCACATCCTTTAGCTACAGAAGAAGCATTAAAAATTCTTAAAATGGGAGGAAATGCGGTAGATGCTTCGATTGCTGCCTCGATTGTTTTATCTGTAGTAGAACCTAATGCAACGAGTATTGGTGGCGACTGCTTTGCAATAGTCAAAATGGATAAAAAAGATCCAGTATCTTTTAATGGATCAGGCCTAGCACCAGAAAAATTAAATTATAATTTTTTTAAAGATAAGAATATTGATAAAATTGGACTAACCAGTCCACATTCAGTTACGGTTCCAGGTGCAGTGGATGCTTGGGAAAAAATTCACAAAGAGTTTGGTAAGCTAGATTTTGAGCAATTATTTTTAGGTGCGATTGATATCGCAAAGAATGGTCACAAAGTTACTAAAGTCGTATCAAGTGCATGGAAAAATAGCTTGAATAAAATCAACGGTAATGAAAATTCAAAAAAAATTTTTTTGAAAGATGGTCGTACTTATCAAGAAAATGAATTAATGAAAAATGTTGCATTAGGGGAAACACTTGAAGCAATTAGTAAAAAGGGAAGTAAAGAATTTTATGAAGGTGATACCGCAAAAGATATAATTGAAACTTTAAATGAATTAGGTGGTTTACATACTTTTGAGGATTTTTCGAAACAGAGTACAATAAGATCGGATACAATCAAATCTAGTTATAAGGGTGATTTTATTCATCAATGCCCTCCCAATGGTCCTGGTGTTACAGTATTGATTATGATGAAATTATTAGAAAAACTAAATATTCAAAATTATAAATTAAATAGTACAGAAAGATTCCATCTTGAGGCAGAAGTTACAAAACAAGCTTATAAAGTTAAAGAAACTATTTTAGGCGATCCAAATTTTGTTAACTTTAATTTAGAAGAAATTTTAAGTGATAAAAATATTAAAGAAATTTTTAATAAAATTAGTTTAAATTCATGTAGTGATGTTGGTGACTTAAATATTCCAGCTCATCCAGAAACAATATATCTAACAGTAGTAGATAAAGATTTGAATAGTGTATCAATAATCAATTCTGTTTGTTATGTATTCGGATCAGGTATTACGACAAATAAAAGTGGAATACTTTTACATAATAGAGGTACAAATTTCAGAGTAGAACATGAACATCCAAACTGTATTGCGGGCTTAAAAAGACCGTTACATACTATTATTCCTGGCATGGTTATTGATAAAGACAACAAAGCAACTTTAAGTTATGGCGTTATGGGTGGACAGTATCAACCAGTGGGTCAAGTTCATGTTTTAAATAATATGATTGATTTTGGGATGGGACCACAAGAAGCTTTGAGTTTTCCAAGAGCTTTTCATTTTAATAATATTTACAAACTAGAAAAAACTATTGATAAAGAAATTTTCCATGGCCTCAAAGAATTAGGTCATAATGTAGAATATTTTGATGGTACACATGGTGGTGGCCAAGCAATAAAAATAAATAGAAGTGAAGGTGATCTCTTAGGTGGATCAGATCCTAGAAAAGATGGTTACGCAAAAGGATATTAAATGTCATCAAAAAGAATTGTTAAGAAAATTTTTGAAAATACGGATAATGACAAAGTTGCGATTTCGTCAGAGAGTAGTTCAAAAATTAGTTTCAAAGATTTAAAAACATTTATTGAGGATATTTCAAAACAATTATCGAGTACTGGATTAAGCAATAAAGATAGAGCGGCAATAGTTTTGCCAAATGGACCAGCCATGGCCACTAGTTTCTTGGGAATTTCAAGCTATATGTCTGCTGCTCCTCTTAATCCATCATATAAATCAGAAGAATATGAGTTTTATCTAAAAGATTTAAATCCTAAAATAATTATTGTTGAGAAAAATTCAAATAATCCATCAGTAGAAGTCGCAAAAAAATTAAATATAGAGATTTGTGAATTAAAAACTCATAAGGATCAACCTGAAGGTTTGTTTGACTTATTTGATAGTAAAAGTGATTATTTATCACCAAATGAGAATGACGAAGCTTTAGTCCTTCATACTTCAGGAACTACATCTAGACCAAAAATTGTTCCACTGTCAAATAATAATATTTATTCCTCTTCTGAAAATATTTCAAAAAGTTTAAATCTTTCAAATAATGATCATTGTTTAAATATCATGCCTTTATTTCATATTCATGGCCTTATCGCGGTTTTAGCAACCTCAATGAAAGTTGGCGCATCAGTATGTGCATCTAATGGTTTTAATGCATTAAAGTTTCTTGACTTGGCTAATTCAGAAAAAATTACTTGGTATTCAGGTGTACCTACAATGCATCAAGCAATTTTATTAAGAGCAAATAAAAATAGAGAAGTAGCAAAAAAGTTAAATTTAAGATTAATAAGATCCTCTTCGGCTTCACTACCTCCTGTTGTTTTCAAAGAATTAAACGAAGCTTTTAATTGTCCTGTTATTGAAGCATATGGAATGACTGAAGCAACACATCAAATGACATCTAATCCGTTGCCACCAAAGCAACAAAAGGCAGGATTTGTTGGCCTTCCAGCGGGTCCAGAGGTATGCATAATGAACGAAAATGGGGACATAATGAAACAAGGTGAAGAGGGCGAGGTATGTATAAAAGGTGAAAACGTAACTCTTGGCTATGAGAATAATGAAGAGGCAAATAAAACAAGTTTTACAAATGGTTGGTTTAGAACTGGTGATCAAGGGTATTTTGATAAAGATGGATATTTAAAAATTTCAGGAAGATTAAAAGAAATAATTAACAAAGGCGGAGAAAAAATTTCTCCATTAGAAGTGGATAATGTTTTAATGGATCATCCATTAATAGACCAAGCTGTATGTTTTGGGTATGAAGACAAAATGCTTGGTGAAAATATAGCTAGTGCAATAATAATTAAAACTGGTGAGATATGTTCTGAAAACGATGTATTAAAATATGCTCAAGAAAAATTAGCAAAATTCAAAATTCCAAAAAAAATTTTTTTTGTGGATGAAATTCCAAAAGGTGCAACTGGAAAATTACAGAGAAATGTTTTAGCAAAAAAATTTGGTTTAAATAATTAATGACAAAAGTTTGTATATTTGGTGCAGGATCTATTGGAGGATATTTAGCAGCTTGTTTAAGTAAAACAAATGTAGATTTATCTCTGATAGCAAGAGGTCCACATAAAAAAGCGATTGAAGAGAATGGATTGACATTAATTAAGGAAGGTAGTTCTGAAAATTTTAAATTAAAAGTAACTGATGATCCAAAAACATTAGATGTTCAAGACTATATATTTATTTCAGTAAAAGCTCACGTTATTTCAAATATAGTAGATTCCCTTAAACATATTATTGGAGAAAAAACTTCAATTGTATCAGCTGTGAATGGACTCCCTTGGTGGTATTTTTATAAAGCAAACACTGGAACTAACTTAGATAACCAACACATAGACAGCGTAGATCCCGAAGGTAAAATATGGAGGAATTTAAATCCTTCAAAAGCTATTGGTTGTGTTGTTTATCCAGCTGCTGAAATAACCCAGCCAGGAATAATCAAACATAATGGTGGTGAAAGATTTACCTTAGGTGAACCAGATGGCTCAAAATCAGAAAGACTTAAAGTAATAGCTGATTTATTAATTGCAGGTGGATTAAAAGCTCCACAGAAAACTAATTTAAGGGATGAAATATGGATAAAACTTTGGGGAAATTGTTCATTTAATATCATCAGCGCACTCTATGATAAAACTTTGGATGAAATTGGAAATGACCCAGAGTTATTAAAAATTGTAAGAAAAATGATGGAAGAATGCCAAAATGTCGGTGAAAAAATTGGCGTAAGATTTAATGTTTCTATTGATCACAGAATTAATGCAGCAATTTCTATTAAGGATCATAAACCATCAACAACCCAAGACTTATATGCTAAACGTTCTTTAGAAATTGACCCAATTGTTGGTTCTCTTATTGAGATTGGAAATAAAGTTAATATAAAAACAGAAAGTTTGAAATCAGAATACGAAAAATTAAAATCTAAAGCAGAAAAGCTTGGTTTATATAAAAGATCAAAAATAATCGATCAGATTACTAAGTAATTAAAAGTTTAATGATATATCTCTATGCACTGAGTTGCATCTCGCAACAAATTTAGCTTGTTCTTTAGTCAATCGTGACTGAAGTCTTAATCCAATATTATTTTTTATAACTTCATTATATTGCATTAACTGAGGTAATAAATTTTTGTTAGCATCTTCTCTCCACGAAACCTCTTGGTCATATAAATTAAAAGTTTCTGAGCTAGCAAGAGATAACTTTTGTTCATCGATTTCATCATTGTCTATAACAGTTATTAAATCGTCTAATTTATTGGCAAATTCATCTGCACCTGAAATTTCACTTAATTTTTCAAAAAGATTATCTATTATTGAAATTGAATTTTCATAATCTTTATTATTTAAAGAATATTTTAAGTCTTTAATTTCAGATGAAAGATTTTTTAACTTTTCGTGGTCTTTTATAAACAATGCTATTTGATCTAAATTATCATAGGCCTCGTCAACATTTTTTCTATAACGTTTTGTTCTAGTATTTTTTGCTTTTTTAAGTATTTCAAATTCTTTATTTTGAGATTTCCAAGTTTGTGGTATTTCATCTGTAAGTTCAGTAATTTCTAATTTGTAATTTTCTATTTTAAGCTCTAATTTATTTTTATTAGATACATCATCTTTATCTAAATTTCTTATTTCTGATTTTAATTTTTTAATTTTATCCTCAATTTTTCTTATTTTCTTTTGTTTTTTCCTTACTGAAAAATGTAAATCTCGATAATCCTCTGCAAATAATTCATATTCTTTCTCAGTTTTTTGAAGTTTTTGAACGATTGCAAAAGTTCCAAGTGCGTTATCAAAATGTTCTTCAAATATATCTAATTTATCAACTGGTAAATTTGTAGGTATTAGTTTCTGGAAATCATTTATGGCATTTTTAATTTCATTTTCACTATTGTTGTAAATAGCAAATTTATACTCCTGTAAGCAGTACTGTAATTTTGGATTCATGGGTGGAGGAGCTACATTGGAAGTCAAATACGTTCTTGCTGGCAAATAGTTAACTAGTGATGGATAAAAACCAACAATACCAAGACCAATAAGTTGAAGAATTATGAAAGGAACAACTCCTTTCCAAATGTTCAAAGTAGTAACAAGTTTTGATGCAACTCCTTTTAAGTAAAATAATGCAAACCCAAATGGTGGGGTTAAGAAAGATGTTTGTAAATTAACTCCAATCATAACCCCTAGCCAAATAGCGCTTACATTTGCACCCGGTTCAGCTAATAATATTGGAGCAATAATTGGGACAACTACTACTGCAATTTCAATGAAATCAAGAAAAAAACCTAATAGAAAAATTACAGCCATTACTACAATAAACTGTGTCCAGAAACCTCCAGGTAAATCTTGCAAAAAATCTCTCACTAATTCCTCACCTCCAAAAGCTCTAAAACCAGAGGTAAGCATTGCTGCTCCTAAAAGAATTATGAATACCATCGAAGTAGTAACGCAAGTTTCTGTAACGACTTCTTTCAAGACATTTTCAATTTTATAGGATCTCCAGAAACTCCATACGATACCTATTAAAAATGTGAATGTAAAAAAACCTGTAATTAATATTGCTGTAAGATCTCTAGTGTCCGTAGCTTTAATATTTAAGTTATAATTTTTTGCCAGAAAAAATATTGGTATCACTGAAATAACTGAGATTATTATTGGGTAATACGCATCTTTCCTTCCTTTATGGAGACGATATCCTGCCATCATAGTTGCACCAATTGCTCCAATAGAACCAGCCTGATTTACAGTAGCAATACCCATTAGTATAGATCCAAGCACAGCAAATATTAATGCAAGAGGTGGAATTATTACTCCGATAACTTTTATCCAAAATTTAAAATCAAAATTTCCTTTAAATGCTACTGGTGGTGCGGCCTTTGGGTTTATTCTTGCAAAAACAAAAACATATAGCATGTATAATCCAACCAAAACTAATCCAGGTAATAATGCTCCTAAAAACATATCTCCAGCACTAGTAGATCCTACTCTAAACTCCCCAGGCATGTTAAATTCACCTGTTAAAATTTTATAATCCGTCTGTCGAATTGTATTAGCTACATCAGCTGCACTAGCTAATTGATCTGCAATAATAATTAATACTATTGACGGGGGTATTATTTGACCCAAAGTTCCTGATGAACAAACGATACCACTCGCAAGACTTTTATCATATTTATTATTTAACATGGTTGGCAATGAAATTAATCCCATCGCAATAACTGTTGCTCCAACTATACCTGTGGTTGCTGCGAGTAAAGCTCCAACAAAAATTACTGAAATACCCAATCCTCCTGGAATTGGTCCGAACAGTTGTCCCATTGTTACCAAAAGATCTTCGGCTATCTTAGATTTTTGGAGCATAATCCCCATAAAGATAAATAACGGAATAGCGATTAATGTATCTGTTTCAACATCCCAATAGTTACTCCTGAAATTTGTAATTCCTGCAGTTAACCACTCTTTAGGACCATCTGTTGCGTAATAAGCGCTTACATCTCCTTCAAAAATATATCCAAAAAAAGCCGCGAGACCTATTGAAATGATCGCTGAACCAGGTAAAGCAAAAGCCACTGGAAAACCAGAAGCCAATGCTCCTATCATGATAATTACTAGTAAAGCTAAAAATAAATGTTCCATATTTTAATTTTTCAAAAGTTTGTCACTACTGCTCATAAAGTAGCTAGTAAATTGAATTAACATTGAAACAGCAAATACAGCCAAATACACTGCCATCAAATAAAGTAGATATAATCCGTTTGATCCTTGTTGTGTAATTTCGAAAGAAATAACAGGACCATTAATAATACTTGCTTTTCCACCCATTCCCAAAAATAAGACTATTAAACATAAAGGAATACCTAAAATCAAAGATCCTATTGAATTAGTCCATGCTTTTTTACGTTCACTAAATCCTGTATATAAAACGTCAACTCTTACATGCCCCTCATGAATTAAAGCATATGCACTTGCAAATAAATAAAGTGCTGAATACCAGAAACGAACTAAGTCACCTTGAAAAGCTTGTTCGTATTCAAATATAAATCTTGATAATACTATGAAAAACTCACTTCCTACAACAAGAACTGCTAGCCATATAAAGCCAACAGATCTCGTAAAATATCCAACCACAAATGATAACATGATTATTGGAAAATGAACAAATGTAATCCTAAAAGCTGGAACTACTAATTTAATTTTTAAATATTCTCCAAATAATGGTTCAACTAATTTTTCAACAACCAAAAATGAGATAATTAAATCCGCAATACCAACAAGTAGCACGGCCCAAAAAGATGAGCGAATTATATAGGCTGTGATTTTATTTAAAATTTCCGAGTCCGCTGTTAGTGTTTGATTTATTGATTTTTTTACATAAAAAATTGCCCACAATATTGAAATGAAATAAAAAAATAATTGCAAAAAGGCAAAGTTTAAAACCGAGTCTGATAATGGCTTACTTAATTTTTTAAATCCAAACATGCCATAATGTGAAAATAAACTTTTTACTCCTGGCCAATCAAACCATACAGTCAATACATTATTTGCTAGAAAAACAAAAGTTGTAGCTAAGATAGAGTAGCTAAATATTCTTATTATGAATGATAAATTATTTTTCAAAAACATAATTTAAATGAATTTATTTTATTAAAAAGGGCCCTAAAAAGGGCCCTAATTTTAAACAATTTTAAATATTACTTTAACTAATTCCTAAAGCTCTATTTCTTTGACTAATGTATGGTGAGTCTGACAAGTTAGTCCAAGCACCAATCTCTTTTCTAGCTTTAACGAAAGCTTTATGTACTCTCGCAGCAAGATCGCTGTGCTGTTGAACTTCGTCATAGACCTCTTGTGCACCTTTAGCAAAAGCATCGTAAACTTTGTCATTAAACTTCTCAAGTTTAACTCCATTTTCATTTACTAATCTTGCTAACGCAGCACCATTCTTAGCATTGTACTCAGCCATTGTAATTTCATCTGCCCATGCACAAGCAGTTTTAATTATCGTTTGGTCTGATTTAGTTAAGCTTGTAAACCAAGATTTATTGACACCACATGCCAACATTGAACCAGGTTCGTGCATACCAGGATAGTAGTAATATTTTGCAGCTTCATGGAATTTCATAGCTTCGTCATTCCATGGGCCTACCCATTCTGTTGCATCAATTGCACCTGAAACAAGGTTTTCATAAATTTGTCCACCTGGAAGTGATATTGGAGAACCACCAAGTTTACCAAGAACTTGTCCTCCTAATCCTGGCATACGCATTTTTAAACCTTTTAAATCATTGGCTGATCTAATTTTTTTATTAAACCATCCACCCATTTGAACACCAGTGTTACCGGCAATAAAACTTTGAGTACCAAAATCATCGGTCAATTCATCCCAAAGTTCTTGTCCACCAGCATGATGTATCCAAGCATTGATTTCAGAATAAGTGAAACCAAATGGGCTTGCAGTAAAGTAACCAAAAGCTGGATGCTTTTTAACCCAATAGTAATCTGCACCATGGTACATTTGTGAATTACCAGAAGCAACTTCGTCAAATGAGTCAAATGCTTTAACTCTTTCATTTGCAGCATAATAAGTAACTTGAATTCTTCCATCACTCATGTCTGCTATTCTTTTTGCAAGTCTTTGTGCACCAGTACCTAGACCAGGAAAATCTCTTGGCCAAGTAGCTACCATTGCAGCTTCAACTCTTTCAGCGGCAACAGCGGGAGCAGCTAAAGATGATGCAGCTACAGCAGCAACACCAGTTGCAGCAGCAGTTTTAAAGAACTTTCGTCTTGAAGGTGATTTTGATGCCTTCAATGATTTTTTTTCTTTAATCATTCTTATCTCCTCTTATTAGTATTAGTTAATTAACTAAAAGGATTAAATTACAAATGAGCCTCTAAGTCTATAATAAAATATTGAATAATAATTTAATTCAATCAGAGGTAGTAAATAAAAGATTTGTTAAGAATTATTTTTTGTCAAAAAAGGCTTCGTACAGCATCATCGATATTGCCAAAGCCATCAGTATATAAACCGGAATAACATCTAAAAAGCCAATCATCATTGATCTTGTTAGTGTTGTAGCTAAACCGATAAGAAAGAAAATAGCAAATGAAAGACCAATAAATGTTATTATTTTATTCATTAAATTTCTCACTTTCTTTTTCAAGCCAACTAGAAACTGCTAAGAAACGATTATCATCATATTTCTCACCAATTACTTGGATTCCTAATGGTAAATTATTTTCCCCTTGAAGTAAAGGCAGTGAAATACAAGGATTACCAAGATAAGACCAAACTCTATTAAAATCTGCTGACCCAGTGCTTTTTAATCCCTTTGGAGCAACACCAGGACTCGATGGGGATAATACGCCGTGATAATCTTCAAACACTTCTCTATAAGAGTCATAACTTCTTTTCATAAAATCAATTGCCTCAGCATATTCTTTTGCAGAATGTTTGTTTCCATTTGAAATTGCACTTTGCATTATTTTAGACAGTTTTTTTTTATAATTTTTGTAATAGTCACTAAAGTTGTTTGCTAGATCTGTCTCGTAAATAATTTTATGATATTTATGTATGTCATCAAAGTATGAAGGTGTATCGTGAACTTCTATATTTTTTTTAAAGGATTTAACAAAATAATCAAAAACTTCTCTAGATTTTTTATCAATTGTTTTCCAAAATTTTGTTTTGTAAAAAATGAATTTTGGTTCATACAATGGACCCTTTTTTACCTCTTCGACCATATTGTTAGAGGAGTAATAAATAGTAGCTGAATCATGAGAGTCAATCTTGATCAATTCTTTTGCAAGGTAAGCTACGTCTTCTACTGATTTTCCAAATACTCCTAAATGATCTAGTTTCTCTGAAGTTTTTAAAACACCATTTCTTGAAATTAATCCATAAGAAGGTTTGTATCCAACTACTCCACAATAAGATGCTGGTCTTATAATAGAGCCACCAGTTTGTGATCCTATTGAAAGTGGAGCCATAAAAGATGCAATTACAGCAGCAGAGCCACTCGATGAACCACCTGGAGTTCTTTTATAGTCGTGAGGGTTTTTCGTTTTAGATGGATTTAAATATGCTAATTCAGTAGTAACTGTTTTTCCCATCACAATTGCTCCAGATGAATGCAACAAATCAATTATTTCTGCATTTTGTGAGTATGATTTACCTTTTCTAATTGAAGTTCCACATTCAGTAGGCATATCTAAAGTTCCAACAATATCTTTTACTGCTATGGGAATTCCGTGAAGAGGCCCAATTGGTTTTCCAGATTTTCTATACTCATCTGACTCTTTTGCTTTTTCTAATAAAAGTTCTTTGTCAAAAAATGCCCAGGCATTTATTTCTTTTTCAAATTTATTAATTCTTTCTATGTAAGCTTCGCATATTTCAACTGATGAGATTTGAGAATTTCTAATTTTATTAGTTAGATTTTCTACCGATAAATTTATAATTTCATTCATTTACTTTAGTTTGCAAATAACTGATCAGGTAACCACAAAGCTATACCTGGAAATAAATACATCAAAACCATTCCTAAAATCACAATTGCTAAGAAAGGCATTATGCCTTTAAATATTTCAATTAATTCCACATTTTTAGATTGTACCCCTTTTAAATAGTACGCTGACATTGCCATAGGCGGTGTTAAAAATGATGTTTGCAAATTTAGAGCTATTAGCATTGCAAAAAAGTAGGGATTGACACCAAAAAATTCTACCAATGGTAAAAATATTGGAACAAATATAATTAATATTTCGGTCCATTCTAATGGCCAACCTAATAAAAAGATTATTATCTGCGTGATAACTAAAAATTGCCAAGGTTGGATATCCATTGATTTAAAAAAGTGCTCAAAAACTTCATGTCCACCTAAATATGAAAATACTGATGCGAATGTCCATGAACCAATAAACAGCCACATAATCATAGCAGTAGTTTTTGCTGTTAAAAAAACAGACTCTTTGAAATTTTTCCATTTAAGTGACTTATAAAAGAATGATAAAACCAACGCACCAAATGCTCCTACACCTGCTGCTTCAGCTGGAGTAGCTAGACCAGCAAGGATACTGCCTAAAACCAAAATAATAAGAGAGAACAAAGGTAAGAAAGATACTAGAACTTCTTTTAATATTACTGATCTTGGAGGAATTTCTTCCTTGGGAGGTTTTGGTGCTACTGATGGATTGAAGTAAGCTAATATTATTGCATATAAAATATACAAACCTGCTAACATTAAACCTGGGAAAATTGCTGCAGCAAACAATCTTAAAGGTGAAAGTTGAGCTATCACTGCATAAACAATAAGCATAATACTAGGAGGAATTAAAATTCCTAAACATCCTCCTGCACATATTACTCCTGAAGCAAATTTTTTATCATAACCAGCTTTAACCATAGCAGGCCACGCAAGTAGACCCATTAAAGTTACAACTGCACCAATAATACCTGTCGCTGTTGAGAACAGGGTACATGTAACTAAAGCTGCAACAGCCATAGAAGCTGGGAGAGAGTGAGAAGCAAGTCTTATTGCATAAAATAATCTTGCAACTATTCCTGCTCTTTCAACTAAATATCCCATAAATAAAAATAAAGGTACGGCGGTGAGGACATGATTATCCATGACGGAGTAGGTGTTTTGCACAAACAATTTAAATATCCTATTATCAAAGAGATGATCCATTCGAGATGGATCAAAATATGCGTAATAACCAAATCCTAGACCCATTGCCATTAAGGTAAAAGCAATTGGAAATCCTAAAAGAACAGCAAATAAAAATATTACCATCATCAAAATAGCAATTTCTGGATTTGTTAGACTAAACAACATCAATATCTTCTTCCTCTTTTGATTTTCTCATTAAAATTTTTTCAGTTTCTTCAGCACCAGCTTCTCTTTCGGGCCAGTGCCCTGTTTTAATACAAATAATTGCTCTAAAAACCTCACTAACTCCTTGAATAGTGAGCAGTATGCCTGATAAAGGTATCAACGATTTAGCCATATAAATTTGGATTTGCGCAGGACTATTCCAACTAGTTTCTTTTACCATCCAAGCCTTAGCCGCATATTCATATCCATAAAAAGCAAGAGCAATTACACCAGGAAAAAAGAAAATAAAATACAACACCAAATCTATCCATCCTTGAACTTTGGTTGGGAATAATCTGTAAATAACATCTCCCCTCACATGAGCCTCGGTTGCTAGAGTATATGCGCCCGCCATCATAAAGATTGCGCCATACATTTGAAGACTAAAATCAAAATTCCATAAAGTTGGAGCGTTAAATGCATAAGCCATTATTACCTCATAGCATGTTCCACCCATTAATATTACAATGCACCATGAAAAAGCTTTTCCCATTGAAGAGCTGAGAGTGTCAGCAAATTTTATATAAGAATGCATAAACGCCTAACTTATCTTAATTTTCTTAATAAATTCAATTAAAAAAAAGGGGGCTAAAAAGCCCCCTTAATTTTTTATATCTTTAAACCTTAGATTTTAACTTTCGCTAACGGACCAAACTCATTTTCATAAGCAAGTCTGTAGTTAGGTTGATTCATTAGTAAGTATTTCATTACTCTTTTCGCGTAAGCTTTTTGTGAATCAACAATCTTCTTAAAGAACGGGTCTTTAGAAGAGAAGTCACCTATAACTTTATCCCAACCTTTTAACTGCTCTGCAAGAATTGCATCTGAAGTTTGGTAAACATTTACTTTATGCTCATTCATCAGTTTTGATAAATCAGCAGAGTATCTTACCAAAGCTTTAAAGTAGTTAGCAGTATTTGCTGCATAAGAAGCATTTTTTAAGATTGCTTGGTTTGCAGGAGATAAGCTATTAAATGTCTTTTTATTAATCGGTATTTCAAACATCTCTTGTGATTGGTGGAAAGATCCTAAGTGGTAATGCTTAGATACATCTTGCATGCCAAACTGAGAGTCTGATGTAGGGTTGTTAAACTCAGCAGCTTCAATCAAACCAGTTTTCATTGCTGGCTGAATTTCACCACCTGGTAATTGTCTAACTACCATTCCCATTGCAGTAAGAACGTTAGTTGCAAGACCAACTGTTCTGTACTTCATACCTTTCACGTCAGATACTTTAGTTACGTTCTTTTTGAACCAACCAAATGGCTGTGCGGGCATTGGCATTGCGAAAACACCGACGTAGTCATATCCAACTTTAGCAAGCGTTTCTTCATATAATGCTCTTCCACCACCTTCTTCCATCCAAGCCATTACTTCTTGAGATGATAGACCATATGATGGGCCTGTTCCGAAAAGAGACGCGGCAGGATTTTTTCCATACCAGTAAGCAGTAACCCAGTGACCCATATCAAGTACACCGTCACTTACAGCTTGTCCAATTTCTCCAGTTTTTACAACTGCTCCAACAGGTTGAAGATCAATTTTTAAACTTCCACCTGACATGTCTCCTACCATTTTGGCATAATCTCCAGCCATTTCAAAAAAGATATTAGCGCCTGAAGGCCATGCTGCTTGCATCTTTAATGTTTGTGGAGCACCAAATGCAACGTTTGGCATAGCTACAGCAGTTGCTGCTGCTGCACCTGTCGCTGCTGCGGCTTTGAAGAACTTTCTTCTTGAAGGAGTTTTAGAACTCCTCAATGATTTTTTATCTTTAATCATTAGTTTCTCCTCTATTAGTTAATTAACTTCGCGCAGTAAAATATAAATGAAGATTAGAGTCCATAGCGAAAATGACCCATGCAGATTTTGATTCAATCTTGAGTAGAAAATACAACTTAGATCAGTTTATTATCCTGATATACACAACACTTTTCAGCAGGAAAATGTAACTTTATTGTATTGTTAGGAATCTCAATTTCTCTATTAATTTTAGACTTTATTGTTAGTTGACCCATTTTCGCAGTTAATAGTTTGAAGTTTCCAAAGTCTTCTATTTTTTGAATATTAACTTCCAACAAATTTTCGCTTTCGTCTTTGGCTACTTTTACAAATTCTGATCTAATACCTAATTTTATATTATTATTTTTCAATTTTGATAAATTTGTATTTGTCTTTATTGTCGTGTCATTAATTTTTACACTATTGTCTGAATGCAATTGGGTTTCAAATAAATTCATTGCAGGAGAACCAATAAAATAACCAACAAAAGTAGTTTTAGGTCTTTCAAATAAATCTTTGGGAAGACCAACTTGAACTATTTCACCTTGGTCCATTACAATAATATTATCAGCAAATGTCATTGCTTCATTTTGATCGTGAGTAACATAAACTAATGTCGTCTTATATTCCTCATTTATTTCTTTTAAATTTCTTCTCAATCTAAATTTTAGGTCTGGATCAATGACTGTTAATGGTTCATCCATTAACACAGCAGCCACATCTTCCCTTACTAATCCTCTTCCTAACGATATAAGTTGTTTTTGATCTGCTGTAAGTTTCCTTGCAGGCATATTTAAAAAGGTTGAGAGTCTTAAAGTGTCTGAAACGGATTTAACTCTTTCCTCAATTTTCTCTTCAGAAAAATTTCTACACCTCAAAGGAAAAGCTAAATTATCAAAAACAGTCATCGTGCTATAAATCACAGGAAATTGAAAAACCTGTGCAATATTTCTTTCCTCGGTTATAAGATTAGTAACATCATTATCATCAAATAAAACATTCCCCTTTGAGGGCTTAACGAGACCTGAAACGATATTTAACATTGTGGTTTTTCCACATCCAGATGGTCCTAGTATTGCATATCTTTTTCCATTTTCCCATGTCATAGAAAATGGATTTAGTGCATATGTAGGATTCAAATCATTAGGATTATAACTATGAGAAATATTTGATAATTCAATTTTAGCCATTTAAATCTCCGTAAGGAGAAGAAATTAATTCTCCTTCTTTGTTAAACGCATAAAATTTATTTTCATTAAATTTTATTTTTACTTTCTCATGAATTTTAAAATTCATTACTTCCTCTATTAATGCGATTACTTTTGAATCTCCTTTTTTTAAATGAAGTAAGGTTTCCGAACCACTTATTTCTGCAAGTTCAATTTCAAATTCCTCTCCTTGATCATCTAATTTTATTTCAGAAGCTCTTATCCCAAAATTATAGTTTTGATCCTCTAGATTTTTAAAATGAGGAGGTATGTTAATAGAAATATTTTCAAAAATTAATTTTTCTGAACTTTTAATTCCTTTTAAAATATTCATTGGTGGATCATTCGAAATTTCAGCTACTTTTAAGTTTCTAGGATTCTCAAATATTTCCTTTGCAGGGCCTTTTTGTAAAACTTTTCCCTCATCTAAAACAATTACTTCACCATTTAACTCCATTACTTCTTGTGGATCAGTTGTTGAGTAAATTAAAATCGCATCTGATGACAGCCCCTTAGAAAATATTTTTTTAAATTCCTCTCTTAATTGCTCTCTAAGTTTATAATCTAGATTAACCAGTGGCTCATCTAAAAGTAATATCTTTGCTTTCTTTGCTAAAGATCTTGCTAGTGCAACTCGCTGTTGTTGTCCTCCAGATAATTCTTGAATTTTACGATTTTCAAATCCAACTAACCCTACTGTTTTTAAAGCCTCATCTACATCTGTCTTAATTTTATCTTCGCTTAGTTTTCTTTGTTTTAGGGGAAATATTACGTTCTCATAAACATTAAGATGGGGATAATTTATAAATTGCTGGTAAACCATTGCCACATTTCTCTCCCACACTGGAATTTTACTAAATTCTTTGCCCTCGAATGATAAATTTCCACTATCTGGATTAAGTAAACCAGCTATGGTTTTTAAAAATGTAGTTTTTCCAGATAAAGTTCTTCCTAAAATTGTGTACAAATTTCCTTTTTTAAAATCAAACGATACATTATTAAGATGAAACTGATTATCGGGTTTGTAGGTTAAGTTTTCTCCAATTAAATTCATTATTTTAGTGCTCCAGATAAATTTCCTTTAGATAAATATCTCTCTACGACAAAGGCAACAATAATTAAAGGAGCAACCGATATTAATGCTGATGCAGATAAACTCCACCATGGTGTGATAGATGAATTTAACGCTACGACTTTCACAGGCAATAATTGGACTTCAGTAAATGTTAAAATAAATGCAAAGAAAAAATCTATCCAGCCAAATATAATACAAAACATTCCAGCTACTATTAATCCTGGTATTGAATTTGGTAAAACAACTTTATAAAAAGCCTGATAAGGATTGCAACCATCAATCAATGCAGTCTCATCGAGCTCTTTTGGAACTCTATTAAAAAAATCTACCATTATCCAAACAGCAATTGGCATTAATAAAACAATATAAACAACGACTAAACCTAACAAGCTATCTAACAATCCTATGGTACTTAGAAAAATAAAGAAGGGTATTGATAAAACAATTGGTGGCATAATTCTTTGAGATATAAAGAAAAATGTAATATCGTTATTTCGAACAAAACCTGCTTTAAAAGTAAATCTTGATAAAGCATAAGCGGCTAATGTGCCTAGAATAATACTTATCAGACTAGCCGTACAAGTTACAAAAATACTATTAAAATAAGGTTCCACAATATCAACACCACCTCTTGCCGGAGATTTTACTAGTACACGCCATCCTTCTAATGTCGGTTCAAAATCTAACCATGGAATATATGTAACTTTACTATTTACAGATTGAAAATCTTTGAAAGAAGTTGAAACTGCCCATAAAAATGGCGCAACTATAAAAACTGTCCATAAAATGATAAATGTATATTTTAAAAACTTATATAATTTTTCCATTATTCCTTAATCATTAATTTTGTTAAAACTTTTGCTATGATTGTTAAACTTATGATCATTATAACTAGATAAGTAAAAGAGAGAGTTGCTGCATAACCCATTTGAAATTCTCTTAATCCTTTAATGTAGATATAAAAACTTGATGTTTCTGTTGCAGTCCCTGGCCCCCCAGAGGTAAGAACAAAAACTGTATCCATTATTTTTGAAGCCTCAATAAGTCTTATAATTATAGCCCCAATTGAAATGGGAGCCATAAGTGGAAAAGTAACATATACAAATTTCCTAAATGAACTTGCTCCATCTATTGCTGCAGCAAGAAAAGGTTCTTTAGGAAGTGACAGTAATCCAGCTAATAATAGTAAAAACATAAACGGCGTCCATTGCCAAACTTCAACAATTATAACTGTAAATTTTGCAATAACGGGATCGCTTAGCCATAAAATAGGACCAATTCCAAAATGTCCTAACAAATCATTTACAGGCCCGAGTGACTCGTGAAAGAAAGTTCTCCAAATTACAGTCATTATAACTGGAGTTGTCATCATAGGTATTAAGAAAATAACTCTAAAAAATCTTTTAAATTTAATTTCTCTCCAAACCATGAGGGCCAGCGCAAAACCGATTATGTATTGTAAAATTACAGTTGATACTGATAAAAAACTTAATCTAAAAAATGACTCCCAAAATCTAGGATCATCAGTGAATAATCTTATGTAATTTGTAATTCCTATGAAATTCATTTCTGGCGTATAACTATTCCAGCCAGATAAACTTAATCTAATAGTAAATATTATTGGAAATATAAGTATTCCAATGAGCACAAACAAACCTGGAAATAAAAAGACATACTTGTGCTTAAAATTCATAAATTTTTTTGGATTTTATTATTTGTGGCCGTCATTAAGACGGCCACATTAGTATTTTATAACTTATTATCTTCCATTGCTACACCAACAGCGTAAGCTTTTCTTACATTATCTTTTCCTACTCTGTTAAGTATATCTTCCCACTGCTTAGCAGCTTCATCTAAAGCAGCTTGTGGTGATAATTGTCCAGCTAAAGCTTTTGCTGCAGCAGTAGCTAAAGCAGCATTAAACTCAAAAGTTCCAGGAACTCTTAATGGAAATACTCGGTTTTTACTTTTTTCCATTTCAGCTAAAGTATCTACATATGATTGAGCAATGTCTTTATCCCAACCAATTTGTGTCCATACATCTGCTTGAAAATCAGCGTCTCTAAATGGATTAACCCCAAATCTTCCTATACCAATGTCAGCTTGGTGGTTAGCTTCGTTAGCAAAGAAACAAAGGTAATCAAACGCCATTTCTTTTTCCTTACTTTTCTTAGCAACACCAACTGCCCATCCCCATACGAAGAAAGGAGCTTGGTTGAAACCTTCGTCCCAAGAATTAGATTCTCTATTCCAAACTTTCATAGCTCCTGGTAATTGTGCTGCACCAACTTTATTATTGATAGGACTGTCAGGTTGCATAGCAGCAACAAATGCATCATCCCATGAAAAACTAAATAAAGTTTGTCCACCACCAAATGATCCAATTTCATCTCCTAGACCAAAATTTATTCCTCCTGGAGGAACATATTTAGTTGCTTCAACCCAATCAGTTAGAGCTTCAACGAAACCTGGATTATTAATTAATGGCTTCATCGTTTCTAAATCAAAGAAAAATCCACCTGGTGTTTTAGGGTTTTTAGAATAAGCAGCTGATCTAGAATAAAAAGCAGCATACATCAAGTCATCTTTTTTCATAACTTCTGCTGATCCATACTCTTTTTCACCATCACCATCCCAATCCCAATCATTAAAGTATGCAGCCATTTCTCCATACTCTTTCCATGTTCGTGGAACTCTTAACTCTTTTCCAGTGTCGGCTTTATATTTTTTTTGATATTTAGGATTATCAATTACATCTTTTCTGTATTTAAGATAGTGTCTGTCACCATCTACAGGGAACTGATACATTACACCATCCCAAGAAGCTATACCAATATGTGATGGAGTAACATCTTGCATTTGCTTCATTTCGACATATTTTTTTGGAACTGGTTCTAAATATCTTCTCCAATCATTAATGAAATTAGAAAATCCAAAAACTATATCATATGGAGCTTGACCTGCTTGAAAAGGTACCATCGCTTTTGCGTATAGGTCTCCTGCAGGAGTGTGAGTTACGTCAACTTTTGCTCCTGTAAGTTTTGCAAACTGCTCTGCATGAAGAGCTGTTGGCTCTCCCATAACTGGAACAGCGTGTGTATTTATTTTCAAAGTCTTGCCTTTGTAGTTTTTCTTAGACATAGACTCATAAGAACACTCACCAGGAATATCTCCTGTAGCCTTAATATGTGGAAATTGATCACTCCACTTATCTGCATACGCCATTGGGCTAAATATCATTACACTAGATATTATAGCTGTTAGGCATGTTTTTATTATCTTCATTATTTTTCCTCTCTTTTTAATTATGGAACTAAAACAGCTCTTCCCTTAACTTTACCGTCATTAAGATCATGAAGTGCCTTATTAGCATCGTCTAATTTGTACTCTTGCATAGATAGCTTTACTTTACCTCGATCAGCTAACTCCATAAGTTCGTACAACTCAGACCACGTTCCCACTAAATTTCCTACAATTGTTTTTTCTGAAATGATTAAATCAACAGCTAGAGATTTAATTTCCTCTCCATATCCAACAATATAATAAAAACCACCATTAGAGGTCATTTGAATACCCATTGCTGTAGATCCCTTTTCTCCAACAAAATCTATTACAGCCTCTGAGCCTTTTCCTTTTGTTAGTTCTTGGACTTTCTCTATTTCATTGCCATCAATTAAAACTCCATGATCTCCACCAAGTTCCATTGCGTGCTTAAGAGCAGTTTCAGATTTTTCTACTATAATAATGTCAGCAGCACACATAGCTTTTAAACATTGAATAGCAATATGACCTAGACCACCAGCACCTATAATAGTACAGCTTTGACCTGGAAGCAGGTGTCTTGTAGCTTTTTTTACAACTCTGTAAGCCGTAAGTCCCGCATCTGAAAATGGTGCAACATCTTTTGGTGCTAAAACTTGTGGAAGCTTAATTAAATTTCTTACACTTGTTTTTAATAGTTCTGAGTATCCTCCCTCTTTGATACTTAAACCTGGGAATGCTCCTGCAGCAGCATGCATGTCATTTCCTCTTCTACAGTCTAAACACGTTCCATCTGTACCAGATATTAAAGGATGCAAAATAACTGGATCACCTTTTTTAAAATCTGTAACATCTTTACCTACGTCTTCTATCCATCCTGCATTTTCATGTCCCATCACACATGGTAATAAAGTTCCATCTGGATCTTGAATATGTTTCCACACTCCTTCAATAATGTGCAAATCTGTTCTGCAAACACCTGCAGCACCAATTTTAACTATTACATCTGATGCCTTTTCAATTTTTGGATCTGGCATTTCTTCACCTGTAACCCAAACTTTTTCTTTCATCTCTGGATCATATTTGTGCAGTACTTGCGCTTTCATTCCCTTGCCTCCATAATAATTTAAAAAAACACATTAAAAATTTTATATCCCACGAAGTCAATGCCTCTTTTAAGTGTTCAGTAAATTAACAAATACAACCTGAAGTTATTTGTTGATTATTTAAGAAATTAATTAATCAATCGGATAATCCCAAGCATCTCCCCCGATAACTTTTGAAATTGCTGAAAAATCTTTAGTATCATTCCCCTCTTTACAAAATTGATCATAGATTTCTAATGCCATCTTCCCTAATGGAGTTTCAGCATTCACGCTTTTTGCACATTCATAAGCAAGTTTGAGATCTTTGTTCATCATACCTGCAGAAAAACCTGGCCGGTAATTATTATTAGATGGTGTTCCATCAATTAGACCTGGCAGAGGTGGATAAACAGAAATTGGCCAACTATTACCAGATGCATTTCTCATTATTTCATGAACCTTTTTGATATCTATATTTAGTCTTTTAGCTAACATTAATGACTCTGACGCTGCTATCATAGCAATACCTAAGGCCATATTATTACAAATCTTAGCTCCATTACCACTTCCTATTTCACCAGCATGATAAATATTTTTTCCCAAAATTTTTAAAACAGGTAATGCTTTATCAAAAGCTTCTTTAGATCCACCAACCATTATATTAAGAGTTGCCTTTTGAGCGCCCATTACTCCCCCGCTTACTGGAGCATCTATCATCATAATATTTTGATTATCCGCAGAATTTCCAATTTCTTTTGAAGTTTCTATATCTATTGTTGAGCAATCAATTAACAGACAATCTTTTGAAACTTTGTTGATTATTCCATTATCGCCTAAATATATTTCTTTTGAATGTTTGCCTTCAGGCAACATAGTTATAACTATTGAGACCTCTTCGTTAATTAGAGATTCAATGCTTTCTGAAGTATTTAGTCCTTTTTTTTCAGCTCGCTCCATCATTTCTTTTGAAACATCGAATACGGTAATTTTTTTTCCAGATTTGTGTAAGTTTTCTGCCATTGGATTTCCCATGTTCCCAACTCCAATAAAAGCAATTTTATCCCTCATGCAAATCTCCTTTAATTAATTTTAATTTTTTCATAAAATATTATTTATATTTATCTTTAATATCGTGATATTCAAAGTCGACTTTTAAATATATTACAAAAAAATTATTATTTATGAATTGGATATTAGTTACAGTTTGTGGAGCTTTTTTTCAAAATTTAAGATCATCTTTGCAAAAAAAACTAAATAAAGACATTTCTACTATAGCTTCTACATATGTTAGATTTGCATTTGCGTTACCATTCGCTGCAATTTTATTTTTTATTTTTTTTAGAGACTTACAGATATTAAAAGAAATGTTAATACAACCAGGGTTCTTGCTTAACATTTTTCTAGCATCGATCTTTCAAATTATTTTTACATTTTTTTTGTTATATTTATTTAATTTTTCAAATTTTGTTGTAGGTACATCTCTAAGCAAAACTGAAGTTATCCAAGTAGCATTATTTGAGTATTTAATATTAAATGAAAAATTAAATAAGTTTGGAATTAGTGGAATTGTTATATCAACACTTGGCGTTATATTATTATCTGTAAAAGACTTAAGACTTTTTCTTAATAATTTATTTTCAAAAACTACTATAGTAGGTTTGATATCAGGATTATTCTTGGGTTTAAGTGTTGTTTATTTTAGAGCAGCTATTTTAACATTGGAGAATATTAGTTCAAATTTTGGAAAAGCTATTTCGGTACTATTTATTGGATTATTTATACAAACAGTAATTTTAACAATTTATTTAATTTTTTTTGAAAAGTCAGAATTTAAGAAACTTTATCATGATAAATATGAATGTTTTTTAACGGGTATAGCTGGATTATTAGCATCACTATCTTGGTTTTATGCTTTCACCTTAATACAATCTTCATTTGTTAGAGCTGTTGGTCAAATTGAATTGTTATTTAGTTATTTTTCTTCAAGATATATGTTTAAAGAGAAGGTAAAAATTACAGAGATTATTGGAATTATTATTTTTGTTATTGGGGTTACAATTCTTTTATTATCTAGAACTTAAAGTACGATTAGTCTTGTTTTAATTTACTTTATTTTGGCAATTTCCTGTCTTGAAATATTCATCCAAATTATCAATAGCTAAATTGGCCATTGCTGTACGAGTCTCTTTTGTTGCACTGCCTAAATGCGGAAGAATAAACGCACTTTTATGTTTTAAATAACCCGGATTTAAATTTGGCTCATTTTTGTATACATCTAAACCAACAGCATAAACTTTTCTTCTATCAAGAGCATCGATCATAGCTTCATCTTCAATAATATCTCCTCTAGCAACGTTTGTAACTATAGCTCCTTTTGGTAAATACTCTAATGTCTCTTTATTAATCATATCCACTGTTTCTTTTGATGCAGGGCAACATACTGAAAGTACATCTGATACCGACAAAAGACTTTTTAAATTATCATGATAAGTAGCACCTTGTTCTTTATCTTCGCTTAATTTTGATCGATTATGATAATGAATTATCATTCCTAAAGATTTTGCAATCTTTGCAATTTTTTGTCCTATTCTTCCCATTCCCAAAATTCCCAACCTAGATCCAGTTAATTGTTTTCCAATTAAATAATCAGCCGACCATTTCCAACCGCCTTCTTTTGCACTTTCAATACCTTCTGAAGCTCTTCTGCAGGCACCAAGTATTAACAAAATTCCAATTTCGGCTGTCGCGTCTGTTAAAACATCTGGAGTGTTAGTTACAGCAATACCTCTATTCTTAGCGGCATCCAAATCTATATTTCCAAATCCAACAGCAAAATTTGATATAATTTTTATACTATCTGGAAGTTGATTAATTGTTTCAGCATCTAATTTATCTGTTAAAGATGATAAAATACCATCTTTACCCGAACTAAGCTCGATTAGTTTTTTTTGTGAATATAGTTCGTCATTTGAATTAAAACTTGTTTCAAATATTTCTTTAGCTTTATCTTCACAGGATCTTAGAAGTCTTCTAGTAATAAGTATTTTTTTCATATTTTTTTTATTAATTTAAATCAAAGACTTTGCCAGGATTCATAATATTATTTGTATCTAGACTTCTCTTAATTGCCTTCATAACTGGAAGGTTATCAAGATGTTCTTTTAAAAGATAATGTTTTTTTTGCAATCCTATTCCATGCTCACCAGTAATTGTTCCCTCTAATTCTAAAGCTTTACTAATTAAATCATCACTATATTGTCTTATTTTTTTTTGTTTTTCTTTATCATTTGGATCATACAAAATAATTGAATGAAAATTTCCATCACCAACATGACCAACCATTGGAGCAGTTAGACCTAGTTTTTTAACTTCTTTTTCTGCCCAAGAAATGCACTCAACTAATTTTGAAATAGGTACACAAACATCCGTTGAGTAAACTTTCATGTTTTTACCCAATGCCTTGACTGAATAATAAACGTCGTGTCTTGCTTTCCATAGTTTTTTTTGCTCTTCAGGTGAAGATGCCCATTGAAAATCGCTTCCATTATTATTTTTAGATAGTTCTTCTACAATACTTATTGCTTCATTATTTGTAGTTTCGCTTCCATGAAATTCAAAAAATAATGTTGGTGAAGCTTTAATATTATCTAATTTTGAATATTTAATACTAATTTCCATCTGATCTTTATTTAACATTTCAATTCTTGCAATGGGAACACCATATTGAATAACTTCTTGTGCAGTTTTTACTGCTGAGTCTAAATCTGGGAAATAACATACTGCACTCATTATACTCTCAGGTATTGGTGACAATCTAACTTGAACTTCTGTAATGATTCCAAGAGTTCCCTCTGAACCAATAAATAAATTTGTCAAATTATAACCTGCTGAGGTTTTTTTTGTTCTCGAACCTGTTTTTATAATGTCTCCATTTGGCAGAACAACTGTTAAACCTGAAATTACAGTTCTCATTGTTCCGTATTTAACAGCCATAGTCCCAGAAGCTGAGGTAGATGCCATTCCACCTAATGCAGCGTCTGCTCCAGGATCAATTGGAAAAAAAACACCATCCTCTCTTAAATATTCATTTAATTGTTTTCGCGTGACGTTTGCTTGCACTCTACAATCAAAATCTTCAGCATTAACTGAGAGAACTTTATTCATTTTTTCTAAAGAAATTGTAATACCATTTGAGTTACCAACAGCATTTCCCTCCAAGGATGTTCCTGTTCCAAAAGGAACTACGGGTATTTTATTATCATTACATATCTTTAATATTTGAGATACTTCTTCATTAGTTTCAGGAAAAACTACTGCTTTTGAAAGGACAGGTTCATAAGTATCCTCTCCTCTAGCATAATTTGCTCTGGTAGACTCAGATGTTGAAAATCTCCCATTAAAAATCTTTTTTAATTCAGTGTGAACTTGTTCATTCATATAATTATATTAATAAAAATTTTAGTAAAATACAGCTTATTTAGTAAGCATTTTTTTAATATTTTCTAATGCATTAGAAATATTATCTTGGGAAGCAGCAAAACTAAATCTTACATAATCATTACAAGTTTTTCCAAAAGCTGTTCCCGGCACTATTGCCACCCCTGCTTCGTGCATTGCTTTTTTACAAAATTCTACACCATTCATTCCAGTACCTATTACTTTAGGAAATGCATAAAAAGCACCTCCAGGTAAACTGCATTCAACGCCTGGTAAACTATTTAAGCCCTCATGAATTAATTTTCTTCTTTGTGTAAATTTTTCCATCATTGCATGAATTGAGTCATCTGGTCCATCAAGCGCTGCAATACCAGCAAATTGTGCTGCTGCATTTACGCATGAAACACTGTTAATGAGTAATTTATTTACGTGCTCTACCAAATGCTCTGGCCAAAAACTCCAACCTAATCTCCATCCTGTCATCGAATAAGCTTTGCTCCAACCTTCTAGTACAATTAATCTATCTCTTAACTCAGGATAATTAAAAAAAGTTGGCATTTCTTTTCCATCAAATATTTGTCTACTATAAATCTCATCACTTAGTATTGTTACGTGAGGATGTTTCTTTAATCCCTCTGCTAACTTATCAATCTCTGGTTTTTCAACAAAACTTCCCGTTGGATTATTTGGATTAATTAAAATTAATAATCTAGTTTTGTCAGTAATTAATGATAATATCTTATCTGCATTAAATTTTAAATCTTTATCCTCTGTTAAATCATAAGGAACTGGTGTTGATCCAGTATAATTAATCATGGACTCATAAATTGGGAATGCAGGCGTAGGATGAATTATTTCTGCACCCGGCTCGCCAAAACATTGTATTGCATAGTGCATTGTCGGCTTACCACCTGGCATAATAAGAATTCTTTCAAAATCTACATCAGCATTGTATCTTTTTTTGATCCATCTTGATACCGCTTGTCTACACTCCGGTATACCATTAGACATAACATAACCATGATGACCATCGTCTAAGGCTTTTTTAGCTGCCTCAACTACATGTTTTGGAGTTTTAAAATCAGGTTGACCCAATCCCAAATGAATCATTGGGTTACCTTGAGCCTCAAGTTTTTTTGCTTCTGCTAAAACTGAGAAAGCACTTTCTGTTCCTAATCTATTTAGTGACTCTGCTAATTTCATAATAAATAAAATCGCAAAACTAAACGAAAAATACTTTTTTGTCTATTCTGTTTTCAAAATAAATTTCGTTATAATTAATGATAATTAGCCTAAATTAAGAGAATTTAGTTTCTATATATTATTTTTGACGCATCAAGATCCTTAACAGACTTACAACCCATAAGTACCATATTTCGTCTAATTTCTTTATGCATATTTTTCAGCAATCTTTCTACTCCTTTTTGTCCACCAGCTCCTAAGCTAAAAAGAAATGCTTTTCCAAAACTACATGCTGTTGCCCCTGCTGCTAATGCCTTTAACACATGTGTTCCTCTTCTAACCCCACCATCTAAAATAATTTCTAATTTATCTCCTACTGCATCTGAAATTGCTTTAACCTGATCAAAAGGAGATCTAGATCCATCTAGCTGTCTTCCACCATGATTTGAAATCATTATTGCTGTGCAGCCAATATCTATAGCTTTCTTAGCATCTTCAACAGACATAACGCCTTTTAATGCCATTGGTTTGTTCCATTTTTTTATACAGTATTCAGCATCTTTCCAATTCATTGCAGGATCATATTGCTCATTAATATAATCCATTACTGATTTTGCAATATTGGTACCCTTGTCTGTCTTATTCTTAATGTTGGCCAATTCAAATTTTTTATTAGTAAAATATTTAAAAACCCATGCTGGTCTCATTGCAAAACTTAATAAACTATCGAGAGTAAATTTTGGTGGTGTAGTAAAACCAGTCCTATGATCACGTTCACGATTACCTGCTACAAGTGTATCAACTGTAATACACATTCCATCGAAATTTGCTCTAGAACATCTTTCAATCAAATCATCTGTAATTGATTTATCTTTATGAATATAAAGTTGAAAAAGTTTAGGACCACTTGAAATATTTGCCACTTCCTCAATCGAAAAGGAGGCCATAGTAGACATGCTATAAATAGTATCAAACTTTTCAGCAGCTCTTGCAGATGCTTTATCACCCTCCGGATCATACAAACTCTGCATAGCTGTAGGTGATAAAAATAGTGGCATACTAATTTTTCTACCAAACACTGTAGTTGATAAATCTGGCTCACCGACACTGTTAAGGATATTTGGAACTAAGTCACAATTATTAAACGCTTCAGTATTTCTATTTAATGTAACTTCATCATCTGCGCCACCATCAATGTAATGAAAGATAGGAGCTGGTAATTTTTTTTTGGCTAATTTTCTAAAGTCTTCAAAATTGTAACAATCATTAATATTCATTATTATTATTTTCTAAATCTTAAATTACTTCTATTTAAATCACTAATTTTAGTGCAGCCCATTAACTTCATATCTCTTACTAATTCAGATTTATACTTCTCTAAAGCCCTTTCAACACCTGCTTGTCCAGCTGCTGCTAAAGCATATAAATAAAGTCTACCACCAGAACATGCTTTTGCGCCTAATGATAATGCTTTAAGCATGTGAGTACCTCTATGGATCCCCCCCTCACAGATTACATCTAACTTGTCACCAACAGCATCAACGATTTCAGCAAGTTGATCAAAAGGTGACCTTGATCCATCAAGTTGTCTTCCACCGTGGTTTGAAACCATTATACCTGTGCACCCTATATCTACTGCCCTCTTAGCATCTTCAACACTCATAACTCCTTTTAAAGCAAAATGACCTCCCCATTTAGAACAAAGTTGTTCAGCATCTTTCCAATTCATTGACTGATCTAGCATTGTAGAGAAATAATTTCCAATTGAAGAGTTTGTGCTCGTACCCTCTTTTACAAAATCTTGAAGATGAGGTAACTCAAACTTACCTTTTGTTAAATAGTTAATTCCCCACATTGGCTTTGTGGCAAAACTAAATAAACTTGAGAGTGTTAATTTAGGTGGTGATGTAAACCCTGTTCTCAAATCTCTTTCTCTGTTTCCGCCTGTAATTGTATCTACCGTTAGAGCCATGACATCAAACTTAGCTGCTTTAGCTCTTTCTAAGCATGAATCATTAAGCCCTCTATCTTTATGAAAATAAAACTGAAACATTTTTGGCGTATCAACAAGAGAGGAAATTTCCTCCACACTTACTGTTGCTAGAGCCGACACCCCAAACATTGTATTATATTTTTTAGCCGCTTTACCTACAGCTCTTTCACCATCATAATGAAACAATCTCTGTAAGGCGGTAGGTGATAAATAAAAAGGTAAATCTAATTTCTTTCCAAATATCGTTGTTGATAAATCAACATTTTCTACACCTCTTAAAACATTTGGAACTAAATCAACGTCATCAAATGCACTTGTGTTTCTAGCATAAGTAATTTCATCATCTGCGGCACCATCAATATAATGAAATATTGGGGATGGTAATTTTTTTTTAGCTAATTTTCTAAAATCACTAAAATTATGACAATCTTTTAAATTCATAATTCTTGTTTAGAAGTTTTTGAAGAAATTAAACATATAACTATTTGCCCCAGGATTTTTATCTCCTAAACTTGCATTTGATATATGGTTATAAGAAAAACCTAAATGGCTATTATTTGAGAGATCCAAAGAGAATTGTAACTCACTTTTAAATTCAAGAATATGACCCAAATCTTTACCATCCCCCTCATGATATAATCCAGGAGCAAAACTTGGATTAAAATTTATAGATCCAATTTTATATTGTCCTTGCACACCAGTATAAATGTAACCTGCATTATCTTCAGTAATCATTAATCCAGTAATTGGTGAAAGATTACCAAAAAAAGTATCTCTATTTAAATCCTCATTTTGATGTTCGAAACCTATTAAAGCCGATCTTTTTCCATCATCACTAAAATCGAACATTCCAGTGTAAACATTAAATTCGGTGTTCTGATCATTTGATATTTTTTCTTCGGCATTTGAAGAAAAAGTAAATAATACTATTATCAAGTTTATTATAATTTTTTTTAAATTCATAACAGATTAATTTACTTTCTTAATATAAAATTTTTATAGATTATTGCACCTCCGATTAAAAAGATCAATAATGGCAATAGCCAGAGAATATATGTATTTTTATTTAATTCAGGATCATAAAGAATCCATTCTCCGTATTTACTCTTAAGAAATGCATAAATTTGATCCTCAGAAAATCCTTCTTCAAGTTTTTTATCTACTAAAATTTTTAAACTATTAGCAAACTCAGAGTCTGAGTCATAAACGGACTGACCTTGGCAAATGAGACATCGTAAATTTTTTGTTATTTTATTTCTTTGATCTAATTCCTCAGCTTTAATAATATTCGAAGGAAATAATAAAAAAATAATTAAAAAAAATTGTAAAACTTTCATTTTATCAACAATTTTATTTCTTCAATTAATTTCTGATTTAGAGGTCCAATATATTTTTTAATAATTTTATTATTTTGAATTATAAAAGACTCAGGAACTCCGTAAGCTCCCCACTCGATTGCAATAGTGCCATCTATATCGGTAAATATTTGTTTATATGGGTTACCTAATTCATTTAAAAAATTCTCAGCATTTTTATCATTATCTTTATAATTCATTCCTATAATATTTATTTTATTCTCTAAATTTAAACTCATTAATAACGGATGCTCTTTACGACATGGCACACACCATGATGACCAAATATTTAATAGATAAATTTTATCTAGCTTAAAGATACTTGAAGATTTCATACTTTCTCCAGAATTAAAATCTTTAGTAATAAAAACTGGTATTTTATTTTGTTTATTAATATTTGGAGCATAAATATTTGATTCTTCTAAGCCTTTATAAAAAATATAAAATATAATTCCAAATACTAAGACTATAGAAAAAGGTAATATTTTATTTTTCATGATCTTTTTTGTAAAAAACTAATAATTCCACCAAAAGATATAAGTATTACAGACAACCAGATCCACAACATAAATGGTTTAACTTGATATCTTACATTAAAAAAATCTTGATTTTGAACCAGATTAATTACAATAAATTTATCTGACATCAAAGTTGTCTTAATATCAGCTTCACTGGTAGCAATTACAGGTTGATTATAAATTCTCAACTCTGGTGATAGTCTTTCTTTTTCACCTTTCGAATTACTTATGAAAAAATTTGCAATTATAGCATTATAATTTTGTTCTTTTTTCTGATCAATACTCTCAAACACTATCTTGGTTTTTGAATTTTCAAAAGTTTCACCAACTTTGAGATTGGTTATTATTTCACTAGAAAATAAGTTGTTAAATAAGATGCTTAATATTAATAAACTAAAACCAAAGTGAGCTATATTTTGAGAAATATTTTTATATTTTTTCATAAAAAAATCTCTCAAAGTTATGAAAAAAAGGTAAAGAGCACTCGATATTAAAATGGTATTAATTAAAATGCTTTGATTAAAATTTTTTAATATTAAAAATGATAATAAAATCGAGATTATTAAAAAAGAAATTAGATATATTTTGTCATCTAACTGAGATTTTATCCATTTGAATTTTGGACCAATCGCCATCATTAATAAAAATGGAATTAAAAAAGGGATTATTAATTTATGATAAAATGGAGGTCCAACTGATATTTTTTGAGATGAAATTACATCTAAAAAAATTGGATATACAGTACCAATTAACACAACTGATAAAAAGTACATCATAAACCAGTTATTAATTAAAATTGATGATTCTTTACTCAAAAATAGAATCTCATAAGATTTTTTTTGATCATCTTTATGAAAAAAGAAAAAAATTAAAATAGATAAAAAAATTAAAATAAACAAAAATATTAATATAAATAGACCTCTTTCAGGATCGTTAGCAAATGTATGAACTGAATTCAAAATTCCCGATCTTACTAAAAATGTTCCACACATACTTAGCGTGAAAGTTGCTATTGACAGAATTATTACCCATGATGTTAAAATAGATTTTTTTTCTAATACCAAAATACAATGCAAAAGTGTAGTTAATGCAAGCCAAGGCATTAAAGAAATATTCTCTACTGGATCCCAAAACCAAAAACCTCCCCAGCCTAATTCATAATAAGCCCAAATCGATCCAAGCAAAATTCCAATTGTTAAAAATATCCACGAAATTAAAATCCATTTTTTTATATGTAATGCCCAATTATTAGAAATAATATTTAAACTTGTTGCAGCTAGAACGGAAGAGAAAATAATTGAAGATCCAACATAACCTAAATATAAAATAGGTGGGTGAATTGCTAAAGCTGGGTCTTGTAAAATTGGATTTAATCCAAGACCTTCGATGGGTATAGGGAAAATATAATTAAATGGATTAGATGTTTTGATTAAAAATAAAAAGAAACCAACTATTATTATTTGTTGGAAAACTAAAGTTAAAATTTTGTACTTTACTGGTTGATTTTTAGTCTTAACCAAAAATAAGAAAATAAATAAAGTTAAAACAAATAGCCATAACAATAAGCTACCCTCATGATTTCCCCAAGTTCCACTAATTTTATAAAATAATGGTTTAGTGGAATGAGAATTGTTAAATACTGTCTCATTGCTAAAATCTGAAAAAATAAAAGATAGAATTAAACACAAAAAACTAATTACTACAAAAAACAATTGTAAAAATGTTAAAGATAATATTTTGGTATCTAGTATTTTTGTATTATGAAAATTTTTATATGAAAAATAAAATAAAGATAATCCTATTACTAACCCTAATAATAGTGAATAATATCCAACGAGACTATAGATCAATTTATTTTTCTCCCAATGCTTCTTTTACCTCTGGTGGCATATAATTTTCATCATGCTTAGCTAAAATTTTTGTAGCAGAAAAAAAATTTCTATCTTTTAAAAAGCCCTCTACAACGACGCCTTTTCCTTCAGCAAATAAATTTGGAACTGCTCCTGAATAAATAACATTAATTTCATTTTTAAAATCTGTAATTATGAAGTTAACTTCTTTTGAATTAATATAAATTGAATTTTTTTTAACCATGCCTCCAACTCTTATTTTATTTTTATCTATTTCTGCAATTGATTTTATCTCTGTAGGTGATTGAAAATATATAACATTTTCCTCTAAAGATTTTAAAATTAGAAATGTTGTTAAAATTAACGTAATTAAAATGAGTACTATAAACCAAAATCTTAATTTAACCTTTCGACCATACATGTCTTAAAAGTTAATTATTTGTTACTTTTGATAAAATCTCTTTATTTATTCTTTGTAATTTTGCAAAATTAGCTTGCTCAGTAGTAAGCGTTCCAAATTTAGTAATAAACTTGTTTTTTTCTTTAACAAATTGCATTTTAGTTACCAGATATAAACCTAGAAAACTTAAAAGAGTAAAGCTGAATGCAGACAACACATACACCCCATATCCATTCATAAAAAGTATTTCATTCATTATAATCTATCTAAGCCTTTATTCTTAATTTTTATCAGTTCTGTATTATATTTCATTAAGAAAATTAACAACGAAAAAAGAGTAAATGCCGCAGTCATTATCAATAACGGGTACAACATTGATGAATGAATTGAGCTTTTAGACAAAATATTAATAGATGCTGGTTGATGTAGTGTATTCCACCAATCGACAGAGTATTTAATTATTGGAACATTTATTATTCCTAAAATAGTTATAAATGTTGAAATTCTATAAACTTTTTCTTCCTTATCATAAATTCTCCAAACAATTATATACATCGCATAGAATAATACTAAAATTAACATGGAAGTAATCCTAGCATCCCAAGCCCACCATGTTCCCCAAGTTGGTTTGCCCCATATTGAACCGGTGACTAATGCAATAATATTAAAAACAAATCCTGAAGGAGCTAAGCTTTTTGAAATTAAAAAAAAGTTTTTATTTTTAAATATAAAACCGCAAATAGAAAAAAAAGTTATAGATGAAAATATACCAAGAGAAATCCATGCAGCAGGTACATGAACATACATAATTCTAACTGCGTCACTCTGTTTATAATCTTCAGGTGATAAGACTAATGCTTCTAATAAACCAACACTTAATACCACAATAAACAAAAATAAAACATATTTGGTTGCCCTTGATGTAATTTTAAAAATCTTGTTTGGTTCAAAAAGTTTAAACATATCTTAATTTAGAATTTTTTTTTGAGATTTCTATTACTAAATAGTTTTCTGATCAAGAATGCAGAGGGGAGATAATAATATTAAAATTAACGTTAACACTCTTGACCAGAATATGCATAAAATATAGATATTTTATATGGCCTAGATTTGAACTAAATGTGTTTGAATAGTGATTGTCTTAGTTAGAAGGCTTAAAATAACTAGATCCTTTTTTTCCAGAAAAAATCTCCTCAATTAAGGGGTGTTTTATCGGCTCTCCAGAATCGTCCAAAAGTAAATTTTGCTCTGATACATAAGCTTCATAAGTTATCTCATCATTTTCTGCTAATAAATGATAAAATGGCTGATCTTTCCTTGGCCTTACGTTTTTCGGTATTGATTGATACCATTCTTCTGAATTATTAAATTCAAAATCAACGTCATAAATCACACCTCTAAATTCAAAGTGTTTATGCTTAACAATTTCTCCAATTGAAAATTTTGCTTTCTGAACTGGCATCGATCTTAGTATGGATATTTAAAAATAAAAATCAATGCTAAAAATATAAATGTTTAGTGATGTGGCAAATATGTTAATATCTTTTAGTGAATAAATCTTTTTTAAAATTTATTACTGATTTTGGTCCTTTAGCAATATTTTTTTTCTACTATTACAATAGTGGTAAAAATTTGTCAGTTGCAATACCTCCATTAATAGTTGCAACTTTAATTGCATTAGCAATTGTTTGGTTTTTCGAAAAAAAAATTCCACCAATGCCGTTGGTAAGCGGAATTTTGATTACTTTTTTTGGTGGTTTAACTATCTACTTTAATGATCCTATATTTATATATGTAAAACCGACTATCATTAATATTTTGTTTGCTTTAGTATTATTTTTTGGGAAATATTTTACTAAAGAACCAATTCTCAAAAAAATTATGGGAAAATCTATTCCATTGACTGATATTGGATGGGAGGTTCTTAATCGGCGTTGGATGTATTTTTTCCTAGGTCTTGCATTATTAAATGAATTAGTTTGGAGGACTCAGACTGAAGAATTTTGGGTCAATTTTAAAGTTTGGGGGATGCTTCCAATAACAATAATATTTACTGGATTTCAAATACCTTTAATTAATAAATATAAAATCGATGCGTAGTAACTTAAAATTAGTAATAAGTAATCCATATAATAAAATTGAGGAAAAACATTTTTTTGAAAAGAATGAGCTAAAAATTATTTTAGATTTATATGCAAAAATGGTGTCCGAGGGCTCATGGAAAGATTATGGATTGAGTATTTCAAGTAAACGAGTGAGTTTTAGTGTGTTTAGAAATGCCACTGAAAATGCAATATATAAGATTTGTAAAAATTTTAAGCCAAAAAATAAAAATCTTAAATATTTAATAACAGATACAACTGGTAAAATACTAAAAAATTCCTACGATCTTAAAATTTTACTAAAAAATACAAGCTGGAAAAAACTTCAAAAATAAGTTTACCTTCTTTGCCCAAATAATCTCAACAACATTATAAACAGATTAATAAAATCTAAATACAAAGTTAAAGCTCCCATTACAGCTTTTTTGCCTATTAACTCACCTGAGTCTGACGCAACATACATATTTTTGATTTTCTGAGTGTCATAGGCTGTTAAACCAACGAATATTAAAACACCTAAAATTGAAATAACAAAATACATCATTGATGATTTTAAAAAAATATTAACAATTGAAGCAATAATTATTCCAATTAGACCCATCATTAAAAAAGATCCAAACTTTGTAAGATCTCTTTTAGTTGTATATCCATATATACTCATCGCTCCAAATGTTGCAGATGTAATGAAGAAAACTCTAGTTACACTCATGCCAGTGTAAACTAATAATATTGAAGATAAAGATAGACCCATCAAAGCTGCAAAAACCCAAAACGTAGTTTGTGCTTTTGATGCACTCATCTTATTAATCCCAAAACTCATATAAAAAACGATACCTAGAGGTGCTAGCATTACAAGCCACTTAAGACCTGATAAATAAATTGCGTTCCCCATCTGAGTCAGACCAACAATTGAACCTGCATCATTAGTAACAACAGACATTTTAAATGTTAATAGGGCTACTATTCCAGTAAGCAATATACCGGTTGCCATGTAATTATAAACTTTAAGCATGTAGGCTCTTAAGCCTTCATCCATTACAGCGGCTGTTTGTTGTGCTGCTTTTGCTCTATTTAATATTCCGTTTTTATCATATTTCATAATAGGTAATATATATATTCTTTTACTAATTATTCAAGATACCTTAAAAGATTAACAAAAATTTAACTTAATTTTTATAATGAATTACAAAAGTTTAGGTAATACTGATATTAAAGTAAGTACAATTTGTCTCGGCACCATGACATGGGGAGAACAAAATACTGAGCTTGAAGCATTTGAACAAATGGATTTTGCCTTAGATCAAGGAGTGAACTTTTGGGACACTGCTGAATTATATGCAGTACCACCTAGAAAAGAAACCTACGGTGATACAGAAGAAATTATTGGAAACTGGTTTGAAAAAACTAAAAAGAGAGAAAAAGTCATTCTTGCAACGAAGGTTGCTGGTCCAGCAAGAGACTACTTAAGAAATGGAGAAAATAGTTTTACGGGTCCAAACTTAGAAAACGCTTTAAATGACAGTCTTAAGAGACTTAAAACTGATTATATAGATTTATATCAACTTCACTGGCCAGAAAGAAATGTAAATAATTTTGGAAGACTAGGCTATGTTCATATAGAAAATGAATGGAATAAATTTGAAGACGTTCTTGCAGAATTAAATAAATATATTGACCAGGGAAAAATAAGATACGTTGGTTTGTCAAATGAAACCCCTTGGGGAGTTTTAAATTATCTACAATTATCTAAAGACAAAAAATTACCAAGAATGATGTCAATCCAGAATCCTTACAGCTTATTAAACAGAACTTACGAAGTTGGATTGGCTGAAGTTTCTATAAGAGAAAACATTGGCTGCCTAGGTTATGCTCCTTTAGCTGGAGGTTTTTTATCTGGTAAATATAGAAATAACTCTTTACCTAAAAATTCTAGAATTGAAAGAGATGGAGACTTTTGGACAAGATACAATAAACCAAATAGAAATAATGCCATTGAGGAGTACTATAAAATTGCAAAAAAATATTCATTAGATTTGGCGCAGATGTCTTTAAAATTTTGCGAAATACAAGATTTTATGACGAGTGTAATATTTGGAGCAACAACAATGGAGCAGTTGAAAACAAATATAGAAAGTGTAAATGTAAACTTGTCTGATGATATTATTAAAGAAATTAACCAAGTACAAACAATTTATCCAAATCCATGTCCATAAGTAAAAAAATTATAATATTTTTAGGAATAATTTTTATAAGTAGTGCTACTCAACTTTCAGCCCAAGAAATTAAAAAAATTGGTAAATATAAAGATTGGGAGGCGATGGTCGTTATGGATACTGACGGTAAGGTATGCTTTGCGCAGTCTTTACCTATTTTACAAGCACCAAAAACAAATAAAAGAGATGCAAAATTATTTGTAGCTTTCAGGCCGAACGAAAATATAATAAATGAAGTTAGTGTTACACCTGGTTACGAGTTCAACAAAAATAATTCTGTAACAGCTGCTTCAGGGAAAAACAAATTTAAATTTGACATTAAAGAGCAAGGTTTTGCATGGATTGCTGACAATAAAATAGAATTAAAAATGATCAAACAAATGAGAAGAGGATCTAGAATTATGGTTACTGGATATAATCAGCAAGGTTCTCAAACTATTGATCATTACTCATTACTAGGATTTACTAAAGCATATAACGCTTCAAAAAAAGCTTGTAGTTAATTCAATGAAATCAAAAAAGAAAATTGTTCTGGCTTATTCCGGAGGTCTCGATACCTCAGTAATTTTAAAATGGCTACAAGAAAACTATGATGCAGATGTAATTTGTTACACAGCAGATGTAGGCCAAGAAATAGATAGAAAAAAAATTATAACTAACGCAAAAAAATTTGGTGTTAAAAATATAATTATTAAAGATTTAAAAGATATTTTTGTTAAGGATTATGTTTATCCCATGATCAGAGGACATGCGATCTATGAGGGTAATTATTTATTAGGTACATCGATTGCAAGACCTCTTATTGCAAAAGATCAAATAAGAGTAGCTAAAAAATTTAAGGCCTATGCAGTTTCTCATGGAGCAACTGGTAAAGGAAATGACCAAGTAAGATTTGAATTAGGATATCATTATTTTGGACCTAAAATTAAAATTATAGCTCCATGGCGAATTTGGAATTTAAAATCCAGAACAGATTTAATTAATTATGCAAAAAAGCATGGTATCGATATTCCTAAAGATAAAAAAGGTGCTCCACCATTTTCTGTAGATGATAATTTGTTTCATACATCAACTGAAGGCAAGGTTTTAGAAAATCCAAAGAATTCCGCACCAGAATTTATTTTTCAAAGAACAGTTTCACCAGAAAAGGCACCAAACAAACCTTCATTTGTTACTATCAATTTTAAAAATGGAAATCCTTTTGGAATTAATGGAAAAAAAATCTCACCAGCTAAGTTATTAACAAAGCTAAATAATGTTGCAGGTAAAAATGGAATTGGAAGAGTTGACTTAGTAGAAAATAGATTTTTAGGTGTAAAATCTAGAGGAGTGTATGAAACACCTGGTGGAACTCTTTTAATCAATGCACATAGAGCAATCGAGTCAGTTACCTTAGATAGAGAAACTATGCACAAAAAAGATCAGATTATGTCTAGATATGCTGAGTTAATTTATAATGGTTATTGGTATTCCAAAGAAAGATTTAAACTTCAAAAAACTGTTGATTTAAAAAGAAGTAAAGTTAACGGTGCAGTTAAGCTTAAATTATATAAAGGGAATATTACAATTCAATCAAGGGTTACTAATAGTAGTGCCTATTCAATGAAGAAAGTTTCATTCGAAGAAAACAAGTCATTTAACAAATCTAATGTTGAAAGATTTATCAATTTTCATAAAAAAAAGCTTCGTTAACACTGTAGTTTAGGACAAATTAACATTTGTTTTAATTATTAAAAATTATATCTTTAACCTATGGAATCAATAAAGAATTGGATGAGAGATGCAGCAAATATTTTATTTGATGATAGTAAAAATGATCTACGCGCACTTCCAAAAACAGTTAGATTGCAAATACTTTTAGTTTTAAGTTTTATTTGGACTACAGTTTTTAGTTTATATGTTTTTTCTTATACAACTTTTGCATTTGGATGGGCTGGACTTTTTTTAGCTCACATTGGTTTAATATTTGCCGTATACATGACTTTTAAACAATTCCATAGAGCAGAAGCGAAGTCCGCAAGTGTTTTTCAAACAAAAAATTTTGATCCTTTTAAAATAATGGTAATCGTTTTTGTAATAGTATTTATCTTTGTATTTTCAAAAGGAATAGAGGTTTTAACAAGTCCAAATCCAAATTCTTATTCAATTCCATATGATGGTCCCTTAAAATCAGCAATTGAAAAATGGCTGCCATTTAGTAAAGATTAATAATGGATAATATTACAAAAAACTTACAGTTAGCTTTGATGTGTATTATTTTAGTTAGTACTGTTATCGCTGTTGGGATTGAAATAAAAAATATGTTCACTAACCAATCTGTTACTCTAGCTGATTTACTTTTAATGTTTCTTTACTTAGAAGTGCTAGCTATGGTTAGAGTTTTTTGGAACCAGCAATCTATCAGTATTACACTTCCATTACTTATTGCAATTACGGCTCTTGCTCGATTTATTATCCTGCAAGGTAAAGAGATGGACCCTACTGCACTTGTATACGAAGCAGTTGCAATTTTATTGATTGCTGCAGCGATTGTTGTTTTAAGGTTGAGACACAGTGATAAATTAGGTCTGAAGAAAAAAAAATCGAAATAATTGAAAATTATGTTTGAAGCTTCAAGGGCTAAGGCCTTAAATCAATTAGATAATTTTGTTGAAAATAATCTCGCAGAATATTCTAGATTAAGAAACTTTGATTTTGGACCTGAAAAAAGATCAAATGTGTCTTGTTTATCACCATATATAACTCATGGAATAATTAATGAAAAAGAAGTAATTCGAAAATCACTTAATAAATTTTCTTTCTCAAAAAATGAAAAATTTATTCAAGAAGTTTTATGGCGAACGTATTGGAAAGGTTGGTTAGAACTAAGACCAAATGTTTGGACAGACTATCTTTTAGAATTAAATAAAATAAAAAATGAATTTCAAAATAATCAAGATTACATTTCTGCAATTGAGGGAACAACAAACATAAGTTGCTTTAATGAATGGGTAAAAGAGCTTAAAGAGAATAATTATTTACATAACCATACAAGAATGTGGTTTGCTAGTATTTGGATTTTTACTTTAGAATTACCTTGGCAACTAGGGGCAGAATTTTTTATGCAACATCTTTATGATGGAGACGCGGCATCAAATACTCTTGGTTGGCGATGGGTTGCGGGCGTTCAAACACAAGGAAAACATTACCTTGCAAGTGAATGGAATATTAAAAAATTTACCAATAATAGATTTCAAAATATAAAATTAAATGAAAATGCTCCACCAAAGGTATCTGAAAAATCTTATCAAATAATTAAGCAAGATTTTAATAACCCACCAAATATTGAGGACAAAAATCTTTTAATTTTTGAAAATAATTTCTCGTTTGAAATCTCTGATTTTAAAGACAACAACTTTAAAAAAATTTACTTAGTTTCTAACAATAATGAAAATAGATCTATTAAAATAAGTGAAAAGTTATTAAAATTTAAGTCTCTGTTAATTAAAGACCAAGAACAAAGATTAAATGATCAATCTATTGATTGTCAGATCATTAATATTAGTGAAATAACAAATATTGAAAATTGTTTTGCTTTATATCCCACAGTTGGTGAAAATTTAGATTTTGTAAATTCAAATAAATTAAAAATAAATTTTTTATATAGAAATCTTGATCAATTAGCTTGGCAATACTGTAACAAAGGATTTTTCAATTTTAAAAATTATATTCCCAAAATTGTTTCAACTTTTAACTAAAACCAACGAAACATACCTATAATTCCAGCTGTAGCATAAAAAAATTGTAAAAATAAAATTCCTTTATGACCACCTCTATAAGCCCAAATACCAATTAAGATTGCAGATAAAAGTAATAAACAAAAACCAAAAAATTCTATCCCAATATTTAAAGCTACAAACAAAGAATATAATATTGCAGTTATAACTCCTGTCCATTCAAAGATCTTATTACTCATAAAAGTTTTTTAAAATTATTGTATAGAATTGTAGAATAGTTATTCATATCTTTCATGTTGTCATTTGCAGATTTATCAAACTTTTTTAATGCGTCATCACCAAGCTGATCCTCTAAAGCTTTTTTATACTCTGGAACACATCCCCATTCATTGACTGTGGTATCTTTAATTTCTATATGAAATTGAATTCCATAAGCATGGTTTTGATATTTAAAAATTTGATATTTAGTGATTGGCGAAGAAGCTAATAAAGTTACATCATTATTATCTTCAATACCTTGAACCTCATAAGAATGCCACTGTAAACTTTTAATAGTGTCAGGAAATTTTGAAAATAATTTATCTTCCTGTTTAACTTTTAGGAAATTAATATCCATAATTCCAATTTCAGCTGGATTTGATTTAACTACTTTACCACCTACTACTTCTCCTAAAAGTTGACAACCTAAACAAAAACCTAAATAAGGTTTTTTTAATTCCACAACAAACTCTTTAATTTTTTTTTTTTCTTCTATTAACCATGGATATTGCTTTTCCATATAAGTATCCATTGGACCACCCATACAAAGCATTCCATCAAATTTACTTAAATTCTCTGGTATTTTTTCACCCTCGTCTAATTCAATAGTGGTGAGTTTAAGTCCATCAGCCAACATTAAATCTTTAATGTAACCTGGATCTTCTATTTTTATATGTTGAAGTACTATTATATTCACTAATTTAAGCTTAACTTAGAATAGTTCTTTGAACAATTTAAATATTACTATCTTGCAAGCTTTATAAAGATATCACCCATTCCAGTTTTTAAATTTTCTAAAGGGGTATTATTTCGTAATTCACAAAATCTTCCTGTTACTTGATGGCTATTAACAAAGTCTATATCATTTTTTTTACAACTTCTTCCTTCGTGTAATAAACCTATTACTAATTTATCATTAAGACTATAAACTTGCTCATTGTTAATTTTTTCACCATCACAAAAATAATTCTTATTAACTCTATTTGGAAAATCTTTTTTATTGCAAGGATTTCTGATTGTGAAAACATAAAATTCTTTTAAACCATCCAAAAATTTATGTTTCATCTTTTCAACTTCCGAATATTTCATAATATCGCATGAACAAGGAATGCAGCACTTATAGTAGTCACCACAAATTTTTTCTCCTGACTTACTTTCATTAGCATATATGAAGTCTGGTTCAGCATTAGGATCAATTAACGATCCAGACACAGCACAATATAATTTATTAAATTCTTTGAAATCTTTGTAAGTTATTTCTTTATCGATTATATATTTAAAAAACATCGGTCCACCTGCATTTCTATTTTGATCGGGAAATATTCTAGACCAATCAGCTATTAACTCCTTATGATAATTTTTTTCCTCTGATATTGAATCAAATTGAATTAATACGAAAAAAATTACTAAAAGTTTTAATAAATTTCTTTTCATTTTTGTTTTACAATAATAGTTTGATTTAATGAGTTTATTATAATTATATCTTTACTTCCATTAGTCCATTTCACTTCTACTTTAAAATCTTTTTCATTTTTTCTAATTCCATAATGTGCCACAGGCTCCATTTGACACAAATAACCTGAACCAGAATCTATAGTTTTTGAATGTTTTCTTTGATTAGAAAGCAATGTTACTGTTGCACCTCTTGCTGGAGCACCAAATTTGTTAATAGGTTTAATTCTTAAATATTTAGTTTGTTTATCGATTTTTGCTTTATATAAAGTTAATGGTTGCTCTTTACTTTCACCGCGTGAAACTAATAATTCTAAAATACCATCATTATCAATATCAGCAACTGCTGCTCCCGTACCGTATCCATCAGATTCTAGACCAGTCTCTAATTTTATTTCCTCAAATTTTCCATTCTCCTTAATTTTAAATAGCTTATTTGACTCAGCTATATTATTCATAAAAACTTCATCGTAACCATCATTATCAAAGTCTGCAGATATTATTGTCCGAATTCTAGAAGGTTTATCAAATTTACTATTTCCTATGTCTGTAAACTGATTATCTTTTAAAACATAAGCTCTGTGATAACCCTGCCAATTTCCACTTATTATATCTAATCTTCCTCGATAAAGTATGTCTGATAGTGCAGTTCCTCTACCGTTCTGGATAACATCATCTACACGATAATTAAACGCTAAGTCCTCAAAAACTCCATTGTTATTTTTTAAAAGAAAATTTGCACCTCTTTCATTTGCTGCAAAAATGTCAGATCTATCGGTTAAAATATGTCCTGAAACAACTGCTCTTCCACCTGTAACCTTATCTAAATTTAAATTAACTGATTTATCTTTAATCTTTTTGTTTTCAATTTCATAAAACCTTGTTGGGCCCCCATAATTTGATACGTAAATACCATATTTGCCATCGCCTTTCCTATCCACACAAGCGACTGACCTGCCTGCTGTTAAATTTAAATCCTCTTTGTTTTTTTTAATTTCAAACATATCTAAAAACTTACTTTCAACTAAATCTATAAGTCTGTCAGAATATTTTTTTGTTCCACTATAAGTATCTGTATTAAGAAAATATATTTCTTCATATCCATCTCTATCAACGTCACATGCAGCAACACCAATTGTTTTTCTAGATTCATCGGAAAATATATTTTGATTAACAATATTAATTAATTTTCCATTTTCATATGAGAGTGCTAAATTTGGATAACCAAATCCTGTAACTATAAATTCATACTTTCCATTTTGATCTATATCGGCGACAGAAATACCGTAGCTAAGTCTTTTTGGATTATCTGCAATTTTATCAGTTATATCCTTAAAAAAATCAGCATTAACAATGTTTGGTGATATTAAAACTAATAAAAATATTATTTTTTTAAAAAAATTAGATAGCTTCGTTTTCATTTTTATTTCTCTTATATTTTTTCATCCAATCATTAAATACTTTTATTGCACCACCCATATCTTTTGTTTTGTTTGGATGATTTTTGGCTCTGCCTAACATAGTTGAAACTACATTCACTTGATATTTGGCAGATCTATTTTTAATTGCATTAATCGTAAATAATGCTTTTTCTTTATTTTTAAATCCTAATCCATATGTTGTAGTTTTAGGATTATAATCTGAATATAAAGATAGGTTAATTGGTTTAATTTTTTTTCCTAATGGCATCTTATCAATTATTTGAAAAACTAACTTATAGTTTAAATCATTCATTATTTTTTTTATTTTTCCATCAAAGCCAATAAGCTTTACTGAAAAAGTTTTGTTTTTATTTGTCTTACAAATTAATTTTACATATCTTTTGTGGAATTGCTTAATCTTGCTTTGATATGTTTTTTTTGCTTTTTTATATGACTTATCTTTAAAATTTGGCGTAATTGCTAATAAAATTCTACTTTTCCATTTATATTTTTCTAAATTCATATTTAAACTTTTTTATGAGAGCATCTTTTTGAGCAGTATTTAACTTTGTCCCAGTTAAGCTTCCATTTTTTTCTCCATTTAAATGGTCTGTTGCAAACTAAACAAATTTTAGATGGCAAATTTTCCTTTTTCACTATGCAGTATTTTGTTTAATAAATTTTTCAGCTTCAGTTAAAATTAATTTTTTTCTATCTGGTTTCATTTTATCAAATATTCTTACCATCATTGATAGACGGGGGTTTTTTAAAAAAAATTTTCTATTTCTATCTATAAATCTCCAGTAAAGTCCGTCCATTATGTTACACCACTCCCCCTTTTTAAAATCCATCATTTTCATAAAGTATGCAGATCCACAAATGTAAGGTTTAGTTGCAAAAATTCCTCCGTCATTAAATAGTCCCATACTAATATTTGGAACCATCACCCAATCTGAAGAATCAGCAAACATTTCCATAAACCACTTGTAAACAATTAATGGTTTGATCTCACAAAGGTTCATAATGTTTGATAAGATCATTAATCTTTCAATATGATGTGACCATGCATGATTTACGGCATTTTTAATTGCATAATCTAATGGTGGAAGACCAGTTGACCCCTCATACCAAGAACTTTTCATTTTTCTATTATGTTTAAAAAAATTTCCATTTTCAATTTCTTGTGAATACGACTGATAAACTCCTCGCATAAATTCTCGCCATCCAATTACTTGGCGAATGTAACCTTCTAAAGAGTTCATTCTAATTTTATTTTTTTTATGAAATTCTAAAACTTTTTGAATTACAAATTCAGGGGTTATTAAACCTAAATTTATATAAGGACTTAATGCACTATGAAATAGGATATTATCTTTTTGATCAACCGCATCTTCATAATCACCAAATAAATTTGATTTTTCTTTTATAAAAAAATTTAAAAGTTTAACAACATCATCATATTCTGTTGCAAACCAAAAATTGTCTGTACTTCCAGGGTGATTTTTAAATTCTTTTTCAATAAGAGGCTTTAATTTTTTTGTGTGCTTTGTTTCATTAATCTTTGGAAATTTAGGAATTGAAATATTTTTTGGTAATTTATTTCTATTATCTTCATCAAAACTCCATTTACCTCCAATAGGATTACCATCTGGGCTCATCAATATTCCAGATTTTTTTCTAACTTCCTTGTAGAAAGTTGCCATGAATGGCTTTTTTGATTTTGATAAATAATTTTTAAATTCTTCTCTAGAATTTAAAAACATAGGAGTTTGAATAATATTCCAATTTATTTTTTCATTTTTTAAAAATTGTGAAATCTTTTTTTCAAAAAATTTATCCTCTACTTCAAAACTTGAAATTTCTTTTATTTTTTTTTGTGTGATTGTTTTTTTTAGTTTTTTTAAATAATCATCACTAAATTCTTTATCTTCAATTTTAAGATAATCTAATTTAAATTTATTTTTTCTTAACCCATCTGCATAAGACCGCATTGAGGATAAAAATAATAAAATTTTTTTCTTATGATGCTTTTCATAGGTGCATAAACCCTTATCTTCAGCCATAAAAAACAGGTGGTCTTTTTTGAAGCGGTCAAGGTATTTTGTTGGAAATAATTGATTACCAAGTATAAAAAATAACTTCATATTTAAATATAACTAATAAAAATTTTTATGTCAGAAAAATATGTAATTTTTGGTGCGACAGGTTCTATAGGATCAAGTTTAGCGGAACAATTAAAAAACTCCGGGAATGATATTCATTTAGTTGCAAGAAATGAAAAAGAACTTAGTCCAATCTGTGAAAAACTTGGTTGCTCACATACTATTGCAGATGTTTTAGAGGAAGGTTTTATTGAAAAAGTTAAATCAGATATTTCTGAAATCAAAGGTTTAGCATATTGCGTTGGTTCTATTGATCTAAAACCACTAAGAATGGTAAGCGAACAAGACTTTCAAAAATGCATGAAACTTAATCTTTATTCAGCTGTAGAAGCTATTAAAGGATTTCAAGAAAGCTTAAAAAAAAATAAAGGTTCGATAGTATTATTTTCAACTGTTGCGGCCCAAAGAGGATTTACTAATCACGCAATAATAGCTTCAGCAAAAGCAGCTGTAGAGGGTTTAACAGTTTCTTTAGCAGCTGAGTTTGCTCCAAATATAAGAGTAAACTGTGTTGCTCCAAGTTTGACAAAATCTAAAATTGCAGAACCAATGTTAAAGAATGCTGCTTTGGCTGAAGGGATCGCAAAAGCACACCCGCTTAAAAGATTAGGTGAAGGTAAAGACTCAGCAGCTCTTGCTAAGTTCTTACTAACAGAAGACAGCTCTTGGGTTACAGGTCAAATAATTGCTGTAGACGGTGGTAGATCTAAGCTTTCATAAAGTGATCAAGTATTTTTTATCGGTATTTTTCTTTTTTTTATTTTCATCAAAAAGTTATTCAGAAAATTTTACTCTTCAAAAATTAGTAAATTTAAATGATCCATGGGGATCATCTTTTATAAACAATGAAGAGCTTATTATTACTGAAAAAACTGGAAAAATAAAAATAGTAAATATTATTTCTAAACAAGTTCATGAAGTTGAGCATAACTTAAATTATTTTGTCCATGGCCAAGGGGGTTTACTAGATATTATTTATCAAAACGATACCTTATGGATTTCTTACTCTGAAAATAGAGGTGATTGGAAAACGAGCACCTCTATTGCAAAAGCTAAATTAAATAAAAAAAAATTGGATTTTGAAAATATATTTCAAGCCGAACCGCCAATAGAATCTGGCTATCATTTTGGATCAAGACTAGCAATAAAAGATAATTATCTTTTTGCATCTGCTGGTGAAAGAGGACAAGGAATGATTGCTCAAGATCCAACAAAACATGCTGGAAGTATAATTAGAATTCATATTGATGGGAGTATTCCAAAAGATAATCCAAAGTTTGATGGTAAATCCAATTGGTTACCAGAAATCTACCAAATTGGTGTTCGCAACCCCCAAGGTTTAACTTTATCTCCTTTTGATGGAAAAATTTATATCAGTAATCACGGTGCAAAAGGCGGTGATTGGTTTGGTGAAGTAAAAAAAGGGGGAAATTATGGTTGGAAAATTCTAGGTTGGGGTGGCACTAATTATTCAGGATCAAAGATAGGACCTAAATGGAAACCAGGATTTACAAAGGCAATTCAATACTGGGTACCATCTATAGCTACAAGTGCAATAACTATTTATGAAGGAGAAGAGTTTAATGAGTGGAATGGGCAGGCACTTATTACTTCACTAAAAGATAAATCGTTAAGAAGATTAAATTTTAAAAATTTGTCAAATGTAGAGGAAATAATTATTTTCAAGGACAAAATTGGAAGAATTAGAGATATTCAAGTACATCCAAGTAATGGAAAAATTTATTTTCTTGCAGGAAATAGTTTATGGTTAATGGATAAACAAAAATAAAATGATAGAAAGGCCTTATCATCATTTACCAGATGGTACTTTTAGAAATCCCAAAGGATCACCAGTAATCATATCTAGGTCAGCAAAATTCTCCTATAGAACTTTTAGTAAATTAAGAAAAAAAGTTAATCTAAATTATCCCAAAGAGCATGTAGTTGAGAAAAAAAAAGTTATGGAAAACTTAGAAAAATATAAAGACGATGATTATATTGCTTGGATAGGTCACGCAACATTCCTTATAAAATTAGGAAAAACGACTATCATAACAGACCCTGTATTTTCTAAAAATGCTGGACCACTTATTTTTGGTCCAAAAAGATTTACTAATCCTGCAATAAAATTAAATGAGGTACCTAAAACGGACATATTTTTACTAACTCACAATCATTATGATCATCAGGATATGTCAACCATTAGAAATTTTCCTTTTAAGGATGCAAAAGTATTAACGCCTCTAAATCTTGGTAAATATTTCAAAAGATACAATGATGTAAATGAAATGGATTGGCATGATCAAAAAATTATAAATGAAAATTTAAAAATCACTTTACTTCCAGCAGTTCATTGGTCAAAGAGAAGTCTAACAGATACAAATAAAACTTTGTGGGGCAATTTTTTAATAGAATATAAAAACAAGAAAATTTTATTTGCATGTGATACAGGTTATGGAGAAATCTACAAAGAATTAGGGATAAAATATGGTCCAATAGATCTCACGATGATTAATATTGGGGCTTATAATTTTAAACCAATGTTTGATAAAACTATCTATCACACTACCCCAGAGGAAGCCTTGAATGTTGCACAAGATTTAAAAAGTAAAAAAGTGATAGGAATGCATTGGGGAACATTTGTTTTATCATTTGAGCCAATTATGGAACCTCCAATTAGATTTAAAGATAATGCAGAAAATTATGGATTTAAGAAAAGTGATGCTATTACTTTTAAAATTGGAGAGGTAAGTCCTTTAAATAAAATTTTAAAAAGTTAAATACTTTATTGCAAAGAATATAGTTCCAATAGATGCAATAGTAGATACAAAGATAGCTTTTATTATATTTTCAGGACTTACATTGTATGCAGAACATAAAACTATAGCTGTAACTCCACAAGGTGCAACACTCACAAAAAAAGCGCCTGGTATTTCTGCTGGCAATCCTGCATTAAAAAACAAAAGTCCAATCAATAATAAAATAATTGGGGAAATAATTAATTTTAAAATTGATATAGAAACAGATAATTTATTAATTACATTGTTGGTATAAAATGAAAGAATTATACCAATTGCAAACAATCCAACTGGCGAAACACATGCTGCAAGTTTAGATAGGGTATACTCGATTGGTGTTTGATCAATATTAAAATTTAATAATAAAAATAATAAACCAATAATTATTGAAAGAATAAACGGATTTAAAAATAAATTTTTAATAAATGTAAATAAATTTATATTTTTTTTTGTTGATAATTCTAAAAAAAAAGCAATTACAGACAATAATATTACTCCATCCATTAATATAATACTTGCAACTTGTGTGATTATATTTTGTTGAAAATAAATTTCTGTTATTGGCAAAAGCAAAGTCACATGGTTTGATAATGCAACTGTTAAAGCCCAAATTATAGACTCTGGGATTGATCTTTTAAAATATTTTGAAGTAATAAAATAAGCAATAAATCCACATATAGATTGCATAATTAAATAAGAGAGAATTTGTTTAAAATCTACTTGTCCAATTTCATTTTGTACAATTAACTTAATTATCAATGCTGGGACAGCAATATAAAATAGAAAAAGATTTAAAATTTTAGCATGGCTAAGATCTAATACTTTTAATTTACCAAATATAAATCCTAAAAAAGTAATAAATATAAAAGGAGTAAGTCCCAAAAAAATTGTGAACATAAATTATTTGATTGTTATTCTATGCATTATTCTATTTCCTTTGAAAGGTGTTGCCTGATGTAGCATAGATCTGTTATCCCATATAGCCAATTGATTTTTCTCCCAAGGAAGTGAGAACTGAAATTTTTTTTTAATTTGATGATTGAACAAAAATTTTTTTAATTTTTTTTGACTTTTAATCTTTGAGCTAAAACCGACAAAATGTCCTGGACTACAATAAATCGAATATTTTGAGCTAATTTTCTTAATTATCTTGTGTGAAGATTTAAGTTCTTTAATATTTTTTCCTTTTTCTTTTACTCTTTCCTTAGTTGTGATTGAAATTGGGCCTTCAGAGGAATATTTACCTTTAATTGTTTTAAATTTCTTTCTAATTGAATTTGGTAACTCCTCATAAGCCAAATATTGAGAACAAAATTCTGTATTAGCTTTTCCTTTTTTTGGTACAAGTTTTGAGAACAACATAGTAAATCTTGGTGGTTTTTTTGTATAAATTGAGTCTGTATGAAATTGTTCACCAAAACTTGGGCCTTTATCAGTTGATTTTCTTTGTACTACAGTAATTTGAGGAAATTTTTTATTTAAACCTTTTAGTCTTGGATAGTTTGCTAATTTTCCAAAATATTTAGCGAACTTTATATAAAGTTTAGAGTTCAATTTTTGATTTCTAAAATATATCATTCCATATTTATTTAGGGCTTTTTTGATTGCTGAAATATCTTTATTAGAAATATCTTTTAAATTTAAAATTATTTCTGCGCCGATATTTTTTTTGTTAGGTATTATCTCAAGCATTTTTTAAAAAAAAGGTTTTTAAGTGTTTTATCGTTTGTTTAGGATTTTCCTCTGGAATAAAATGATCCGAATTAATTTCTGCACCATAAATCTTTTTATTTGTATATTTTTGCCAAATTTTAATTGAATTAAATTGTTTTCCAACAATTCCTTTTTTTCCCCATAAGACTTGAATAGGGATATTTAATTTTTTTTTTCTATCTTTTTTATCATGCTCCAAATCTATACTCGCAGCAGCCCTATAATCCTCGCATGTTGCATGTATCCTTTTTTTTTGTTTAAAGGCTCTTAAATATTCTTCTTCAATTCTTCCAATCGCAAGTTTAGATGATCTGTTAAAACGACTTTTTAACCATCTTTTAGGATCCGCAATTATCATTTTCTCTGGCAAAGGTGCTGGCTGTATTAAATAAAACCAATGGAAATATCCTTTTGCAAATTTCATATTTGTTTGTTCATACATATCTAAAGTAGGGCAAATATCTAATACGCTAATAGCCAAAATTTTTCTTCTAAAGTCCCTGGCCATACGATGTGCAACCCTTCCACCTCGATCATGTCCTGCAACAAAAAAATTTTTAAAATTTAATTTACTCATCAATTGAACCATATCTTTAGACATTTCTCTTTTGGAATAATTTTTATGATTAGTTCCTCCAGGTAAAACTAAACTGTCCCCATAGCCTCGAAGATCAGCTACTACTACTGTGAAATATTTACTAAGTTCAGGAGCAGTTTTATGCCACATTACGTGTGTTTGAGGATATCCATGAAGTAACAATAAAGGAGGACCTTTACCTTTAAATCTACAAAAAATTCTACCCTTATTTACTTTAACAAATTTTTTTTTAAAACCATTGAACATGATTAAACTATTTAATTATTTAATAGTTTGTTTTTTGCCTTTTCAAATTCTTCTTGAGAAATAATTCCTTTTTCTTTTAAATCATTCAATTTACTAAGTTCATCACTTAAATTAATGCTTGGTTCAGAATCGGTATCTCTTGTTTGATTGGTGTCGTTTTCAGCTTCCTCTTTTTCTGCTCTATTAGCTTCTTTGGATTTAAAACCATTCATTATTGCCATTCCACCTAAGTATAAAACATAAGCCATAATAGGAATTACCAATCCAAAAAAAATTATTTTTTCCATAATTTAATCTTCGTCCTCTTCTCTCCAATTTTTTTCATACATCAAATATGCAGCATAAATTACTGATACTGTTCCTACAATCATACCATAGTCAAAACCAGTTTGTTTGTCATGCAAATACCAACCCAGCTGCGTTGCTCCAATAGGAGGAACAGTAAGCAGCAAAAAAATGATACCAAATCTGTATGGTCGTTTAGGTTTTTTCATCCTAATAAATTAACAGATTAAAGCTTATGGTTTAATTATTATATTTGCGATCTTTTGAAACAGTCAATGGTATTTTTGAGTAAACAGGCAATAGTCATTGGTCCAACTCCCCCTGGAACTGGAGTTAATGCTTTTACATTTTTTGAAACTTCCTCAAAATGAACGTCACCAACTATACCTTTATCAGTTTTATTTATGCCAACATCAATGACAATAGCATCTTTCTTAACCCAATCTCCTCGAACAAGTTCAGGTATACCTACAGCTGCTACAATTATATCTGCTTCTAAACACTCTGCTTTTAAATCTTTTGTTTTAGAATGTGTGATTGTGACAGTACAATTTTCTTTTAAAAGAAGTTGTGTCATAGGTTTTCCATTTAAGTTTGATCTACCCACAACTACAGCTTTCTTTCCATTAAGACTAGGTTCAAATTTTTTAATTAACAAATAACAGCCAAGTGGCGTACAAGGAATAGAGCTTTCATATCCAGAAGAAAGATTACCCACATTCATTGGATGAAATCCATCTACATCCTTTGAAGGATGAATTGCCTCTATAACTTTTTGTTTATCTATATGTTTAGGCAGAGGAAGTTGAACTAAAATTCCTGAAACAGTTTTATCACTATTTAATTCTTTAATTTTTTCTAAAACAATCTTTTCTTCAACTGAGTCTGGATATTTAATAACTTCAGATTTTAATCCTACTTCATTTGCCGATTTCTCTTTATTTCTTACATAAATCTGACTAGGTGTTAAATCTCCAATTAGTATAACAGTTAAACCTGGTACTTTATTATGTTTTGCTTTTAACTCTGCAACTTCTTGCTTTAACTCTGCTCTTAATTCCGCAGCAGCTTTTTTTCCATCAATTAAAATCATATTTATTCCTTAAAAAATCATTGGTGCAATGTACAGCTTCATACACATTTCGATAAACCAAATCAATAAAAGAAGGATGATTGGAGAAATATCTAATGAACCTAAATTTGGTAAAAAACGTCTTATTTTGTTTAAGAAAGGCTCAGTTAATTTATAACTCAACTCTAAAATTGCATAAACAAATCTATTTTGAGTATTAAGAACGTTAAAAGCTATTAGCCAACTGACAATAACATTAGCAATGACAACATAAGAGTACAGTTTTAAAATTTGTAAAATTAAATAAAAAATAGCTATCATTTTTTTTCAACATAAATCGACTGACTTGGGAATGCAAATGAAGCACCATTTTTTTCAACAATTTCTTTAATTGCGATTGCTAATCTTTCTTTGACATCAAGCCAATTATTCCAACTTCCTGATTTTGTGAAACATCTTACATACATATCTATTGAGCTATCAGAAAATTTATCAACTCTTACAGCAACTCCAATTGAAGTATTGTAATCTTCACTTGAGTTAATGTGATTTTCTATTTCATCTCTAATCTTTTTAAGCTGATCTACTGTAGTGTCGTATTGGAGTGTAATAATCCAACTAATTAACCAGTTTGAAGTTTCACTTACATTTACAACTGCATTTTCTGCAAATTGAAAATTTGGAATAATAGCAAGAGACTTATCAAACTTTCTAATCGTTGTTGATCTAAATCCAATCTTTTCTACTATACCTTCAATGATACCTTCAACCGCAATCCAATCACCAATCTTAAATCTCTTTTCAACTAATACTAAAATTCCTGAAATTAGATTTTTAAACAAATCTTGTGCACCTAGTGCAACAGCAACTCCAAATAATCCAAGACCTGCAATGATCGGACCTATTTTAATTCCCCATAGTTCTAAAACTGCAGCTAAACCTAAAATAAAAATAAAAATTTTTAATGATTTAATTATCCAACCAATAAGTTCTCTTGTTAATATTTTATCTAAACCACTAAGTATGTATGAGATAGGTTCTATGATTTGATGAATTACCCAAAAAATTAAAATAGTGATCAACGTTCTATTAATTGTATCTACTACTTCTCTTCCTTCTATTGAGAAAGTCATATAGTAGCTCGCAATAAAAAATCCTAATACTATTGGTAAAAATCTTGCTGGTCCTTCAAGTGATTGAACAAAAGTATCATCTAATTTATTTGTTGTTCTTTTTGAGATAATTTCTAATTTTTTAATAACTAATTTGCTTATTAGACCTCTAAAAATTAAAAATAGTAAAAATATTCCAATGCCGATTAATATTTGAAAAATATCAACACCAAGAATTCCTTTATTCCATACTGATAAAAATATCTCAGAAAAATTATTAATTAATTCCATTTTTAAATTTTATATAACAAAAACTCTTCTTCTCCAGGATTAAAAAGAAAAATTTTTTTCCATTTGATTTCGTTCAATATTGACGAGGTTTTTTCGCCTATACACATCAAATTCGTATTCATCCATAAGTTTTCGGTTTGGTAAATCTTTATGAAATTTAAAAAACTTGATGCACTATTTTGCGAATAAATATAGACCATATCAGGCATACCTAATTTTAATTCATTAACAAATTTCTCATCAAATTTTTGATTATGATCAACTCTATAATTAATAATTCTTTTCACACTAAAACCTTCACTTAATAACTGTTGATCTAAATCAACCGATATTGTTTCACCACTAACATAAAGCAATTCTTTATTTTTAGAATCGTAACTTTGAATTATTAACTCTTTTAAGTTCGCAACACTTCCTTCGGCCGCGATTGTATTTTGAAAACCAACACTTCTTGCTTTATTTTCTGTAGCGTTACCAACACAAAAGCATTTAATATTTTTATCTATTCTTTCTGTGTTTAAGAATTTTACTGCATTTGCACTAGTAAAAACAATTCCACCATATTCGGAAAAATTAATTTCTTCATAATTAACTTTTTCAATTCTTATTAATGGAAGATGAGAAACTTGATGTCCTAACAATTTAAATTTCAATATCATTTCAGAACAATCTTCAAATGGTCTAGTGAATAAAATATGCATACTATCTTTTATATGTATTATTTGATTTTGTTTTTAAAAGTATTCCAACTTCTTTACCAAGTTCTTTAAATTCATTCAAATTACCAACCTTTTTTTCATAAAACCTTTGTTTACCATCTAAAGAAAAAAGTTCGGCCTCCACTATAATCTTGTCTCCATCAACCACAGAATGAGCGCCAATTGCTGTTTCACAATCCCCGTCTAAAACTTTTAAAATATTTCTCTCAAGGTTTGCTCTTTTATATGTTTCCTTATGATTAATTTCGTTTAAGATAGAAATTATCTCGTCATCATTCTCCCTGCACTGAAGAGCTATTACACCTTGTCCTGCACTAGGAATTATTTCTTCAGCAGAAAAAATTTCAGAGATTTTATTTTCAAATTTTAAAAATTTGATACCTGCATAAGATAATATAATTGCATCATACATTCCTTCATTTAGTTTTCTAATTCTAGTATCAACATTTCCTCTAATTAATTTACAATTTAAATCTTTTCTAATTTTTTTTATTTGAAATTCTCTTCTAAATGATGAAGTTCCAATAATTGATTTTTCATCTAAGTCTTTAAGTTTTTTTTTATCCTTTGTAATTAAAATTTCCCTGGGGTCATTTCTTTCAAGAAAAGAATCTGTTCTTAATCCTTCTGTCTCATTAGCGGGCATATCTTTCAGCGCATGAACTGCGATATCAATATTTTTTAACAGAAGTTCTTTTTCAATATTGCTAGAAAACAAACCTTTGCCACCAAGCTCAGACAATCTGATATCCTGCACTTCATCACCTTTAGTTTTAATTGATTTAATTAAAATATCACCATTACTAAGGTTGGTATTCTCAATAATTTTATCTTTAGTTTTTTGTGCATAAAGAAAGGCAAGCTTGCTACCCCTAGATCCAATTATTATTTTTTTTCTCATAAAAAAATTATTTCTTACTTGTATAAAGATTGTACAATTATTAAAAACTATTTGAATGAGCAAAAAACCCTTAATTCTTGGAATAGAGTCTAGTTGTGATGAAACAGCAGCTTCTTTAATAACTGAAAATGAAGAAGGTTTCCCAGTAGTTTTATCCAACATTGTCTCAAGTCAAGTAGAGGTTCATAGGGAGTTTGGTGGTGTAGTTCCTGAACTAGCAGCACGTTCACACATTGAAAAAATTGATTGGATTGTCAAAAAAGCTATTGATGAAAGTGGAAGAAAAATTGAAGAAATAGATGCGGTTGCTTCTACCGCTGGTCCTGGATTAATTGTTTGTTTATCAGTTGGGTTAAGTTTTGGTAAAGCTTTCGCAACAGCAATGAATAAACCTTTTATTGCTGTTAACCATTTAGAGGGACATGCTTTAAGTCCAAAACTAAGTTCAAATTTTGATTATCCATATTTGCTTCTTTTAATTTCTGGTGGTCATTCACAATATTTAAATGTGCAAAATCTTGGTGAATATAAAAGGTTAGGAACAACTATTGATGATGCTTTAGGTGAAGCGTTTGATAAAACAGCAAAACTTTTAGGAATAGAATTTCCAGGAGGACCTAAAATAGAAATTTTAGCTGAAAAGGGTAATCCTGAAAGATATAATCTACCGAAACCAATTTTTTATAAAGGGGGATGTAATCTTTCTTTTGCAGGTCTTAAAACTGCTATACTTAAAATTAGTAAAACAATTAAATCAGAACAAGAAAAATTTGATCTTGCAGCATCATTTCAAAAAACAATCTTGGAAATACTATATAAAAAAACGAAAATTGCATTTACTGAATTTGAAAAAATAAATGAATTAAATGAAAAAATTTTTGTTGTAGCAGGTGGTGTGGCAGCAAATAAAAGAATTAGATCTATGTTAATTAATCTGTGTGAAGAAAATAATTATAAGAGTATTTTTCCACCTTTAGAGTTCTGTGGAGATAACGCAGCAATGATTGCTATGGTTGGTCTAGAAAAATTTAAATTAAATCAATTTAGTAATTTAGATTATCCAGCAAAACCTAGATGGTCTTTGGATGAGGAAGCCGCATTTCTTAAAGGTGCTGGCGTTAAAATTTAATTTGTTATCTAAATTTGGGTCCAGATAACCAGATTGCCAAGGTACGACGTTTACCTGATTTTATTTTATTTACCTTATGATTTATAAATGATGGGAATATAATTGCACTTCCAGGTTTATTAAATTCGTTACAAATTATTTCATTTGCTCTAAATAAAACCAACTCACCACCTTCATAATTTTCTTCAGATAAATTTAACAAAGCAGTAAGTTTAATATCTCTTACAGGGTCTCTAGGAACAGCATCTATATGCCAATTATATTCAGTGCCTTCATCATAAATATTATAATTTAATTTTTTCAAAGATGTTAACGAGTGAAGGTCAAAACTAAAAAAATTGTTATTTGCTGTTTGACAAAAATCTATGAACGGAAAAATATATTTTTGAATTTTTCCTAAGTATACAAACTTTACATCAGATGTTTTGTGAGAATCTACTGCATAATCGTCTTTTCCCTCTACAAAGTTTGTTTCGATTACTTTATTAATCTCTTTAACTTGATTCTCATTAAATATATTCATTGATGAATAATTTACTGCTCTCATAAATTAAGAAGTTATCAATTATTTTTTGTCATACAATGAATAATTTAAAAAAACATTATAAATGCTAGAAAATTAATTATATAAATAAAGAATGAAATATTGGTTACTAAAATCTGAACCAGATGTTTGGTCAATTGAGCAACAAAAAAAAGCTGGAATTAAAGGTGCTCCTTGGGATGGTGTCAGAAATTATCAAGCTGCAAAAAATTTAAAGAGTATGAAAAAAGGAGATCTTTGTTTTTTTTATCATTCAAATATCGGAAAAGAGATAGTTGGAATTGTAAGGGTTATAAAAGAATCCTTTTTGGATAAAACAGACAAAACAAGAAGGTTTGTTGCCGTAACTGTTCAATTTAAAAGCAAATTTTCAAAACCTATAACACTCGAAAGTATTAAAAAAAATAAGAATTTAAGCCATTTAGCTCTTATAAAGCAAAGTAGACTCTCAGTAATGCCCGTTGATTATAAAAGCTGGAAAATTATAAATAACATGAGTAAGATTTAAAAAAAAAATTATCTCATGCCAAAGAAAAAAAATAAGGTAAAAAAAAGCAGGTCTAAGGTTAAAAAAAAGACTAAAAAAAAAATTAAAAAAAGATCAAAAAAAGTTAAAATAAAAAAAGAAATTGGAAATACACCGCCTGAATTTATTATTAAAACAAAACCAGAATGGATCAAAAGTAGCCTAGCAAATAAAAGTAAGTACCAACAAAAATATTCTCAATCTATAAAAAGCAATGATGAATTTTGGCGAAAAGAAGGAAAAAGAATTACTTGGATAAAATCATATAAAAAAATTAAAGATGTAAAATACAGCACAAAGGAAGTAAAAATAAAATGGTTTGAAGATGGAACTTTAAATGCTTCAGCAAATTGCATTGATAGACATTTAAAAGATAAAAAAGATAAAACTGCTATTATTTGGGTAGGAGATGATCCAAAAGATAGTCAAAAGATTTCTTATAAACAACTTCATCAAAAAGTTTCTAAAGCAGCAAATGGTTTAAAGAAATTAGGAATTAAAAAAGGTGATCGTGTAACAATCTATTTAACAATGATACCAGAGTTAGCGATTTTAATGCTAGCTTGTGTAAGAATAGGAGCGGTTCATTCTATTATTTTTGGTGGTTTTTCGGCTGAGTCTATCTCTGGAAGAGTTAATGATTGCGAGTCTGAATATATCATAACCGCTGATGAAGGAGTGAGGGGTGGAAAAACTATACCTCTTAAATATACAGTAGATGAAGCGTTAATAAATTGTCCAAACGTAAAAAAATGTTTGGTTGTTAAAAGGACAGGTAATTACATTAATTGGGATGAAAATAGAGACGTTTGGTACCATGATTTAATAAAGGACGTTTCAAGTAATTGTGAACCAGAAGAAATGAACGCAGAAGATCCTTTATTTATTTTATATACCTCCGGGTCAACTGGTAAACCTAAAGGAGTTCTTCATACAACTGGTGGCTATATGGTTTATGCTTCAATGACACATCAATATATTTTCAATTATAAACCTAAAGATATTTATTGGTGTACCGCTGATATTGGCTGGGTAACTGGACATAGTTATATCATTTATGGGCCACTGGCAAATGGTGCAACTACTATTATGTTTGAGGGAATTCCAAATTATCCTGATAGTTCAAGATGGTGGCAAATAGTTGATAAATATAAAGTTAATACATTTTATACTGCACCTACCGCAATCCGAGCATTGATGCGTGAGGGAGATAAACCAGTTAAAAAAACTTCAAGAAAATCACTTAAACTCTTAGGCACTGTCGGAGAGCCTATTAATCCCGAAGCTTGGATGTGGTATTATAAGACTGTAGGAAATTCTAAATGTCCAATTGTAGATACTTGGTGGCAAACAGAAACAGGTGGAATTATGATAGCTCCACAGACAGGTGCTATTCCACTTAAACCTGGTTCAGCAACAAAACCATTTTACGGAATTAAGCCTGTGCTTTTAGATAAAAATGGTAAAGAAATTAAAGGAGCGGGAGAAGGAAGACTGTGTATAGCTCAATCTTGGCCAGGACAGATGAGAACTGTTTATGGAGACCATCAAAGATTTATTGATACATATTTTTCTCAATTTAATGGAAAATATTTTACTGGTGATGGGTGTCGAAGAGACAAAGATGGATATTACTGGATAACCGGGAGAGTAGATGATGTAATTATTGTTTCTGGACACAATCTAGGCACTGCTGAAATTGAAAGTGCATTTGTTGCTCATCCTAAAGTAGCAGAAGCTGCTGTAGTTGGTTATCCTCACGATATAAAAGGAAATGGATTATATTGTTATGTGACTCTTAATGCAGGAGAAACCGAAACTGGCGAACTTGAAAGAGACTTAAAACTTTGGGTACGAAAACAAATAGGACCTTTAGCAACTCCAGATCTAATTCATTTTACTCCAGGTCTTCCTAAAACAAGATCAGGAAAAATAATGAGAAGAATTTTAAGGAAAATTGCTGCTAATGAACATGGTCAATTAGGAGATACAACTACTCTAGCAGATCCAAGTGTAGTTGATAGTTTGGTCGATAATAGAAAAAATATTTAAAACTGAATTAAATCTTTAAACTCTTGTTTAACAACATCCCATTTTAAGATCATCGAATTTAAAACTATCTTTCGATCTAAAGTTTTTAATTCATCGGCTATCGGTGCCCATTTATATAATGAAAGCGCACTTGGATTAAAAGGTAAATCTTTATAATAAAAATCCCAATTTATTTTATCCAATCTTTCATCAAAATTTTTTCTCGCTTCATCAATAATATTTAATGGCATCTTATTAGAAATTTCATCATCTAAAATCTTATTAAAAATTTCATTTGCTTTATGAATATCTTGATAGTTAAAATTAACTTTTAAATATGAAAAAGTAAAAAAAGTTAAATCTTGTAATGCAACCGAATAAATATTCCATTTAGCAAGATTTACTGATGACATAAATTCATCATTATCAAAATGGAGAACATATCTTGTACCCATCCGAGTTTTTAAATAATTATATAAAGTAACTTGAGTTGCCCAAGCAGATTTTGTTTGAATAAATTGCTCTAATTCATCTAAATTTTTAATTTTTTTTTTAGGAATAAACGCCTTAAACATTGCAAACAAATATGTTTTAAAATCTTCAAGTTTCAGGTCTTTCCAGGTTAATTTATATTTTGCCATGTTAATCAGAGAGTGCGCCAATTATATCTTAAAAAAACAAGTAAATAAGTAGCAAATATGGTTAATTTTTAGCCTTTTCAAAGCTCTTATAATGGTTATGGTTTCAACCAGTTATAACTAAATAGAGAGGTATAAATGTCAAATCAACAAAAACACTGGGAAAAAACCAGGGGATTGTTATTTATAACACTGGCAATCTGGTTTATTTTCTCAATTGGCATCTTTCTCTTTGGAGCTGAAATGAACGAGGTCACAGGACCTTTCGGTTATCCATGGACATATTGGTTTACATGTCAGGGATCTCTTGGTGCTTTCGTAATCCTAATTTTCTGGTTTGCGAATAGACAAGAAAAAATCGATGAAGAGTTCGGCTTTAGCGAAAGAGAGGACGAATAATGAAAGGTAATTTCATAGATAATTTGCCAAAGGTTTATGGAATCTATACTGGAGGATTTATAGGTTTCATAATCATTATGGCAATTGCTGAACAGATGGGTATGACAGCTAAAGCGATTGGTATTGCTTTTGTTGCATTTACTGTATTCATCTACGCATTAATCGGTTGGCTATCAAGAACAGCCCAAGCAGATGCATATTACGTAGCTGGTAGGCAAGTACCAACAGTATTCAACGGAATGGCGACTGCAGCAGACTGGATGTCTGGTGCTTCATTCGTTGCAATGGCGGGTGGTATTTACTTTAAAGGTTACGGCTATATGGCTCTACTTGTAGGTTGGACTGGTGGTTACGTGCTTGTTGCATCTTTATTAGCACCATACTTAAGAAAATTTGGCTGTTATACAGTTCCAGATTTTATAGGTACTAGATACGGTGGTAATTTAGCTAGATTTAGCGCAGTGGTAGTTTTAACTGTTGCTTCATTTACTTATGTGACTGCACAAATTAACGCTACAGGTACTATTGCATCTGTTGCACTTGATATCCCATTCCAATACGCAGTTTATGTTGGACTAATAAGTATTTTATTATGTTCAATGTTAGGTGGTATGAGAGGGGTAACTTGGACACAGGTTGCACAATACATTGTACTAATTATAGCTTACCTGCTTCCAGTATTCTGGATTAGTAACAAAATGGGTGCGGGCTTCTTCCCTCACTTTATGTTAGCTGATGAGGTAGCTAGAATTGGTGAATTAGAACAACAGTTCGGTTTTGTTAAAAACGCAGCTGCTGATCTAAAATCAGTACCTAAAGGCTTAGCTGGAATAACTAAAGCTCACTCTGCAGTGAACGCTACACCTTGGGCATTTATTTCATTAGCATTAGCGATGATGATGGGAACAGCTTCATTACCGCACGTGATGATGAGATACTTTACTACTCCAAGTGTAAAAGCAGCTAGAAAATCAGTAGGTTGGTCACTATTCTTTATCTTCCTACTTTATTCTTCTGCTCCAATGTTAGCTACATTATCTAAGTTATCATTGATCGACCCGAATTTACCAACAGGTATAATCGGTAAGACATTTGCAGAAGTGGAAGCGATAGATTGGTACCAAAACTGGAACCAAGCAAACTTAATGTTTATCAGCGACTTTAACGGAAATGGAACTCTAGAATTAAATGAGTTCTTCATGGGTGGTAAAGCCGTTGTATTAGCAACACCAGAGATAGCTGGATTACCTTATGTAATTTCAGGTCTAGTTGCTGCTGGAGGTATGGCAGCTGCCATGTCTACTGCTGATGGTTTGATTCTAGCGATTGCAAACGCTATATCACATGATGTTTACTATAAGATCATTGATCCAAAGGCGGAAACTGCAAAACGACTACTTGTTGCAAGGGTATTACTTGTAGTAATTGGTTTTGCAGGAGCAACTATTGCAGCAATGGAGATTCAAGGAATCTTAGGTTCGGTCATCTGGGCTTTTGATTTTGCGATGTCTGGATTGTTCTTCCCACTTGTACTTGGTGTATGGTGGAAGAGAGCTAATAGACAAGGTGCGATTGCTGGTATGCTAGGTGGTCTAGCCGCTGGTGCTTGGTACTTAGTTTGGGTACGAACTGGTGGAAGTGGATTCCTAGGAATTACACAGTTAACATTTGGTATCTTCGGATCAGCTGTTAGTTTAGTTTTAATGGTAGTAGTTAGTTTAATGACTGCAGAACCAGATAAAGCTACACAAAAAATGGTTGATGATGTACGTGTACCGAGTGGTAAATCAATTCTTGGAAGATCACACTAAATAATCTTTTAAAGGGGCGATTAATTTCGCCCCTTTTATTTCAATACATTTTCCAATATAAATTTTAAATGTCGGCAAATTTCCATCCTTTAATATATTTTATCGATTATTTACTTGGGATTATAATGTGGACTCTTATTGGTAGAGTAGCGATGAATATTTTTCAAAGAGAAGACTCACAGTTTTTTTTCATGAGAGTATTTGTAAAATATACCAACCCTTTAATTAAATTATTTAAACCAATCACACCTTCATTTATCATAGGACCATTAGTGCCTTTGTATGTTGCTTGGTTTTTCTACATGATTAGATTTTATCTAATGCCTTGGATCTTAGGCTATTCAGTGATGGGAATGTTGTCATTTCCTCTAGAAAGCGAAATTTCTAGACAAATTTACCAATTTTTTAATTCATTTTAATTTTTAAAATTGATACTAGTTAATCAACTAATCAATGAAAAATATACAAATTTCACCATCAATTTTATCTGCTGATTTTAGTCAGTTAGGAAAAGAAATAAAAAGGCTTGAGGAAGGTGGGGCTGATATGATTCATGTGGATGTTATGGATGGTCATTTTGTTCCTAATTTAACAATAGGACCACCTGTAATTAAAGCTCTTAGAAAACATAGTTCATTAAAATTTGATGTTCATTTAATGATATCACCAGTCCATAAATATATAGATGCTTACGCTAATGCTGGAGCAGATATAATTACTATTCACCCTGAAGCTACTGATAATTTAGAAAATTCAATAAAAAAAATAAAAGAAAAAAATAAAAAAGTAGGAGTTTCACTTAATCCAGAATCTAAAATTGATTTAATATTACATCGATTAGATCAAATTGATTTAGTTTTAATTATGAGTGTAAATCCTGGGTTTGGAGGTCAAAAATTTATGCCAGAAGTTTTGGATAAAATTAAAGATCTAAAAAAAATAAGAGAACAAAAAAACTTAGATTTTGACATAGAAATTGATGGAGGAATAAATTTTGATAATTGCAAAAAAGTAATTGATGCTGGTGCTAACATTCTCGTTTCTGGTACTACTGTGTTCAAAAGTAATGATGGAGATATTAAGAAAAATATTAATTTATTAAAATTAAAATAAGTTAATGATTAATACAAATTCCTTAGGCATTTTAGGTCAATTTTATTTTAATATTAAAGAAAATTTAAAATCAATTTATAAAAATTCAAATTTTTACGAAAAAAAAATATCAAAAACATTTGATAATGGTTTTAAATATAAACCAAGTCCTCACATACTTTCTTCTATAATTAAATACCAAAATAAAAAATATAAAATTGATGACTTTGCTATTGAATCCATTTGGAAAAATAATTTAAGCTCAAAAGATTATGAAAAATTAAATAATTTTTTTTGGTTTTTTAGCTTAGATTTAAAATCTTCAAAAAAAACTACACAAACAGTTATTAAAAATTGGATTTCAAATAATATTAAATTTCAAAAAAAAAGTTGGGAATTTGATTTAACAGCAAGGAGAATTATTTCATGGTTATCAAATCATCAACTTACTTATGAAGATAGTGATCAAGAATACAGATCTACTTTTGATCATATGATACAAAAACAAACTAATCATTTGTTAAATGAAATCAAAAACTCAAAAGAAGTAGAAAATAAGATGATTGGGTGCGCTGCAATCATTTTAACTGGATTAGCTTATAAAAATGAAAAACAATATCTTGTAAATGGATTGAATTTATTAAAAAATATCATTAAATCCTCAATTGATAATCAAGGCTTTCCAAAATCAAGAAATATTCGACAACTTATATTTTATTTAAAATACTTTATAATTATTAGAGAATGGTTTAAAGAATCTCAGAGTTTAATTCCTGAATATATTGATGAGACTATTTATTATTTAGGATCAAGTTATGCTTTCATTTGGCAAAATATACAGCACGATCTTTTTTTTAATGGTAATTTTTCTTCTAAAAATAAAGAATTTGATCAATATTTAAAAAGGTTTGGTTATACTTTTAAAAATCAAATCAATGAACTTGGTGGATATGCTATTCTTAAAAATAAAAAAATAATTCTCGCTGCCGATATAGGTTCTAGTCCTAACAAAACTTTTTCCAACGACTACCAAGCAGGTGCTTTATCATTTGAAATATTTTCTAATGATAAAAAATTAATTTCTAATGCTGGTTACTATTCAGATAAAATTAATAAATTTAATAAATTATCAAGAAGCACATCTTTACACAATGGTTTAACCATTGAGGATTATTCTTCTTGTACTTTTATTAAGTATCAAAAAAATTTGATTATTGATAAAGGACTGAAAGTATCAAAAAAAAATGTACTATTTGAAAATGATTATTGGAAAATATCAGGTACACATGATGGATATTTAATTAAGTTTGGAGCTATTTATGAGAGAGAAATTGAGTTCTACCCAGAACAAATGAAATTTATTGGCTATGATAAATTATTTAGAAAAAGTTCAAGTAAAAAAATTAAATTTGATATTAGATTTCATCTTAATCCAAACTCAAAAGTAATGAAAACACAAGATAACAAATCTATACTAATTCAATTAGATGAGGAAGGTTGGAAATTTAGTTGTGATAACTTTGATATTAATATTGATAATGGTTTATATTTCGGTAATAAAAATTCACATAAAGAAAACCAAAATATTTTTATCCAAGGTATGAATAATGAAAAAGAACAGATAATAAAATGGGAAATAAGTAAATTATAATGAAGAAAAAAATTAAAACAGCTCTCATCTCTGTATCTGATAAAAATAACTTGAAACCATTATTAAATATTTTAAAAAAGAACAAAATTAAAATAATTAGCTCGGGAGGTACTTATAAAGAGATTAAAAGATTAAAATTTAATTGTTTAGAAGTATCTAATTTTACCAATTTCCCTGAGATTTTGGAGGGTAGATTAAAAACTCTTCATCCAAAAATCCATGCTGGAATTTTAAATAAAAGAGAAAAAAAATCTCACTTAAAAGATCTTAAAGATAATAATTTTGAAAATATTGATTTAGTCGTAGTTAATTTTTATCCATTTGAGAACACTCTTAACAAAACAAAAAATCATAAAAAAATTATAGAAAATATAGATGTGGGTGGTCCCACACTAGTTAGATCTGCAGCTAAAAACTATAATGATGTAACTGTAATAACATCTCCAAACCAGTATAATAAACTAATGCAAGAACTAAAAAAATTCAAAGGATCTACTTCTTTAAATTTTAGAGAAAAACTATCAAGAATAGCGTTTAGCGAAACGGCTTATTATGACTCAGTAATTTCAAATTATTTTAACAAAAAAACAAATACTATTTTTCCTAGTAAAAAAGTTTTTCATGGAAATCTAATAGAGCAGCTTAGATACGGAGAAAATCCTCATCAACAAAGTGCAATTTATTCTAGTAGTTTAAATTCTAGTTTAAAACAAATTCATGGGAAACAACTAAGTTATAACAATTATAATGACATATTTTGTGCTCTAACTATTTCAAGATCTTTGCCAAAAGGCAAAGGAACAGTCATTGTTAAACATACAAACCCTTGTGGAGTTTCTGCTAAAAAAGATCATCTAGAGAGTTATAAATCTGCTCTTTCTTGTGACCCTCTAAGTGCTTTTGGTGGAATAGTGTCTTGTAATTTTAAAATTAATAAGAATTTAGCTTTTGAGTTAAATGAATTATTTTTAGAAGTTATAATTGCAAATGGATTTGATAATAAAGCGATAGAAATATTAAAAACCAAAAAAAACTTAAGATTAATTGACGGAACAAATTATAAATTGAAAGAATTTCTTAAATTTGTATCGTTTAAACAAGATATATTGATACAATCAGAAGATTTTAATGTGTTTACAAGAAAAAATTTTAAAGTTGTCTCAAAACGCAAACCAACATCAAAACAACTTAAAGATCTTATTTTTGCTTTTAATGTTTGTAGATACGTAAAATCAAATGCCATAGTATTAGCCTCTAATGAAACAACAGTGGGTATTGGCTCTGGCCAGACTAGTAGATTGGATAGTTGCCAAATAGCAATAAATAAAATGAAAAAATTTAAACCAAGAACTGATGGTTTAGTAGCTGCCTCAGACGCATTTTTTCCTTTTGTTGATGGTATTGAAAAATTAGTGCAATCTGGAGTTAGAGCAATTGTCCAACCATCTGGTTCAATAAAAGATAAAGAGATTATTAATTTTGCAAATGAAACTGATACGGTATTACTTTTTTCAAGAACTCGACATTTTAAACATTAGGTAATTGGTCTATTTTTGCAGCAAGAATGAAATCACTTTCTGCTAAACCTTTTATTGCGTGAGTGAATATTTTTACTCTAGCATAACCCCATCCAAACCATAAATCAGGATGATGACCTTCAATCTCGGCTATTTGTCCAACTTTATTAACAAATTCTTGACTTTGTAAAAAATTATCAAATTTATAATTTTTTATTAAATGAAAACCGTCAATTTTATCCTCTAAAACTTCCCAACCATCAATTTTTTTTAGATATTTGTGAATTTCATCTGCATTAAATGGTGGAATATTTCCCTCACAAGGTACACATTTTTTATCTGCTAAATCACTCATAAACTTTCTCCTAAATGGAGCGGGCAAAGGGGGTCGAACCCTCGACCTTCTCGTTGGCAACGAGACGCTCTACCACTGAGCTATGCCCGCATCTTAAATTATTATTAAAAATAGTAGCTTTTTTATTATTTATCAAGAACAAATATATGAAATTTAATGATAAGAAAGTTCATTTAAATTTGATTCAAAAATTTTTTCAATTTTTATTTTTAAATTTTTATCCAAAAGTTTCTTCCAATCATTTTTAGGGCCCAAATGAAAAAAAGAAACTTTTTTAGATTTATCTCCTCTTATAGGGACAGCTTCATTAAAACCATTCTCAATCTCATTTTTTTTCAAATTTTCAAAAGATGTTGAACTTAATGTCTTTTTCATTTTAATTTTATCTATTTTTTCCTTATTATTAATAATTTTATTAATGTATTTAATAATATCTAAGAAAACAGCATAAGTTTGATTTAATAGATCCTCATATTTAATAATTTTTATTGGTATTTTTTTTTGAACTTTCCAAGACTTATAATTTGTACTCCATGAACTTATGAATTGAAAATCACTATATCCTAAATCTTCAAATTCTTGGGTATTATAAATAAAATTTTTTTCATTAGTCATCCATTTAAACGCTTGTTCGTCATTTAGTTGATAATGATTTTTTAGAGAGGTAATTACATTTCTTGGATCCCTAACTACGTAAATACAACCAATTGAATTTTGAGAATTTGTAAAATCATAATTATTTAGTTTACCAAAAACATTGTGAGTTTTAAAAAATTTTAACTTTTTATTTACATTTATTTTTTCCTGAGCTTTAACCCAGTATCTACAAGTATCACCTGGAATATTTTTATCAAAATTAAATTCTTCAAGATATTTTTTAGTTGGAAATTGATCTATTTCCTTTAAAAATCTTTGATCAAAAATCCCATCTTTGGAATAATAATAAGTACTTATTAAAGCTCTCAACCATGTATTTCCACTTTTAGGATATGACGCAATCCAAATAATCATATTATATTAACTATAGATGAATAATAAATTTTTTGTTAATAATAATTAATGGAAAATTTTCCAAAAAATATACCCGTTTTCCCTCTAAGTAATTTTATTATATTTCCCAAAACTACAGTGCCTTTAAATATATTTGAGCCGCGTTACATAGATATGATCGATGATAGCATGAAATCAAATAAATTGATTGGCATGATACAACCAAAATCAATCAGTAATACAACAAAAGTACCTCAATTACATAGGGTTGGTTGTTTAGGAAAAATTACAAGTTTTAGAGAAACAGATGATAAGCGTTACCTGATTGAATTAAAAGGATTAATGAGATTTGAAGTTATAAAAGAATTAAGGTCAGAAAAAAAATACAGAAGTTTAACAGTTGATTACAATAGATTTAATGACGATTTAAGTAATAAAAAAGAGGATCTAAATTTTTCCGATCTTGAGCTTGTTTTTAAAGATTTGAAATCTTTATTTGAAAAAAGAGGCTTTATTATAAATTGGAAAGCTTTAGAAAAACAAAGTTTAGATGAAATTATAAATGCTCTAGCAATGGCTTCTCCTTTTACTTTAGAAGAAAAACAGATTTTGTTAGAAACAGAGAGTTTAAACTCAAGAAAAAATAAAATTTCTCAAATTTTAAGTACCTATACTTTTGATAATTTTAATAATACAACAATTCAATAAATCAAAAATTTATTCCTTTATCTGCAATTTGAGTAAAAATTTTATTAATAGATGTATTTTTTCCTATTAATTTAACTGATTTACTTAAAATATTACTATTAAATTTTCTTTCAAGATTAAAAAAATCATGAATGAGATCTATACCATTTGAAAAAATATAATTTCTATGTTTTAATTTTTTTTCAAACTCAAAATTCACAGAATTATCAACAGGTAAACCGAGATCAATTTTTTCTCTAATAATATTTATCAAAATACCAATATCTCTTATTGTCATATTAAAACCTTGTCCAGCAAGAGGGTGAATTCTATGAAGTAAATCACCAAATGCCAAAATATTTTTATGATAGTAGGACCTTAAGCTAAAAGATTTTAAATCAAAACAATTTATTTTTTCTATTCTTTTTATTTTATATTTTAAATTATACTCTTGTATCAATTTTTTAATATTTTCTTGATTTTTATTTTTTGTATTGTGAATAGAATATACAATTGATGTTTTATAATTTGAAATTGGTAAAAAAGCCAATGGACCTTTCTTGGTAAATATTTGAATTGCAACATCATTTAAAATTTTTTCATGATTTATTTCTGTGGTGTATGCTAAACTATTATATGACTTTTGAATTTTTTTGTTAAAAAATTTCTTATTTAAAAAGTTTAAAAAATCAGTATTTATAATTAGACTATACTCTTCAAATTTTATAGTTTTTTTATTAGACTTAATTATTTTATAATACTTATTTTTTAATAAACTTTTATTTAATATTTGATATAACTTATAATTTTTGATTATAGAAAATAATTGATCATTACTATTTTCAAAATTTAATATTGTTTGGTTTTTTAAATTGTCACTATAAACTTCAATTTTTTTTAATTTCCAAATAATTTTTTTTATATTGATAATATTTCTATTAAAATATTCATAATTACTCTTCGATATTCCAATAGTTCTAAACTGATCAATTTTATGATTTGAACCGGAAGAAATCACCTCTACAAAGATTTTTTGATTTACTAAAGCTTTTGCTAAAGTTAAAGCAGATAAACCAGATCCAAATATACAAACTCTCATATTATTTTTAATTTTAACAACAAAAATTAGATGATACAAAGTGGTAAATTTGATTCACAAAAATGGATATTAAAAAAATAGCTGATTTATTAATTAATTTTACTATTAAAAGACTTGCGGAAACATTTGGTATTGCTGTTATTGGCTCGGGAATTTTACTATTTTTAGCATTATTAACTTATGCACCTAGCGATCCAAATTTCATTTTTCCAGATAACGTTGAAATTAAGAATATCTTAGGCTTTCAAGGTAGTTTTGTCTCAGATTTATTTTTTCAATCTTTGGGCCTAATATCTTATTTGTTATCACTCACATTAATAATCACTGGTATTAACATTTTTAAAATAAAAGAATTTTTTTTAATTGTTGAAAATATTTTCTATGCAATTATTTATTCAATATTTGGCACTTTATTTCTAACTTATTTTTACTCTGAAGCATTTACACTTTATATAAATGGAAATGGTGGTTTTGTTGGAAATTATTTAAACCAAACTTTTTTAAATTCATTAATACAAATTAATGAAAAAATATTTTATTACATTTTAGTTATCATAATTTTAATTTTATTTTTAAAAAGTATAAACTTTCACCCAATAAAATTTTATAAAATAATTAAAAAATATTCTCAAATTTTTTACAAGAAAAAAGAAAGAAACTATACAGATAAAAGTGAAGTAATTAATGAATATATTCCACAAGAAGAGATTAAAAATCTTATTCAAGAAGATCTGCCTTTTATCAAAGCTGAAATCAAAAATGATATTAAAATTAAATTTAAGTTACCAAGTTTAGATTTATTAAAAAGTGCAACTAAAAAAGAAAGGGAAAATATTGATAAAAATGAAGCCCAAGATCCTGAGTTTTTAGAGAAAATATTATTAGACTTTGGTGTGAGCGGTAATATTAAAAAAGTAAGTCATGGACCTGTAGTTACATTAAACGAATTTGAACCTGCTGCTGGTGTCAAAGTCTCAAAAATAATAAATTTATCAGACGATATAGCTAGAAATACAAGTTCAGAGTCTGCAAGAATTGCTACTATACCAGGTAGTAATACTATAGGTATCGAATTACCAAACACATTAAGAGAAAATGTATATCTTAGTGAAATTTTAAGTAATTCAGATTTTAAAAAAAGAGAAATTAAATTACCAATAGCATTAGGTAAAAGTATTTCTGGTAAACCTATAGTTGGAGATTTATCCTCAATGCCTCATCTTCTTATTGCTGGAACAACTGGATCAGGTAAATCTGTTTGTATAAATACCATAATCATATCTCTTCTCTATCGTCATACTCCAGATAAATGTAAATTTATTTTAATTGATCCAAAAATGCTTGAACTCTCTACATACGAGGGGATCCCACACTTGTTATGTCCTGTAATAACTGAAGCTAAAAAAGCTGCATCTGTTCTTGGATGGGTAGTAAAGGAAATGGAGAATAGATACAGATTAATGACCAAAGAAGGTGTTAGAAATATTGATGGATACAACACAAAGCATAAACTTCCTATGCCCTATATAGTTGTAGTAGTAGATGAAATGTCAGATTTAATGCTAGTCGCAGGTAAAGAAATTGAAAATTACATTCAAAAATTGTCTCAAATGGCTAGAGCTGCTGGAATTCATATTATAATGGCAACACAAAGACCTAGTGTTGATGTTATTACAGGAACAATTAAAGCAAATTTTCCAACAAGAATATCTTTTCAGGTTACATCAAAAATAGATAGTAGAACAATTCTTGGAGAACAGGGTGCTGAACAACTTCTAGGGAAAGGAGATATGTTGTATATGTCATCAGCTAACAGAATAGTTAGGATACATGCTCCATTTGTTTCAGATAATGAAATCGAAAAAATCAATAACTTTTTAAGATCACAAGCAGAACCTGATTATGTGGATGAAATTTTAAATTTTGCAGATGAAAAAGAGATTGGAGATAATCAAAATTTAGGAGATAAGGACGATTTATATCAACAAGCAGTAGAAATAATTAGATCCGAGGGAAAAGCTTCTACATCATTCCTACAACGAAAACTTCAAATCGGATATAATAGAGCAGCAAGAATTATTGATATGATGGAAGCTGATGGAATAGTTAGTAAGGCGAACCACGTCGGCAAAAGAGATGTTCTTTAATAATGAGATGTTTTTTAATTTTTATTTTATTAATCTCAACATCAAATTTAAAAGCTGAAGTTAAGGAGAAAATAATTCAAAATTTAAAAAATACTAAAAATCTAGACTTTAATTTTGAGCAAAATATAAATGGCAAAATAGAAAATGGAAATTGTACAATTGAATATCCAAAAAAAATTTTTTGTAAATACGCACGAAGTAATAACAAAGTATTAGTATCAAATGGAAAGTCTCTAGTTATAAAAACTAGAACAAGTTATTATCGATACCCAATTGAAAAAACTCCTTTAGACTTAATTTTAGATAAAAAATATTTAATAAAAAAAATATACGAACTTAAAGAAAGAGTTGTTAATAAAAATCTTATTAATTATACAATTTTAGAAAAAGGTAACCAAATAAATATTTTTTTTGACAATAAGAATTATAATTTAGTTGGTTGGCAGAATACTGATATTTATCAAAATTTTAATATAACATTTCTTTCATCTATAAGGAAAAATAGAATGATTTCAGAAAACTTATTTAAAATACCTTCTGAAAACTAAATATTTAAAATTTCGGTTTTAAATATCTTCATTCCTCTTGCAACATAATTATTTAGAGCATTTTTGTGATCTAATGAGCATGTGTGAACCCAAACACGATTGATATTATTTTGAAAAGATTTTTTAATAGCTTCAGATAACAAATATGAGCCTAATTTTTTATTTTGATATTCCTCTAATATTCCAAAATAAGCAATTTCAATCTCATTTTTTTCTGGATGAAAAACTAACTCAAAAAAACCTACTAAGTCATTCTTAAATTTGAAGATATACGTTTGAACATTTTCACTTGTAACATAAGTAATCCATTTTTCCTCTGACCAAGACAATCTATCTATCCATTTATGGTTTTTACCAATATTTTTGTAGAAAAATTTGTTTATTTGAAAATTAATTGGATTAATTAAGCATAAAGAATAATCCTCTGATGGTTTATTTACTTCTTTAAGATCTTGAAGTGAATTTATCTCTAAATAATTTCTTTCAACTTCCTCTGTCACTCAACCATTTTTCCTAATTTTTCTCCTCCAAATAAATGAAAATGTAAATGAGGCACTTCTTGGCCACCGTGGTCGCTTATGTTGGCTAAAGCTCTATAGCCTTTGCCTACTTCTGTTGAGATACCAAGTTTTTTTGCAACAGTATTTATACCTTTAAACAGCCCTACCATCTCTTGAGAAGACGCATTTAGACTAAAATCATCTAAATCAATATATTTTCCCTTTGGAACTACTAGAGCATGAATTTTTTTTTGTGGATTTATGTCGTGAAATGCTAAAACGAAATTGTCCTCATAAATTTTATTACAAGGTATCTCTCCACGTAAAATTTTTGCAAATATGTTTTGATCGTCGTAAGTCATTTACATTTTTTTTAGTACAGATTTAACTGTATCACCCATCACCGATGGATTTTTGGAAATAATAACTCCACAATCTTTTAATATCTCAACTTTTTCGATTGCACTTTCACCATATGCAGAAACAATTGCTCCTGCGTGACCCATTACTCTGCCTTTTGGTGCTGTAAGTCCCGCTATATATCCAATAACTGGTTTTTTCATATTTTCTTTTGCAAACTCTCCTGCCGCCACTTCTTGAGGGCCTCCAATTTCACCTATCATTAATATTACATCGGTTTCATCATCTTTCTCAAATTTTTCAATTATATCCCTGAATGAACTCCCATTAATTGGATCTCCTCCTATTCCAACACTTGTAGAAACTCCGATGCCTAAATTTTTCATTTGCTCTGCTGCTTCATAACCAAGCGTACCAGATCTGCTTATAATTCCAACTCTTCCTTCTTTATAAATGTGACCCGGCATAATTCCTAACATTGACTTTCCGGGGCTAATAATTCCAGCACAATTTGGGCCAACTAATGTCATTTTTTCATTTCGGGAATATCTTTTCATATATCTTTTAATTTTAATCATATCATGTGATGGTATACCATCAACTATAGCAACACAGGTTTTAATACCTGCATCTGCCGCTTCCATTGCTGAGTCTGCTGCAAAAGCTGGTGGCACAAAAAGAATTGATGCTGTAGCACCAGTTTGTTGTACAGCATCTTTAACAGTATTAAATACAGGCCTATCTAAATGTTTTTGCCCACCCTTTCCAGGAGTAACACCACCTACAACGTTTGATCCATATTTTATCATTTCTTCAGCATGAAACGTTCCCATCTTTCCAGTGAAACCTTGAATTAAAATTTTTGTATTTTTTTCAATTATAATTGCCATTTTATTTATTTAATGCTGCTACCGCTTTATTAGCAGCATCTTCTAAGGTATTTGCCTCAATATAATTTAATTTACTTTCACGAAGAATTTTATTCCCCTTTTCAACATTTGTTCCTGCTAATCTTATAACTAATGGAACGCCTATCTTAATTTTTTCTAAAGCTTGAACTATTCCCTCCGCAACCCAATCACATCTGTTTATACCAGCAAAGATATTAACTAGAATAACTTTAACTTTTTTATCCATAGTGATTAGCCTAAATGCTTTTACAATTTTTTCAGGAGTTGCTCCTCCACCTACATCAAGAAAATTTGCAGGTTCACCTCCTGCTAATTTAATCATATCCATGGATGCCATTGCTAATCCTGCGCCATTAATGATGTTTCCAATATTTCCCTCTAAACTTACATAATTTAAACCTCTATCAGATGCATAAACTTCTTTTTCATCTTCTTGTGTTTTGTCTCTTAGTTCAGAAACTTTATCTCTTCTAAACATCGCATTATTATCAAAACTCATTTTACAATCTAAGGCTAAAATTTGTTTTTGTTTTGAGATTACTAGTGGGTTTACCTCAACCATTGTAGCATCTAACTCACTAAAGGCTTTGGCGCATCCAATAATTGTTTCTGATGCTCTTCTAATTAACTCTGGCTCAATACCCAATCCAAATGCTAACTCTCTTGCTTGAAAACTTTGAATACCAACGGCAACTTCAATCTTAGATCTTATAATTGAATCGGGTTTCTCTTTTGCAATTTCCTCAACACTCATTCCACCTTCTGTTGAGGCTACCACCATTATGCTTTCTGATGCCCTGTCAAAAACAAGTCCTAAATACAATTCTTTTTCAATGTCAGTCGCTTCCTCTATATAAATTCTGTTTACAATCTTTCCCTCTGGTCCCGTCTGAGTAGTAACTAGCTTTTTTCCTAAAAGTTTGTCTGTTGCTTGTGCAACTTCCAAAGGAGAATTACAAACAATTACCCCGCCAGCTTTTCCTCTAGCGCCTGAGTGTATTTGAGCTTTTACAACCCACTTAGATCCACCTATTTCTCTGGCTTTATTTTCTGCTGTTTCAGGGCTATAAACTATTCCACCCCTAGGTATTGTTACTCCAAAACCAGATAAAATTTCTTTTGCTTGATACTCGTGGATATCCATATTTATTTATTGTTGATTAATTTATCAATGTTTACAATATTTTCTGCCATCCTGGCCGACGCAGCGTCGATCATTCTGCCATCAAGTTGTGCAGCTCCTTTTCCTTCTTTTGCAGCTTTTTCTAATTCTTCTAAAATTCTTTTTGCCTTGTTAACCTCTGCCTCTGGTGGTGAAAATACTTTATTTGCAAGATCTATTTGGGATGGATGTATTGCCCACTTGCCTTCTATTCCAATCGCAGCGCCTCTTTTTGCTGCAGCAATATAAGCATCTGGATCATTAAAATCTCCAAATGGCCCATCTATTGCTCTTAAACCATAAGCTCTACAAGTCATCACTAATTCAGATAAACCATGATGCCATTGATCACCAGGATAATTTGGATTTAATCCACCTATAACTACAGTTCTTGCTCTCAAACTTGCTGCATAATCTGCAACACCAAAATGTAAAGCCTCGAGTCTTTCGCTAGATTTAGCAATTTCTTTTATATTAGACATGCCTAATGCAGTTTCGATTAAACATTCAATTCCGATTTTATTTTTTAATTTTTTATTTGTTTCGATTTGTGTCAATAAACAATCAACCATATAAACGTCACTTGCTGTTCCAACCTTAGGGACTAAAATTGTATCAACATTTTCACCAGCCTGCTCAACTATCTCAACTAAATCACTGTACATATAATGTGTATCAAGACTGTTTATTCTTACTGAAATTGTTTTACCTTTTTCTTTCCATTTAATTTCTTTTAGAGCTTTAATCACATTTGCTCTTGCTGTGATTTTGTCATTTGGAGAAACTGCATCTTCTAAATCTAAAAAAATATAGTCAGCAGCAGAATTTAAAGCTTTTTCAAACATTTGTGGAGAGGAACCTGGAACCGCTAACTCGCTTCTTTGCAATCTTGATCGTGCTGATTTATAGAATTTATGGCTCATTTAAAAAAAAGTATATCTTTTCTTAAAAAGAAAAATACTTATAGAATTTATAAGTATTTTTTTAAGTATTATTTTTTTCTAGAATTCAATTCTTCCATAATTTCCTCAATTTTTATATCATTAGCCTCAAGGTACATCATCAGGTGATAAAGAACATCTGCAGCTTCATGTATCTTATTTGAGTTTTCTTCAACAGCTTCTATTAGTTCATTTACTTCCTCAAGTACTTTTTCCTTAGCTAAATTCTTATCTTTTAAGAGTTTATTTGTATAAGAACCTTCGACAGGATTATTTTTTCTTTCTCTAGCGAGCAATACAAGTTCTTCTAAAATTTTAAGCATATTAAATTCTAACAGGTATATCTTTTGAAGCCAAATACTGTTTAACTTCTGTAATAGAATATGTACCATAATGAAAAATTGATGCTGCTAAAACTGCACTCGCACCAGATTTAATACCTTCAGCCAAGTGATCCAATGTTCCAACACCACCAGATGCAATTACTGGAATATTTACATTTGATGAAATTGTTGTCATTAATTCAATATCGTATCCTGATTGAGTTCCATCTTTATCCATTGAGGTTACAAGTAGTTCTCCTGCTCCACATTTTTCCATTTTATTTGCGAATTCAATAGCATTAATTCCAGTTGAGTTTCTTCCTCCATGAGTAAATATTTCCCATCTTTCCCCATTTTTTTTTGCATCAATAGCAACAACAATACATTGTGAGCCAAACTTTTTGGAGCTTTCTTCAACCACTTTTGAGTTTTGAACCGCAGCAGTATTAATTGATACTTTGTCGGCACCACAATTCAATAATTTATTAATATCCTCAACAGTTCTAACACCGCCACCTACTGTTAGAGGAACAAAACAGTTTTTCGAAGTTCTTTCAACTACATCATAAATAGTATCTCTATTTTCATTTGAAGCTGTAATGTCTAAAAAACAAATTTCATCTGCACCTCCGTCTGAATAAATTTTAGCTTGCTCAACGGGATCACCTGCATCCTGCAGATCAACGAAATTAATTCCCTTAACAACACGTCCATTTTTAACATCCAAACAAGGTATTATTCTATTTTTAAGCATCTAATTCCTTAACCAATTCATCTAATTTAATATCACCATCATAAATAGCTTTCCCCACTATTATACCCTCAATCTTATTATTATTTAATTCTTTAGCTTTTTTAATGTCCTCAATTGATGAAACTCCCCCAGATATAATTACTGGGCAATTAGAAGTATCTGCAACCTTTGTTGTCTCTTCAAAATTGGGACTTTGCTTCATTCCATCTCTATTAATATCAGTATAAATTAATCTACTTACACCGTAATCATTCACTTCTTTTAAATAGTCTAAAGTTAATTGATTAGAATTTTCTTTCCAGCCTGAGACAGATAAATAACCATCTTTTGCATCCAAACCTAAAGCAATTTTATTTGGAAATTTTTGACAAGCATCTTTTAAAAAATTTTTATCCTTTATGGCAGCACTACCCAAAATAACTTTTTCAACACCAGCATCAGTATATTTCTGAATACTTTCAAAGTTTCTGATACCTCCGCCAATTTCAATTTTAAGATCAAATTTTTTCACTATTTCTTGAATAATATCTAAATTCACTGTTTCGCCAGTTAAAGCCCCGTCTAAATCAACTATGTGTAAGTTTTTAAAGCCATAATCTTTGTATTTATCTGCTTGTTCAATAGGAGACATCTCATATTCTGTTTTGTTATCAAAATCTCCTTTAACTAGCCTCACGCATTTTTTATCTTTAATATCTATTGCAGGAAATATTTTCATTTAAATTTATCTGTTTATTTTTTATCGATATTGTGTGTAATACTAAATGCTTCTACTAAACAATAATCAAAGTTCTTATTTAATTTTTTTTTTGCTTCTCTTTCTGTTATAGACGCATTAAATTGTAAGTTATTCCTAATTCCATTTTTATCAATATAGCTTAGCAGTTGATCAAATTGTTTCTGATCATATGCAATTTCCAGAAATACGTCTTCATCTGTTATCGTAATAGTCCCTGTGTGAGTTTTGCCTTTGCTTGTTTTTTTATCTTTTTCACCTATAAGAACAGAAATCTCTCTATCAGAAAGACTTAAAGAATGTACCATACCCATTTGTGGTATAAACTCTAATTCCTTAAACTCTATTGTAGTGCGATCACTATGCCTAAAAACCTTTTCTGTAGACTCTTTATTTGTTCGAAAGCAATAATATTCTGGCAAGTTTAATAAACTTTTATTCATGTTAAATCGTACATAAAATTACAATTGAATTCTATGATTTTCATTTTTATAAATTTATAAAATTTTCTATAATTTGTAATCCAATTTTATCACTCTTCTCAGGGTGAAATTGAGTTCCAAAGATATTTTCTTTTTCAATAGAACAAACAATACTTGATGAATACTCTGTTGTTGCTGAAATTAATTTTTTATCTTCTGGTACGAATTCATAACTATGAACAAAATACATGTGAGAATTATTTTCTATATCTTTAAAAATTTTACTGTCTTTAACAATGTTAATTTCGTTCCAGCCAATGTGAGGAAGTTTATATTTTCCGTTTTGGTTATCTATTTTTGATACTTTTCCAGAAATCCAACCAAGACCCATGGTTTCTGTTTCTTCAAAACCAACATCTGCAAACATTTGCAAACCAACACAAATTCCAAGAAGTGGTTTTTTATTGTTAATTGCAAACTCATTTAATGTATCAACTAAACCACTAATATTATTAAGTGCATCAACACAACTCTTAAACGAACCCTGCCCTGGTAAAACTACTTTATCTGATGATTTTATCTTATTTAAATCTGATGTTACCTCGATATTTACCTTATCTTTAGCAACCTCTTTAAAAGAGTTTATCACCGAGCTTATATTGCCCGAATTATAATCAACAATAGTGACGTTCATTAAACTTATAATGAGCCTTTAGTTGACGGAATACTTTTTTTGCTTCTAGGATCCATCTCTAATGCTTCTCTTAGTGACCTTGCTAAAGCTTTGTAACAAGATTCAATAATGTGATGACTATTATCACCATAAATATTTTCAACATGCATTGTAATACCCGCGGCCTGTGAAAATGCCTGGAACCATTCCTTAAACAATTCGGTGTCCATCTCACCAAGTTTCTCAACTTTTAATTTTACTTTCCAAATTAAATAAGGCCTGTTTGAAACATCTATTGCAACTCTAGTTAATGTTTCATCCATTGGAAGAACTATGTGAGCATATCTTTTAATTCCCACAAATTTTTTTGCAGCTTTTTTTAAAGCTTCGCCAATAGCAATTCCTGTATCCTCAGTAGTATGATGAAGATCTATGTGTGTATCTCCTTTTGCTTTTACTTTTAAATCGATTAGAGAATGCTTTGAAAGTTGCTCGAGCATGTGATCTAGGAAACCTATACCAGTGTCAATTTGGTACTTACCTTTACCATCAATATTTAACTCAACATTGATATTAGTTTCATTTGTTTTCCGAGATACTTTTCCTTTTCTTGCCATATATTTTTAATGGTATACATACATAATCCCTCTATATCAATATCAGTCTGAACACTTGAAGTATCAAAAATAGTTACCATTTATCAAGTATGACAACAATTGTACTAGTAAGAAAAAACAATGAAGTGGTGGTTGCTGGAGACGGACAAGTCAGTATGGGAAATACTGTTGTAAAGAGCACCGCTTCAAAGGTTAGAAAAATTGAAAAAAGAGATGTTGTTGCTGGTTTTGCTGGGTCAACTGCAGATGCATTAACTTTGTTTGAAAGACTAGAAGGTAAATTAGAAAAACATGCTGGTAATTTATCACGAGCAGCTGTTGAACTCGCAAAAGATTGGAGAACTGATAAATATTTAAGAAGATTAGAAGCACTTATGGCTGTTGGGGATAAAAGTAACAGTTATATTATTTCAGGAACAGGTGATGTTTTAGAACCTGAAGGGGATGTAATTGGAATTGGTTCTGGTGGTAACTATGCTCTAGCAGCGGGAAAAGTTTTAATAGAAGGAAATATGTCTGCAGAAGAAGTTGCAAAAAAAGCAATTAAGGTTGCAGCCGACATATGTGTTTTCACAAATGACAATGTAAAAATTGAGAAGATATAATGGATAAATCAAACGTAACTAAACTTCATCCAAAAGATAAAAACAAAAATGAAGAAGCCTCTCTTGTAAGTTCTTTATCACCAAGAGAAATTGTATCGGAATTAGATAGATTTGTTGTAGGTCAAAATAAAGCTAAAAGAGCTGTTGCTGTTGCATTAAGGAATAGATGGAGAAGACAAGCACTTAAAGGTGAAATGAAAAATGAAGTTTTACCAAAAAATATTTTAATGATTGGACCAACAGGAGTAGGTAAAACAGAAATTTCTAGAAGACTATCAAAACTTGCCGAAGCTCCATTTGTTAAAGTAGAAGCCACAAGATTTACAGAAGTAGGTTACGTTGGAAGAGATGTTGAACAAATCGTGAGAGACTTAATTGAAATTGCAATCTCAATGGAAAAAGTAAAAAAAAGAAAGGAAGTTTTTGCTCAAGCTCAAAAAGCTGCTGAGGAAAAAGTTTTAGATGCTTTAGTTGGAAAAAAAGCAAGTCTTGCAACTAGAGAAAGTTTTAGAAAAAGACTAAGAAACGGCGATTTAGATGATAACGAGATTGAAATAGTTGTTAGCGATACTGGCTCAGGTGGAGCTTCTTTTGAAATCCCAGGTATGCCTGGTGCAAATGTTGGAATGATAAATATTGGAGAAATGATCGGTAAATCCATGGGCAACAAAGAGAAAAAGAAAAAAATGACTGTAAAAGAGTCCCATGAAATTTTAATCAATGATGAATCAGATAAATTAATAGAACAAGACAAAATAATTAAAGCTGCTAAACTTTCAACGGAAAACAATGGAATAGTTTTCTTAGATGAGATAGATAAAATTTCTGCAAGAACAGATAGAGTTGGAGGTGACGTTTCAAGAGAAGGTGTTCAGAGAGATTTGTTACCTTTAATTGAGGGGACTACTGTAAATACAAAACACGGTCCAATAAAAACGGATCATATATTATTTATTGCATCTGGGGCATTTCAACTCGCTAAACCATCTGATTTATTACCAGAACTACAAGGTAGATTACCAATAAGAGTTGAACTAGAGGCTTTAACAAGTAAAGATTTTAAAAGAATTTTAAGAGAGCCTGATTTTAGTTTAATTAAACAATATATGGCTCTCTTAAAAACTGAAAATGTTGATCTTGAATTCTCTGATGACGGAATAGATGCCATTGCTAATATAGCTTCAGAAGTAAATTCAACTGTTGAAAATATTGGTGCTAGAAGATTACATACGATTATCGAAAAAATATTAGATGAAATAAGTTTTACAGCAACCGATCGTGCTGGTGAAAAAATTATAATAAATAAAGAATATATAAATAAAAATCTTGATAATTTAATTAAAGATACTGATTTATCGAAATTTATTTTATAAATTCTTAAAAATAACCTAATTCAACCATCTCTTTTTGAAGTCTTTTTTCTATCTTGTCTATATTATTTTGATCTAAAATTTTTCTCCAATCATTTTTAGGTCCTAAATTAAAGAAATTTTTCCTCTTGCCATTTTTATCAATAACAGCCTCAAAAAATGTCTCTTGTTTTTCTTTGTCTTTCATTTTGTAAAAATCAGTAGACTTTATTGATTTATTTAATTTAATCATATCCACTTCAAACTTCATACCTAACATCTCAAGAAATTTAAAAACTCTTAAAATTACAGTTTTTTTTTTAGTTATTAGATCCTCGTATTTAATTAATAAGTATTTTTTTTGTTTTTGAAGATTTTTCCATGAATTATAATTATAATTCCATGATCCTAAAAAGACTCTACAAGTTTTTGCTGTTTTTTCTGTAAATCTGTCACTATCAAGAATTGTTTCGGTTGCTTGATCAATATTTAAATTAAAATGATGCGCTAGAGAAGTCACAACATTTCTTGGATCTCTAACAATATAAATCACACCTAATGTATTATTTAAATCTGTAAAATTACAATCGTACATTCTAGATAATGAACTATGTGTTTTAAAAAATTTTACTTTTTCTTTATCACTATTTATTAAATTTTGTGCATTTATAAAATTTTTAAATACCTCTATTTCATTATTTGGATCTATACCTAGGGACATAAAATGACTTGTATTTGGAAACTGACTTATTTTTTTTAAATTTTCAAATTTAAAAACACCATCACTGGAATAAAAATAAGACGATAAAATTGATCTCAAAAGAGTGTTTCCACTTTTTGGATATGAAGCAATCCAGACGATCATTTATTTTTAATTTTTTTTAAGAATATATAAAAAGCACCGCTGCCTCCATCTTCTATCTTTGCATCTTGAATGTCATAAATTAATTTCATTAATTTATTATTTTTTGAAATAAATTCAGGAACAGAGTACTTCAAAATACTTAGATCTTTTGAAATATAGGGATTTTTTTCATTACCAGAATGAAGACCTTTGCCTGTCACAATAATTAGTTTACTTATTTTTTCTTGAAATGATTTATATATAAATTTTTCTACTGCTCTATTTGCTTCTTCAAGGGTAAAACCATGTAAATCTATAATCTTTGTTTTATTAATTAGTTTGTTGCTCTTTTTAAAATCTTTATTAGGAAGTTTTTCTTTACTGTTAATAAAATTTTCCCAGTCTTTCTTATCTTTGTCTGAAATTTCTCTATTCAATTAATTTAAGGTATTTACAAGCTGCCAATTAGGGTTGGTTGAAGTTATATCTCTTGAAAATACCCATGTGTCGTAAATTTTTTTGATTTTTTCAGGGTCCCCAGAAATTATATTTTTATCTTTGTCCCTTATACAAGTAATTACCTCTCCAATAAAGTTTACTGTAACGTTTAAAAAATTTCCAATTTTCTTATGATTTTTGATTTCTGCAGATTTAATTCCAATAAAAGTGATTTCTGCATAGTGGCCTCGTGAGCTTCTTTCCTTGAGTGCTTCGTTAAATTGATTATAAATTTGTTGATTTAATAAAGGCTTACTAGAGGTAATCATATTATCATTATCACTAAAGTCAGTTATAATAGTTTCATATGCTATTTTTGCACCCTTTAAAAATTCTCTTTGAGCCTCATCATCAAAATTTTCTTTAGGTTTTACGGGCTGTTCAACTTTTATATTTTTTAAAACTTCCTTAAATTGAGCTGGCGATTTACCTTCAAAACCAGTTCTTTTGCCTAATATACCTCTTAATCTTAAGAATATAAATCCCGCTATCATAGCAAGCAATATGATATCAATATATTCGAAACTATAATTCATTAGTTGATAGTAATTACTATGTTGATTAATTTCAACCAGCAATTTAGATTATGGACAAATGAGCTCAATTTTAATCTTAATTTTATTAGTTCCTGTTATTGAAATTTATTTGTTAATAAAAATTGGTTCTCAAATTGGGGCAATAACGACTATTTTACTTATATTTATAACAGCAATTCTGGGCATTTATTATGCAAAATATGAGGGTTTAAACACCCTAAAATCAGGTTTTATACAATTAAGTAAAAATCAAACACCAACGTATGAAATGATGTCAGGTGCTGCAATAGCTTTTGCTGCTTTATTATTAATTATACCGGGTTTTGCGACTGATATTTTGGGATTTTTTTTAATATTTCCGTTTACCAGAAAATTTATATTTAAAAGATTTATAAAAAAATTTAGTGATAAAAAAAGTAAAAATAAAAATTTTATAGAGGGAGAATTTGAGGATATAGAAGATAAAGATGAAAGATAAATTCAAGATTATCGGCAAATACATTAAGGACTTATCAAGCGAAACAAAAGATCCTGAGACTTATATTTATGTAAAAGACCGAATTTTGAAATATCAATTAAGTATTAATATTAGCTCTAAAGCAATAAAAGATAAAATGATTGAAGTTAATACAACTATGAAATTAGAGGACAAAGAGGAGTCGAAAAAAAAGTCCTATTTTGAGATGACATATGCAAGCATTGTTAAAATTAGTGATGACGTAAAAGATAAACAAGAGTTAGAAAAAATTATTTTATGTGATGTTCAATCTAAAATAAGTCCAGATTTAGAAAAATCTTTTTTAGATATGTTGCATAATTCTGGTTACACTAATATGAAATTTGAGAAAACATTAAATTTCGAGAAACTTTATAAACAAAGAATTAATTAAAGTAATTTATTTTTAGTTTTTCACTTAAATACTTTTTATGATTTGAAATCTCATCTTGAGTTGGTAAAATTACTTTCTTAAAATAAGATACATTTTTGTTGTAAATATCATTATCCTCTTGACCACTATTTTTTTTAAAATCTAAAGTTGGTTCTTTTTGATCAATTAGATTAATATAAACTTTTGCTAGAAGATCACAATCAAGCAAGGCATTATGCTTATTTCTCATAGAATTATCAATTCTATATCGTTTACAAAGTGCATCTAAACTTACTTGAGATCCTGGGAATTTGTTTCTAGCCAAAACCAATGTATCTATAATTTTATTGGTAATTACATTGTCGCCACAAAGAGAAAGTTCATTATTTAAATGAGATAGATCAAAATCCGCATTATGAATTATTAATCTTTTATCTTTTATAAAATTAAGAAATTTTTCCTTTATTTCTCTAAATTTTTTTTGGTTTGATAAAAATTCATCAGTAAAACCATGAATTTCGTATGCTTTTTCAGAAACTTTTCTCTCTGGATTGATGAAATAATGAAAGTTGTTTCCAGTTGGTATTAGATTTTCTAGTTCTAAACATGCAATTTCAACTACTCTATGTCCTTCTTTAACAGATATTCCCGTGGTTTCTGTATCTAATACTATTTCTTTCATTTATAAAATTATACTTAAAATTTCATTTATATCTCTTTTAACAGATTTTTTTGTAAAGTTATTTTTAATTATAAAGTTACATTTTTTTTTTTTATAAATATTGGAAAACTGGACTTTTTTAAACTTATTATACAATTTAAGATTAAAATTTGCTCTTTTTTTAAGTTTTTTTTCTATATCTGATTTAGCAGAATCAACAAAAATCAAAATATCTTTTTTTTCATTAATCTTATTTTCTAGTAAGAGAGGTATATCCAAAATAACTATTTTTTTGTGTCTATTCCTTTTCAAAAAAAATTTAAGTTTTTTTTTAACTTCTTTATGAACAATTTTTATTATTTTCTTTAAATTTTTTTTATCGCTTAATATTGCTTTCGTTATTTCGGTTTTTTTAATTGGAAATGATAAAACATGATTTGGTATAATGTTTTTTAGTTTATTGAAAATTTTTCTATCTTTTTTGTAAAGAAGGCCAACTTCTTTGTCGGCATTAAAAACAGGATAGCCAAAATTTTCAGCAACATATGTTTTACCCGACCCGATATCACCTAAAATTCCAATTCTAATCATTATCTAAAAGTTTAAGTGTTTCATTATTTATTGTGGGTTCTACACCGTTCCACAATTTAAATGCCTCCGAGGCTTGATAAACAAACATTAGTTTTCCATTTTCTGATTGATTTCCAAGTTTTTCACCTGTTTTTAAAAAATTAGTTAAACTAGGGTTATAAATTACATCATAAAACAGTTTGTTCTTTCCTACATCTGAAAGATTTATATTTATAAACTCATTTTTCAATCCAAGACTTGTAGCATTAATTATTACGTCAAAATCAGGGACTTTTCCCCAGTTTATAACATTTAAATTTTCAAATTGAGATTTTAACTCATCTGCTTTTTTTTTGGTCCTGTTAGAAATTATTATTTCTGAAACATTCATTTTGTTTAAAGCAAAAATTATTGAGGGAACAACTCCACCAGCACCCAGAATAAAAATTTTTTTACTTTCGATATTGAAATTTAAGTCTTTAATTGCTTTTGTAAATCCAAGAATATCTGTGTTGTGACCTATCAAATGATCATTTCTATAAATTATTGTATTTACTGATTGTGTTTTTTCTGCCTCGGGGCTTAGTTCATCTAAATAAGGAATTACTGATTTTTTAAATGGAACAGTAATGTTAATTCCATTTATTTTTTTTTTTTTAATTTCAGAAATTACAAATTGTAAATTTTTCTCATCAATTTTTTTCTTATCATATATGGCGTTAATCTTGTTCTCTTTAAACCAATGGTTATGTAGTCTGGGGGATAACGAATGATCGATAGGGTTTCCGATTACAAAATATTTTTTCATTACAATGAGCTTAGGTATTCCTTAATTTTTTTTACAGGTAGACCCATTATTGTATCTTCATCTCCATCTATATTTGAAAATAAATTTCTACCCTCCCCCTCTATTTGGTAAACATTATAAGCATAAAGTGCTTCATCTGTTATTTTGGATAAATAATTTTTTAACTGGTCGTCAGAAAAATTTTTCATAGTTAGTGTAGCTCTATCAGTATAATTCCATATCATTGATCCATTTTTTGATAAACAGACAGAGCTTATTAAGAAATGTTGATTTCCATTAAGTTTTTTTAATATTTTCATTGCATCTTCTCTATCCTCTGGCTTAGATATTAATTCACCCTTAAAATCTATTACACTATCCGCTCCTAACACTATTTGGTTGGCTTTCTTTGTGCTAATTTTGTTTGCTTTTAATTCGGCCAAATTTTTTGAAATAATTTCTGGACTTGCTTTTTCTTTTAAAAGGCTCAATTTAACAACATCTTCGTCTACATTTGATGGTTCGACAACACTCTCTATATTATTTTTATCTAAAATTTCTTTTCTAACTTTACTTTTAGATGCAAGAATAATTTTACTTGGCATTATTTAAATATATCTCATGAATTTTTATAATCGATGCTGCTGTTTCTTCAACAGATTTTCTTGTTACATCAATTAAAGGCCATTTATATTTTTGAAATGTTTTTTTTGCATTCAGCACCTCTTTTTTAATATTATCTAAATTTGTATATTGAATGTTTTCAGTTTCTCTTAAAGAGTTCATTCTATTTTTTCTTAAATCGACTAACCTTTCTGGTTCTGTACTTAATCCAACCACACAGGTCATTTGAGGGTTTTTTTTAAGTTTTTCTGGTAAAGAATTCTCATTTACCAAAGGTATATTTGAAGTTTTAAATCCTTTGTTTGCTAGATAAATTGAAGTTGGTGTCTTACTTGTTCTACTGACTCCAACAAGAATTATATCAGATTTATCAACTTCATTTATTAGATTTCCATCATCATGATTCATTGTAAATTGAATTGCCTCTATTCTGTCGTAATATTGTTCGTTTAGTGTGTGCTGACCGCTTGGTTCATGAGTTGCTTTTTGATTAAGAATTTTCGAAAAATTTAAAATTAAATTTCCAAGAACACCAAAGCACGGGATTTTTTTTTCATCACTTACATTTGCTAAATATTTAGCTAAATTGTTATCTACAATGGTGTATAAAATTATAGAATTATTATTTTTCTCCGCATCTTCTAAAATTTTCAGAATTTGATTTTCTGTTCTCGTGAAAGAATAAGAATGCACTTTATACTCAATATTCAAGAATTGTGCTTTAAGAGCAAGGAAAATTCTATCTAGGGTTTCGCCGGTTGAATCTGAAATTAAATATATTTGGTATGTATTGCTCATGAATAAATTGTTAATAAATTTGTATTATTTTAATTAAATTACACAATTCTAAATTTTTATAAATTTATCTTGTAAAAACTATTATTTGTTAACATTAATAATAAATAGGGTAAAACAATCCACAAAAATTAATATGATAAAAAAGCTCTATTTTAAACGATTTTGGTCACACAAGATATTAGTAAACTGTTAATATAATGTTTATAAAAAGTAATCACCTTTATTCACAGGATATATTACAACTACAATAATTAATAATAATTTTTTATGAAACCTTTAAACAAAGTAATAACTAGGAAAGACACTTCCTTCAATCCTATATGGATTATGAGACAAGCAGGAAGATATTTACCAGAATTTAGAAAAATAAGGAAAGATAATCCTAATTTTATTAATCTTTGTTTAAATGAAGATTTGTCTTCAAAAATTACTTTGCAACCCTTAAGAAGATTTGATTTAGATGCTGCGATTATATTTTCGGATATATTAATGCTTCCTTATGGATTAGGTCAAAAGGTTGAATTTGAAAAAAACTTTGGACCAAAATTAGGAGAACTAAATCTAAACGAAATTAATAAGACTGATGAAATAAACTTCGTTAGAAAAATACATCCTGTATATAAAGCAATAAAAAAAGTTAGCTTAGATACCAGTATAAAGAACAGGAATACTATTGGTTTTGTTGGTGCTCCTTGGACATTATTAGTTTACATGATTAATCAACAGTCTCCTAAAAAAAACTTGAAAGCAGACTTTTTTAAAGATGAGCTATTGATAAAAAGAATTTTATTAACTGTTGAAAAATTCTTAAAGATTCATATAAAAAATCAGATCGAAAACGGTGCAAATATAATTCAAATCTTTGATAGTTGGGCAGGATTATTAGAGGAAAAAGATTTACCTAATTATGTTTATTACCCGACTTTAAATCTAGTAAATTATGTCAAATCTTTAAATGTACCCGTGATATGTTTCCCTAGAGAAATAAAAAATTACAAAGAATTTTGTAATATTGTTAAACCTGACGCTATTAGTATTGATTATAATGTTGATCCAAAAAAGATACTTAGAGATATTAAAATTCCTATACAAGGTGGCTTAGATCCAAAAATTTTGTTAACAGACAAAGAAACTTTAAAAAAAGAAGCTTCAAAATATCTCGATATTTTTAAAGACCACCCGTATATATTTAATTTAGGACATGGGGTGCTACCAGAAACAGACCCCAATATGTTTGATTATTTGGTAAAAACAGTAAAAAATTATTAATATGGATAAAATTTATACACACCCAAAAAGAAAAACAAAAGTTGTGTTTGTTCAACTCGGATCCCCTTCCGAACCGACAACCAAAGCTTTAAGAAAATATCTTAGAAAGTTTCTAGGAGACCCAAGGGTGATCGATATAAATCCTTGGTTGTGGAAAATAATTTTAAACTTGTTTGTATTACCTTTCAGGCCCAAAAAGTCTGCAAAACTTTATGCAAGGATCTGGGATGGAAAAAGTTTTCCATTAATTACAAACACAAGAGATTTTACCAAAAATGTTAGAGAAGAATTAAAGAAAATTGATCCTAATGGCCATGTTGAAGTAAATCATGCTTTTCTTTTATCGCCCCCATATGTGAATGAAGTTTATGATAGCTGGGAAGATGATTTAAAAAAAGGTATTGGTGCAACAAAGTTGTTAGTTATACCAATGTTCCCTCAATATTCTGAAAGCACAATAGCCTCAGGAATAGACGCATTAGCAAAGGAATTATCAAAAAGAGTTAAGATCCCAACTTTTGAAGTTATTACAAATTTTCACAGAACACATGCGTTCATAGACAACTCTGTAAGACAAGTTGATACTAAACTTAATAAGTTACAAGAAGAAGGAAAAAAAATTGACAACCTAATAATTACTTTTCATGGTATGCAAAAAAGAAGAATTGTTAATAAGGGTGATGATTATTATAGACATTGTTATGAAACATTTTGTCTTATAACAAATAAGCTAAAAAACATAAAACCAGAACAGTGCATGATGAGTTTTCAAAGCCGTTTTGGATCTGAGGAGTGGATAACACCATATACTGAAGATGTGGTGAAAAAATTAATTACCGAAGGAAAAAAAGAAATAGCCATATATTCTCCAAGTTTTGTAGCTGACTGCTTAGAAACAACTGATGAACTGGGTCATGAGCTTGTAAATGAAGCAAAAGATTGGGGAGGAAACATATATCCAATAGAGTGTTTAAATACCAAAGAGGATTGGTGTAAAGATTTTGCAAAATATACATTTACACAGGCAGAGGGATCAGCACAAGATAAGGAGGATATTGAATATCAGTTAGATAAAAAGTTTTATGAAAAAATGCCGCAACAGGAGATGAATAAATCATAAAACTATTAAAATATGTTTAAATTTTTAATTATCTATTCAACTACAGATGGTCATACAAAAATGATTTGTGAAAGAATTAAAAATTTTTTAACTGATGGCAATCTAGTAGAGCTTCTTTCTTTAGAAGATGCTAAAAAAGTTGATCTATCAAATTTCGAAAAAATTATAATCGGTGCTAGTATTAGATATGGTAAACACTCTAAAGAACTTTATAAATTTATTAATCTAAACAAAAATATTTTAGATCAAAAAAAATGTGCTTTTTTTTCTGTAAATGTTGTTGCAAGAAAACCTGAAAAAAATACAGCCGAGACAAACCCCTATGTAAATAAATTTTTAAAAATTTCTAAATGGAGACCAAGTAAAATAAAAGTGTTTGCTGGCAAAGTTGATTATCCTAATTATAATTTTTTTGATAAATATATAATCAAGTTTATCATGTTCATTACTCAGGGCCCGACAGACACTTCCCAATCATATGAATTTACAGACTGGTCAAAAGTTGATGATTTTTCTGAGGAGTTAAAAAATAATTACTAAATAAAGCTTAAAAAACCCCTATTTTATTGATTTTTTTAATATTTTATTAACTGTCTTGTAATACTTCGAAGAGTATATATATTAATAATAACTGATAAGTCCTTATCAAAAAATTAATCATGAATATCCAAGAATTAAAACTTAAATCATCTGAACAGCTCATTGCACAGGCTGAAGAATTAGGTATCGAGAACGCCAGCACATTAAGAAAGCAGGAAATACTTTTTGCAATTCTTAAAAAGGTTGCTGAAAAAGAGGAAATTACCGGTGTAGGTGTTTTGCAACTATTGCAAGACGGATTTGGTTTTTTAAGAGCAATGGAATCAAATTATCTTCCGGGTCCAGATGATATATATGTTAGCCCAAGTCAAATTAGAAAATTTGGATTAAGAACCGGAGACACTGTTGAGGGACCAGTAAGGGCCCCAAAAGAAGGAGAAAGGTATTTTGCATTATTACAAGTTAGTAAGATAAATTTTGAAGAACCAGAAAAAGCAAGGCATAAAATCGCATTCGACAATTTAACGCCATTATATCCAGACAAGCAATTGGTAATGGAGGTTGAAACAATCAAGGTTGAAAAGAAAGCAGATCTTACACCAAGATTAATAGATCTGGTTAGTCCAATTGGCAAGGGACAAAGATCAATAATTATTTCCCCACCTAAAGCTGGAAAAACAATGATTTTACAAAGTATTGCAAACTCAATAGCAAAAAATTATCCAGAATGTTATTTAATAGTTTTATTGATTGATGAGCGTCCCGAAGAAGTAACTGACATGCAGAGAACTGTAAAAGGAGAAGTAATCAGTTCTACATTTGATGAACCTGCACAAAGGCACGTAGCTGTTGCAGAAATGGTTATTGAGAAAGCTAAAAGACTAACAGAACACAAAAAAGATGTTGTCATTTTATTAGATTCTATAACAAGATTGGGTAGAGCATATAACGCGGTTATCCCAAGTTCTGGTAAAGTTTTAACTGGTGGTGTTGACGCAAATGCACTTCAGAGACCTAAAAGATTTTTTGGAGCTGCAAGAAATATCGAAGAAGGAGGATCTTTAACAATAATTTCTACAGCTTTAATAGATACTGGAAGTAGGATGGATGAGGTAATATTTGAAGAATTTAAAGGAACGGGAAATAGCGAGACCGTATTAGATAGAAAAATCGCAGATAAAAGAATTTATCCAGCAATCGATATAACGAAATCAGGTACAAGAAGGGAAGAATTATTATTTGATAAAAACGATTTACAAAAAATGAATGTTCTTAGAAGAATAATTGCCCCAATGGGCACAATGGATGCTATAGAGTTTATTAATTCAAAACTAAAAGATACAAAGAATAATTCAGAGTTTTTTAATTCAATGAATAAACCAGCCTAATCGAACTAATTCTTTATAAGTAGCCTATTTCTCTCATTTCTTTATTAAATGAAATTTCTATTTTTTCTTTAATTTTGTTATTTAAAATATTTTCCCATTTATTATTTGGACCTAAGTTAAAAAAATTTTTCTTTATACCGGTATTCCTGTCATATGCATTTTCTTGAAATAAATTTTTATTTTCCATTTTTTTTAAATTAATAAAGGATGTTGTATTTATAATATTTTTAATTTTATTTTCGTTAACACTAAATTTTACGTAGTTTTTTAAAAAAGATATTATGTTATTTAATTCTTGATCTGGTTTTAAAATTAAGTCTTCGTATTTAAGTAATAATAAGTTTTTTTTCCTTATCGTCCATGAACGATAATGGTCATTCCATTTTCCAATCAGATTTAAAATGCCAAATTTTTTTTTATCATAACTCTCTTTGTTCCCAGTCATTTGGGACGATAACATAAATTCAAGAGCATCATCTTTAGACAAAGTGTAATGATGTGAAATAGACTGAATAACTGTTCTCGGATCTCTAACTATATATATACTTGCAAGAGTGTTTTCGTCATTTGTGAAACTACTGCCGCTGACAGTATATTTGCCGCTATGGGTTTTAAAAAATTTAATATTTTTATCAATGTTAATTTTATCTTGAGCAAATATCCAATTAGTTTTAATTTCATTAAAATCATAATTTTTAACTAAATCTTTAAAATATTTTTTTTCCGGGAATTGATCTATTTTTTTTAGAAGTTTAAAATCAAAAATTCCATCCTCTGTATAAATTAATGATGAAATAATTGATCTGATCCAAGTATTTCCACTTTTAGGATATGATGCTATCCAAATTATCATAATAAAATTTTACACAATTTTTCTTTTGAAGATATAATCTATTTATGACTATTTACGCTTTATCTAGTGGACCCGGTATTTCAGGAATAGCAATAATTAGAGTCTCTGGGCCAGAAACATCCAAAGTTATTGAATTGCTGACAAATAAAAAACTTCCACCGCCTAGATTGGCTACTCTCAGAAAAATCAATAAAATCAATACTTCTGAACTAATTGACGAAGGTATAGTCTTATGGTTTCCAGGGCCTGAGAGCTACACAGGTGAAGATATGGCCGAAATCCAAGTTCATGGCAGCAAAGCTGTTATAGACGCTCTACACTCTTCTCTTTCCAAAATAGATAATTGTAGATTGGCTGAGCCTGGTGAATTTACAAGACTTGCGTTTCAAAATGGAAAAATAAATTTACTCAAAGCAGAAAGTATCGCTGATTTAATTTCATCGGAAACTGAAATTCAAAGACAACAAGCAATTAAAATTATGAGAGGAAAATCTGCAGACAAATTTAATTTTCTTAGAGAAAAACTTTTAAAAATTTTATCACACGTTGAAGCTAAAATAGATTTTCCCGAAGACGATTTGCCAAAAAATATTTTAGATGAAATTAAAAACAGTTCAGAGGAAGTAATAATCAATATAAAAAAAATATTAGATGATCATAAAGTTGGAGAAAGAATTCGAGAAGGTTTTAAGATTGCAATACTCGGACCTACAAATGCTGGTAAATCTAGTTTGATGAATCATTTATCTAATAGAGATGTTGCAATTGTTTCAGAAATAGCTGGTACCACTAGAGATGTAATTGAAACTCATCTTAATATAGATGGCTATCCTGTAATAATTTCTGATACTGCTGGAATAAGAGACTCAAAAGATGAAATAGAAAAAAAAGGCATTAAACTTTCTCTAAATAGAGGTGATGAAGCAGATTTAAAGCTTGTAGTAGTAGATGCAAAAAACCTTGATTTTACTGATATTTTAAAGGGTTTACTAGATGAAAATGCAATTCTAGTAATAAATAAATCAGATCTTTTAGTGAAAGATATTGACTCTAAAATTAAAAAATTAAATCATGTATTAATTTCAATTAAGGAAAATTTAAATATTGATGAATTAATTTTAAAAATAAAAGATAATTTAAAAAAAAAATTTATAACAAGTGATGATATTTTAATTACTAGAGAACGACACAGACAACATCTTGAACAATGCTTAGAGCATCTTAAAAATTTTAATAAAAAAAACGAAGTTGAGGACTTTGACAAAGCTGCAGAAGATTTAAGATTAGCTACTAGACATCTTGGTATGATTGTTGGAAAAGTCGATGTTGAGGAGATATTAGGTAGCATTTTCAACGATTTTTGTATTGGCAAATAACAGTCTATTTTCCTTATATTTATGCTTTTTTTTCTCAAAAACGTTGATAATTAAGGCTTATTTAAGCAAAACCATACGTCTCTTGTAAATATAATAATCAGTTATAAATTTAGCTTATGAAAAATGATTTATCATTCGATGTTGTAGTAATAGGCGGTGGTCATGCAGGATGTGAAGCAGCTGCAGCTTCTGCACGACTAGGAGTTAACACTGCTCTATTCACTCATAAAAAAGAAACTATTGGAGAAATGTCTTGTAACCCAGCAATTGGTGGTTTGGGCAAAGGACATTTAGTAAGAGAGATAGATGCTCTAGATGGTGTTATGGGCGAGGTTGCAGATAAATCGGGTATACAATTTAGATTATTAAATAGAAGTAGAGGTCCAGCAGTAAGAGGACCAAGAACTCAATCCGATAGATCATTATATCGTAAATATATGCAAAAAAAACTTGCAAACTATTGTAATTTAAGCATTTTTTCTGATCCTGTAATAAAGTTTCTTTTTGTTAAAAATACAATAACTGGCTTTATAACTAAAGAAGGTAAAAAAGTTTTATGTTCTAAGCTAATACTCACAACGGGCACTTTTTTAAATGGTTTGATACATATAGGTGATGAAAGAACACCTGCTGGAAGATATGATGAGAAGCCTTCAACAGGATTAAGCGAACAATTAGAAAAATACAAGTTTAAAATAGGAAGATTAAAAACAGGAACCCCTCCCCGACTTGACTCTAGAACAATTAATTATGAAAATTTAGAAGAACAGTTTGCAGATGATGATCCTTATTTTTTTTCTTTCTTAACTAAAAAAAATATTAACAAACAAGTTTCATGTCGTATGACTTATACTAACGATAAGGTTCATAAAATTATTAAAAAAAATTTATCGAAGAGTGCTATGTACTCTGGTAGCATACAAGGTGTTGGACCTAGATACTGCCCATCTATTGAAGACAAGATTGTAAAATTTGCTGATAAGGGTCGACATCAGATATTTTTAGAACCAGAAGGACTAAACGACCATACAATTTACCCAAATGGTATCTCTACATCACTCCCAGCCAATGTACAACAAGAAATATGTAATAATATCAATGGTTTAGAGAATGTATCTATTATAAGACCAGGATATGCCATAGAATACGACTATATAGATCCAAGAGAACTCTTTTTAACACTTGAGACCAAGAAGATTAGCCACCTTTATCTTGCAGGTCAGATTAATGGAACAACAGGTTACGAAGAAGCTGCAGCTCAGGGTCTTATAGCTGGGATAAATGCTGCTTTATCTTTTAAAAAATCTGAACCTTTTATTCTTGATAGATCTGATGCATATATAGGAGTAATGATTGATGATTTAGTAACTAAAGGTGTGGCTGAACCATACAGAATGTTTACATCAAGAGCTGAATATAGATTAAGCCTGAGATCTGATAATGCTGATCAACGACTAACTGCAAAAGGAATAGAAATTGGATTAATTTGTAATTTCAGAAAGGCTCTTTATCAAGATAAATTTAATAAAATTAATCAAATTAATGCAAAAATGAGTCAATCAATTATATCGCCTAATAAGGCTGATCAATTTGGTATAAAAATAGCAAAAGACGGTGTTTTAAGGTCCTCTAATGAAATATTAACCCAAAAAGGGGTTGATATGAATAAAATTAGAGAAATATGGACTGATATACCCTTTTTTAGCAAAGAAATTGATGAACAAGTGGAAATTAACGCCCATTATAGTGGATATTTAAAAAAGCAAAAAGCTGATATTTTAGCATTTAAGAGGGATGAAAACCTAATTATTCCAGATAAAATCAATTATGATGGACTATCAGGCTTATCTAATGAGGTTAAAGCAAAATTTAAAGAGATAAAGCCTAAAACAATGGGTCAAGCTTTAAGAATAGACGGGATTACCCCAGCTGCTGTATATATTTTGTTGTCACATGTCAAAAGAAAGTCTATTAAGCATATAGCTTAATGGATCAAGAAATTTTAAATTCTTATTCTAGAATTAATCACTTAAATGTTTCACGTGAAACATTTTTAGACTTTGAAAACTATATATCCATGATTATTAAAAAAAATAAAAAAATAAACATAATTAGCCAAAATACAGCTTCAAAAAAAGCTATAATTGACCGCCATATTATAGATTCTGCACAAATAATTGATTTTGTTGATTTAAATAGTAATACAACTACAGATATAGGTTCAGGAGGGGGTATGCCAGGAATAATAGTGGCAATTATGCTAAAAAATATGAAAAATAATATGAATGTGCATCTTTATGAAAAAAGCTACCATAAAAGCCATTTTTTAAAGGAAGTTTCAGAAAAACTAAATTTAAACACAAAGATTTTTCAAAAAAATATTTTTGAAATAAAAAATTTAGAAACAGGAACTATTATGTCCAGAGCATTCAAACCAATGCCAGTTGTTTTAGATTTAGTGTATGAAAATTTCTCAAAATATAAAAATTTAATTTTTTTTATGGGGAGGAGTGGAAAAAAGACTTTTGAAAATTCTAAAAAAAAATGGAAGTTGGAGTATATAGAAAAAAAAAGTTTAACAAGTAAAGATTCATTTTTGATAAACATTAAAAAAATTAAAAAGAAAAATTAAAAAAATTGTACAAAAATTAAATGCAAATTATTTCAGTCATAAATCAAAAGGGTGGGGTAGGAAAAACCACTACTGTAATAAATCTTGCAGCAGGGTTATCTCAAATAGATAAAAAAATTTTAGTAATTGATCTTGATCCACAGGGCAACGCAACCACTGGTCTAGGATTATCTAATATGGACAGCTCAAGTGATACAATTTATGGAGTATTGAATGGAACTAGAGAAATTAGTGAGGTGATTAAAAAAACACAATTCGAAAATTTAGATATTATCTCATCTAATGTAGACTTGTCGGGCTTAGAAGTAGAGACGGCAGATGACAGTAACAGGGCTTTTATATTAAAGGCTAAATTAACCTCATATTTAAACAATTCTAGAGGACTATATGATTATGTCTTGATAGATTGCCCACCTTCATTGAGTTTATTGACAGTAATGGCACTTGTAACCTCAAACTCACTATTAGTACCACTTCAGACTGAATTTTTTGCTTTAGAGGGCTTAACGCAGCTAATGAAGACAATCGAAAGGATAAAAGTAAGTTTAAATCCAGATTTGAAAATCAGAGGTATACTTTTAACTATGTATGACAAAAGAAACAAACTTTCATCACAAGTTGAAAAAGAAGCGAGAGACTATTTTGGTGAAAAAGTTTATTCAACCGTGATACCAAGAAACGTTAGATTATCCGAAGCTCCTTCACATGGTATGCCAGTTTTAATTTATGATAAATCTTGCCCTGGTAGCAAATCATACTTTAGTTTTACAGATGAGTTTATAAATCAAGAATCAACAATGGGGAGTGCTGCTTAATGGATAAAATTAAAAAAGGGTTAGGCCGAGGATTATCATCATTAATAGGAGAAACAAAAGTAGAGCCATTAAAGAATCAACTAGCAATTAGCGACTTGGTGCCCAATAAATATCAACCAAGAAAAATATTCGATAAAGCAAATCTAGATGATTTAACAAATTCAATTAAAGAAAATGGAATGATTCAACCGATTATAGTTAGAAAAATTAACAATGATCAATCAAAATATGAGATTATAGCAGGTGAGAGAAGGTGGTTAGCTGCGCAACGTGCAGGTCTTCACAATATTCCTGTTGTTATTACTGATGTTGATGATTTAAAATCTTTGGAATTTGCAATTGTAGAAAATGTACAAAGACATGACCTAAACCCACTTGAAGAAGCTCAAGGATATAAACGACTCATAAATGAATTTTCTTATGATCAAGAAAAAGTTTCAAAATTTATTGGAAAAAGTAGAAGTTATATTACTAATACTTTGAGACTTTTGACTTTACCAGCTGATGTAATAAAACTAATTGAAAGTCAAAAATTAACTGCTGGTCACGCCAAAATTTTGGTCGGTCTTAATAATGCAAGTTTTGTAGCAGCTAAGATTATCGAGAAAAAACTTTCTGTTAGACAAGCTGAAAATTTTGTCAAAATTTTTAAAAACAAAAAAAAATCAAGTTCAATCAAAGATACAAATATTATTGCATTGGAATTATCAGTTTCAAATAAAATTGGTTTGAATGTTGATATTCAAAATAATAAGAGAAATAAAGGTAAAATAAGCTTTGAGTATAAGGATTTAGATCAACTAAATAAAATCATTAACATAATTAAATCTAATTATTAGTTTTTGAAGAAGCTTGTTCTATTATAAAATCTGTAATTATATTTATTGAATTTTGTAAATTTTTTTTGATTAGTAACTCAATATCATTTAATTTATAAATAAGTTTACTAACACTTTCAGGATTCCAATTACAAATTTGTTTTTTAACAATTTCTTTATCTTTCCAAAAAATAGGTGGTTTTGCTGATGAAATTGTAAGTTCTAGGTTATTATTTTTTTTGTATTCATTTATTAGATTAAGAATTCTTTTTGATTTGTTTAAGAATGATCTTGTAATTAGAACACAATCTTCCTTTGTAAAATTATTTTCATTAAGAATGTTGGTTATTTCTCTCTTATTTTTTGCCAAACAATTATCTATTAATTCTGAAATATTTCGGTTTTCTGATAAATTTATTAATTTCGAAATAATTTCTGTGTTAATTTTTTTTCCATTCAAACAAAAATATTCAATTTTTTTTAACTCATCTTTTAAGGTTTTTCTGTCTTCATTGCATTTGCTAATTACAAGGTTCACATCAGCTTGAGATAAGGAAATTTTTCTTTTTCTTAAAAAATCATATGATATTTTTGAAAGTGTTTGCAAGTTATCTGGATAAAAAGGTATGCAAACATGTTTTTTACTTTTTTCGAAAAAAGACCTTAATCTTGATTTTTTATCTAAATTTTCACTTATTATTAGTATTTTTGTATCTTCAAGATTTTTATTATCTATCTCTTCTATTACTTTCAGAATTTTATCTGTTGATCTTTTTATAATAATATTTTTTTCATTTTCAAAAAAAGATTTTGATAATAATCTATCAAAAAAAGCTTCAATATTTTCTAAAATATCTTTTTCATCGTATTTAAAAATTTTTTTAGAATTTTCAAATATTAAGTTAATTGACTCATTTTTTAAACCTTCGTTTTTCCCATAAAATAAAATTAATTTGTTTTCATTTGATTTTACCTTATTTAACTGAAAATTTTTAATTATCATTGGAGGTTATTAATTTAGATACAAGTTTATTAGTAATAGATTTTGCAAAATTTCTTTTAATTTCTTTCTCGTAATTAGATTGTTCAAAATTTTCAGAATTATGCTCAATTTGAATACTCTCACTAAAATTTATATTTTGTGCTTTATCTCCAATAATCTCAAACTTAATATTTATTGTAAGTTCATAATCTGTAGCTTGACCCGAGGCATCTTTGGTAATTATTTCTTTATTGTACTTTGATATGAAGCTTAAATTATATATATTTTTAGAAGCTGAGTTTGAGATAAGTTTTAATTCATTATTTAAAAAACTATTAAATTCAAAATCACCATTTAACTTCTCGACTATTATATTTATATTTTGATTTTTTTGCTCTTTATATACTGATGTAAATCCACATCCATAAATTAACGTAAGTAGGATTAAAGGTAAGATTTTTTTCATTTACTAAATAATAATATTTAACAATTTATTTTTAATATATATTTTTCTTTTAATTTCACTATTACCCAAATGTTTTATAATTTTTTCATCTTTTTTGATTATTTGAATTAATTCTTCCTCAGAAATATTTATTTTAGTTTCCAAAAGTCCTCTTTTTTTACCATTTACTTGTATTACTAATTTAGTTTTATTTTCTTTTAAAACATCTTCATCAAATTTTGGCCAATTTATATCTTTTACCTGTAAAGTTTCTAGGCATTCATTAGAAAAATGGGGAATGATCGGCTGCATTGCGATTAAAATTTTTGTATAATTTTCTATTAAAGTTTCTTTTTTATAATTTTGATTAATTTGTTTAATTAGAAAAGAGTACATTTCATATAAATTTGCTATTATTTTGTTGTAACTAAAATTTTCTAAATTCTCGGTTACTTTTTTTATGAATTTATTTGTATATTTTAATATTTCATCATTTGTATCCTCTTTATGATCTTTTTTGATTTCATCATTTATTTTTGAATTAAGATTCCATAGTTTTTGAACAAATTTGAAAGCGGAAGTAATACCTTCTTCTGACCATTGTACATCTTTTTCAGGTGGACTATCAGATAGTATAAATAACCTAGCAGCATCAGCTCCATAATTTGAAATTATATCCTCTGGATCAATTGTATTTTTTTTTGATTTTGACATAGATTCTGTTGGTCCAACAGATATTAGTTTTGATCTGTCCCTTTTTAGATATTTTTTCCCATCAACTGTTTCGACTTCATCAGGACTTACCCAGTTATTATCGGGATCTTTGTACGTTTCATGACAAACCATACCCTGCGTAAAAAGACCATCAAATGGTTCAGTTAAATTTATTTTTTCATTTTTGTATGAAATTGCACGCATAAAAAATCTAGAATATAGCAAATGTAATATTGCATGTTCAATACCACCTATATATTGGTCTACAGGCATCCAATAATTGATGTCTTCATTATTAAATCCATATTCAGTATTTTTTGGAGAACAAAATCTTAAGAAGTACCATGATGAACAAACAAATGTATCAAGAGTATCAGTTTCTCTTGTTAATTTTTTCCCCTCAATTTCAATTTCCTTCCAATTTTTTTCACTGTCTAAAGGATTACCCTTAACTTCTAAATTTATGTTTTGAGGAAGTTTAACTGGTAGCATTGTATCTGGTATAGGATGAACTTTTCCATTTTCATCATAAGCTACGGGAATTGGACAACCCCAATATCTCTGTCTTGATACTCCCCAGTCTTTAAGTCTAAAATTTATTTTTTTTTTACCTAATTTTCTTTCTTCTAATATTTTTATAGTTTCAATTACTGAATTTCTAGGTGCTTGAAGGCCATTAAGAAATTTAGAATTTATTATAATTCCTTGTCCCGAATATGCCTCTTTTTTAACCTGAAATTTTTCATTTTCTTCACTAGGCCTAACTACGGTTTTTATTTCAAGATTGTATTTCTTAGCAAAATCATAATCTCTTTGATCATGAGCAGGACATCCGAATACAGCGCCAAATCCATAATCCATCAACACAAAGTTTGCAAAGTATACTGGAACTTTTTTTGTAGGATCCAATGGATTTATTGCATTTAAGTTAGTTTTAAATCCTATTTTTTCACCTATAGCTATAGCTTCTTCTGTTGTTCCTGACTTTGAACACTCTTCTTTAAACTTAATAAATGAATCATCCTCTTTGTAAAATTCGGATATCTCATGATCTACTGATAAAGCTAGAAAAGAAAATCCAAAAAGAGTGTCTGGTCTAGTTGTAAAGCATTTTACCTTTTCAACTGGTAAATCACCTTCTATTTTAAAATCAATCTCACAACCAAAGGATTTACCAATCCAATTTTTTTGCATTATCTTTACTTTATTTGGCCAACTATCTAGCGTTTCTAGTCCTTCTAATAATTCTTGAGAAAAATTTGAGATATTGAAAAACCATTGATTTAATTTTTTTCTCTCAACAGTAGCTCCAGATCTCCATCCCTTTCCATCAATTACTTGTTCGTTGGCTAGAACGGTTTCGTCTACAGGATCCCAATTTACATAGTTTTCTTTTCTATATACTAATTTTTTTTCCAGTAATTCTAAAAAAAATTTTTGCTGATGTTTATAATAATCCTCAGAACAAGTTGAGATTTCTCTTTCCCAATCTATGGATAGACCAAGCTTTTTTAATTGATATTTCATTTTTGCGATATTTGACTCTGTCCATTCTTTTGGGTCTAATTTGTTTTGTTTTGCAGCATTTTCAGCGGGCATACCAAAAGAGTCCCAGCCCATTGGATGAAGAACATTAAATCCTTGAAGAATTTTGTATCTTGCAAGCACATCACCTATTGTATAATTTCTTACATGCCCCATGTGTATCTTTCCTGAGGGATACGGGAACATTTCTAAACAGTAAAACTTTTTCTTACCTTTAACAACCTGAACAGAAAAAGTTTTATTTTCTTCCCAAATTTTTTGCCATTTATTTTCAATTGATTTAAAATTATATCTTTCCACAAAAATAAAATTATATTTTTTGATTATTTAATTTATGTCTTTTTCTTTTTTTTTATTTTTATCTTTTTTATAAATAGTTGCTTTTTTTAAAATTTCTTTCTTAATTTCATTCGGCAAATTTCCACTCATTTCTGAAAACTTACAATTCATTGTCGCATTTAAACATTTTCTATTAAATATTTTTACATCTAAAGCATCAGATCTAACTTCATTTGTCAAAAATCTTATTGAAATTTTGATGCTCTCATTAGGCGAGTTATCATCTGAATACCAATCAGTAATGATTATACCCCCGCTGTAATTAACAGATGATAATGGCATAAAATCAATTACATCTAATGATGCTCTCCATAACTCATTCGAGCTCGCAAAATCAAAAACACCACCCTTGTTTTTAAATGTATCATTCAATCTGAATCCTTTTCCTTCCTTAAGATTTTGCTCAATTCTTTTTTTTGGATCATCTGGGAATTTTCTTGCATCGCCACCTGGAAGTTTGAATTTGCCATCTGGGCTTTTACACGAACTTAGCATGACGGGTATAATCGCTATAAAAACAACTAGTTTAAATAATTTCCTAATATTCATGTTTTTTTTTATAATTTAGACGAGTACAAGCATTAAAGTTAACAAAAGATTATTTTATAAGCATTTTCTGAAACTTTATATTAAAAATTTGACAAAAATATAGATAAATCACGGTATTTTGAATGTTGTAAAATTACAACACAATAAAAATTTATTGATAAAAAATGCTCTTAATCAAGAAATTTTTACGATTAAACCAGTATAAAGCAATGTTTATTATTAATAATAAAAACAAATAAAAGGAGTAATTAATATGAACATTAAAAAAATAGGTTTGACAGCTTTAGCAGCTTCACTTGTTTCTGTATCAGCAAATGCTGGTGAGTTAACAGTGTCTGGTGCAGCGTCACTCGGTGTAGGTGGTTACAGCTCTGACGATCACAGCAGAGGTGCAACTTTTTCAATGGGTAACCAAATCACTTTTACAGGTGGTGGTGAATTAGATAATGGTATGAATGTAAGTTTATCATTTACAATCGACCAAGCTGATGACACATTACCATTTGACGGTCACTCACTAACAGTCTCAAGCGATGGTATGGGAACATTAAAATTCTCAGGTGAAGGCGGATCTTCTGCTTCAACTTCAATTGATGGTACAGCAGCTGGAGACATTTGGGATGCGTTTGATGGTTCTGTAAACGATCAAGTTACAGGTGTTGCAGTTAGCGCTACTGGAACTGGTGATAACTCAATCTTCTATACATTACCTAGCATTGTGGATGGAGCATCAATATTTGCTTCTTACAAACCACAAGGTGCTGGTGCAGAGTCTGAAGTAGGTTATGGTGTAACTTACACAGGTATCGAAGGTTTATCAGCTAGCTATGCTATAACTGATAAGAATACTGGAACAACTTCAACTTCTGGTGATCAAACAGCATGGAAGCTATCATATGCATACGGTCCAATCACTGTTGCTGCGTCAAACAATGACTACGATGTAGGAACATCATCAAGTGACCAAGAAACTTCTTCTTACAAGATTTCTTACACAGTATCTGATGAACTTTCAGTAAGTTACGGTGTTGAAGAAATTGAGAAAGGTGGATCAACTACAGATGCTGAGTACAGTGCAATCACTGCTTCTTACACAGCTGGTGGTATGACACTTTCAGCAAACATTGAAGAAGCTGAGAACGTAGATCACTCAACAAACAACAATGCTGATGTTGACTACTGGTTCTTAGGTGCTTCATTTGCATTCTAATTTGAATTAGTTTAAATTTAAAAAGGCCCCTTTTAAGGGGCCTTTTTTTTTACTCAAAGTAAGATATTCCTGCAAAGTCTATATTTGTTAACAACTTAAGACTTCTTATATTTTTTGTTGATATACCTCCTAGAGCAACAGTTTTTTTTGAAGTTAAATGAGATAATATTTTAAATTTATAAATTCCTAAATAATTTTTATTTTTTTTAAATAAAGAAGAAAGAAAAATTTTTTCAACATTTTGATTTTCTTTTATTTTAATTTCTTTAAAGTTATGAGCAGAACCAATAATCTTAAAATTTTTTTTAAGAGAATAAGCCAAATGTTCGTAGCTTTTATTAAAAGCCGGGATATAGGCACCATCTAAATTTAGCTTTAATGCCAACTTAATATTATTTGATAAATAAAATTTAAGAGATTTGCTTTGACAATATTTTTTTTATTTTTAAAATAAGTTCTTCATCTATTAATATTGAAGAATAATTTCTATAAATAATTATGGTTTGCTTGTCTTGTTTGTCTATATTTTTTGTTTCAAATCTATTAATAAAGTAATATTTTCTCATCATATTTATATGCATAATACCGTAAAAAATTTAGTAGATATCGAGTCTAATATTAAAGATTATCTTAATAAATTAAATATTAATAATAACCCTAAAATTGTTGCCGTGAGTAAGACTTTTAAAATTGAAAAGATTTTGCCTCTTATAGAGCATGGTCATAAAGATTATGGTGAAAATAAAGTGCAGGAAGCAGTTGAAAAATGGACAGAGATTAAAAAAGTAAATTCTCAATTAAAATTACACATGATCGGAAAACTGCAAACTAATAAAGTAAAATACGCAGTTAAAATATTTGATTATATCCATTCTGTGGATAGCCAAAAACTTGCAAAAAAAATTTCTGATGAGGAAAAAAAAATTAATAAAAAAATTAAAATATTTTTGCAGGTTAATATAGGAGATGAAAAACAAAAATCAGGAATTAATAAAAAAGATTTAAGTCAATTAGTTTCTTATTGTAAAGATATTGAATTGGATATAATTGGTTTGATGTGCATTCCTCCACTTAATCTCGATCCAGAGAAATATTTTGATGAAATAAAAACTTTAAATAAATCTCTTGGTTTTACAGAAATAAGTATGGGCATGTCCTCAGATTATCTTATAGCAACTAAACATTTGTCAACTTATGTAAGGATCGGATCTAGCATTTTTGGACAAAGATTCTAGAAAATTTTTATTTTAGATTTTTTTTTTAATAATTTAAGCATAATTAAAAAATCTTTTTCTTTTAAAGCAATACAGCCAGCTGTAGGTTTATAATTATTAGTTAGATGAATAAAAATACAACTACCTAACCCAGCAATAGGTTTTTTAAAGTTGTATTTAATTGGAACAAGTAAATTATATTTAAAATCTTTTCTTTTTAATTTCTCGTGTTTAATTTTTTTTTCTATTTTAAAAAGTTT